>JAWOEN010000151.1:0-19232 GCA_046482725.1 Cloacimonadales bacterium (SeqCode)
GTTTTCATCGCATCGAGCTGGATGATAATCCGCAGGCCAAGAGTGTTTTTATGGCTTTAGCGATTCCCACATTTGTGGTCTAGAGCGGTGGCAAGGAGCTGGTGCGAGCGTCGCGTCACATCAATCTGCGCGAGATGGAAGAGAAATTAAGCAGATATTATCAGATGATTTTCCAATAAAGAGTCAGGTCCTCGGAGGTTGTACAAGCTCCGAGGTTATATTTGGCAGGCAGAGCAAATTCTCTGCCTGCGCTTTTACTGCATTTTCTAATGCTTACCATTATTTCAGGTAGTTGGTATAAAACAAAATTTACTAGCTATTTTTTCGCCAATTATATTCAGCCTTTCTTAATTTATCCATTATTGCTTTTCCGATGCCAATTTCATCTACAGGTTCTGCGATGATAATCTCAATTTCTTCATCATCCTCGAAAGTATGCATAGCTGCAAAGATATTTACAGCGTAATCTTTTAAGTCCAGATTTTCCGAGATTTTTATCACTTTGCTAAAATCGTTTTCTAATTTCCCTGAGAATGAGATAAGGCCAGCTTTTGATTTATCAATTTCCAAGCTGCTTTCATTGGCAATATAGAATTTTTTCTTAGGACTGTAATGAGATTTTAGCATTCCGGGTGCGGCTAGTTTTTCGATTTTAGATTTATCATCAAAGGGAATAACTTTAGCTAATTCCTCTTGTGTAATAAAGCCGTTACGTAGAATTTGAAAACCCAATTCAGTGAGTTTAATAATAGTAGATTCTATGCCAATCGAAGTTTTACCACCATCGAGGATAAGATCTACGTTGGGCAATTGTTTCTTTACATGAGCTGCTTTGGTCGGGCTAATTCTGCCAAATTTATTGGCACTGGGGGCAGCAATTGGGCATCCTGATCTACGGATTAGCTCTAAAGCAATATCATTGTTTGGCATCCTGATACCTACAGTTGGCAAACCAGAAGTAACAATATCGGGAACAATTTTACTTTTGGGCAGCACCATAGTTAAGGGGCCAGGCCAAAATTTTTCAGCTAATTTGTAGACCCTTGCATCACTGTTTAGCATCAGTTTTTCTAATTGATCTATCTGGGCAATATGGATAATCAAGGGATCGAAAGAAGGACGTTCTTTTAGCTCAAATATTTTGGTTACAGCTCTGGGATCTAAGGCGTTCGCACCGAGTCCATAGACAGTTTCGGTGAGAAAAGCAACCAGTTTGCCCTCTTGTATATAGCGGGCCGCTAGTTTGATATTACTAATTTTGTTCATGTTTTTTTTCTCTAAGATAAAGTTTGAAAAAGAGTATGCCACCCCAAGAGCTCATAAAAGCAGCTATAAATAATTCCCAGCTTGAAATTTGAGGTTACTAATCTTTCCATATTATCTTATTTTTCCTTATTATCCATTCTAGGTTTGTCTTAAGATCATTAGGTCGGAGATAATCAATCATATAAGATTGTTTATGCCTGATCTTAGTTTTCAAAAAAGCATCTACAGGAATTCCGATTATTGTTCCAATCGAACTTTTATCATCCTGAGCTTGTCATTGCCAAATTTTTATTAGAAATGCTAAAAAATAGCAATCTTGCAAAATTACAGCTAAATTTTATGACTCTCTGTCTGCTGTCAAATTTTTTTAGAATACTCAGATTTTATCTGCAAGTTTGCCAAGAATGCAGGCAACAACCTCGGAGGTTGTACAACCTCCGAGGTTCTATTTATGAGGGGTTATTGATCTGTTCGTTTCTTAAAGTGGGGGCTATCGCCCCATTGGTTGTAGCCGATCTCTTCGCCGATTTTGCCGATTCTACCTTCTAGGCAGGCGCGGCACATCGAGGCATTTTCATCAGTGCAAGGTTTGTTGTCATACAGTTTATAGCCGTCGCGATATTTGGTGTGGGTGATATTGGGCATGATGATATTGGCGCCGGCTTGCAGGCCAAATTCTCTACCTTCATGATGCAGAGCTTGCAGGGCTGTGGTCGAGGCTATATTTACATCTTTCAGATACAATCTGGTCAAGGCGATCATTTTTAGTCCCAAGCGCAGTTGCCGCTCTCGATCGAAATCTTTTACTTTTGCGGCCAGAGGCGTATCTTGGTGCACGATATAAGGCCCCATCCCGATCATATCGATATCTTGCTTTTGGAAGAAGATGATATCATCTACCAGATCTTGCATTGTCTGCCCGGGTAGACCGATCATCACACCGGTTCCCACCTGATAGCCGACGCGGCGCAAGCGTTTCAGGCAATCATAACGTTCAGCAAAATTATGATCCTGAGGATGCAGAGTTTTGTAGAGAGCGTCGTTGGATGTTTCGATGCGGATCAGATAGCGATGGGCTCCGGCCTCAAACCAGCGGCGATATGTCTCTGCAGATTGTTCGCCCAAGCTGATAGTAATTCCCAGCTCGTTGTTGCTCATCTGCTTGATCTCTTTGATCGCCGTTTCCACAAAAGCTACAAATTCTTCATCTGTGCGTTCGCCTGATTGTAAAACGAGCGAGCCATAATTCATCTTCCAGGCCAATTCGGCGCATTCCAAAATCTCTTCGATGCTCATGGCAAAGCGGCTGACTTTGTTATTACTTTTACGAATACCACAGTAGTAGCAATCTTTGGCACAGATATTACTAAATTCGATGATTCCACGGTAATAGACTTTGGGTCCGACCTGCTGATTTTTCATTTCATAAGCAGCAGCCATTAGTTGCTGATAATCTTCTTGTTTATCAGATTGCAAAAGGTAGAGCATTGCTGCTTTATCTAAGTTTTTATAATCAATTTTCATTTTTCTTAAAACCCCATTTTATACATTGCGTTGGGCGAGAGCAATTTTTGCAATTCCTCAGCGCTGAGTAGTTTTCTTTCTAAGATTATTTTTTCGATTTCACAATTACGGGCAGTGGCGCTGGCCAAGATCTCTTCCACCAGATGATAACCTAAGATCGGCACCAGAACAGTTGCCAGCATTTTGCTTTTTTTCAGATGCAGTTGGCAGTTTTCACTATTGGCAGTGATGCCTTGCAGGCAACGTTGCTGAAAAATCTGCACCGCATTATTCAGCAGCTTCAGCGAATCTAGGATGGAATGAGCCAGCAGCGGTGTAAATTGGTTCAATTCCAGATTTCCCAGTCCGGCAACCAAGCCGATGGTAGAATCATTCGCCATGATTTTCAGAGCTACTTGACTCACCATTTCGGGAATCACCGGGTTTACTTTGCCCGGCATGATGCTGGATCCTTTTTGCACAGCCGGCAAATTAATCTCGCTCCAGCCACCTTGCGGTCCGCTAGACAAGAGGCGCAGATCTCCGGATATCTTGAGTAAATTGCTGGCAAAAGCCTTTAACATGCCCGAAACCTCGACAAAAGAATCTAGGTTTTGGGTCGAATCGATCATATTTTCACTGCGCGAAATTGCCAGGCCGGTCAATCGGCGCAAGCGTTGAGCTACTTTGAAAATATACTGTTGCGGAGCGCCCAAGCCCGTACCGATCGCTGTACCACCCAAGTTGATGGTCTTGATACGTTCGCGGCACTTGAAGATGCGCCACCGATCGCGGGAGATAGCTTCGGAATAGGCAGCAAAAGTCATGCCCAAAGTCATGGGAACTGCATCTTGCAATTGCGTTCTACCCAGCTTGATTACGTTCTGAAACTCTTGCTCTTTTTGCTGCAGAGTTGCCTGCAAATGGGCAGTAGCTTTCTCCAGATCTTGCAGGTAAAAGAGTACGGCAAGTTTGACGGCAGTGGGAAAAACATCGTTGGTAGATTGATGCATATTTACATGCCCCAGGGGATCAATGCGTGCATAATCTCCTTTGGGCAATCCCAGCTTTTCCAGTGCCAGATTGGCGATCACTTCGTTGATATTCATATTGAAAGAGGTGCCGGCGCCACCTTGCAGCGGATCCACCACAAATTGTTCTTGATATTTTCCGGCAATAATTTCTCGGCAACCGGCGGCTATTGCCCCAGCAATATCAGGCTCCAGATAGCCCAATTTTTGGTTGGTTTCGGCGCAAGCCAGCTTCACATAAGCCAAAGATTTTATTAGCAGCGGCTCGATCTTATAGCCGGAAACGGCAAAATTGGTTCGGGCTCGCGCTGTTTGAATGCCATAATAGCAAGCGTCATTTAGCTCTAATTCTCCTAAAAAGTCTTTTTCGATTCTCATAAAAAGTTCCTTATCTTTAGAAATACAGATCGCGCTTGCCGCTATTTAATTGCTCTATTTTAGCCAGCAGCTCTGTTTTTCTTTCACTTTCGGGAAAATCTTTTATCTCTTTTGCGATCAATTCAGCTCCGGCTTGGCGGGTGCTAGCAGAGCCATAATCGAGAAGGTATTCGCTGAAGGTGAGTAGAGCATTGGGTTGGCAAAATGTTTTGATATAGCCCGGCTTGGATAGCTCCATAAAATGTTCGCCAGTCCGCCCCAAGCGATAGCAGGCAGTGCAGAAAGAGGGGATATAGCCGTGGCGGGACAGCTCCAAAATTACCTCATCCAAGCTGCGGTTGTCGCCCAAAATAAATTGGCTTTTTTTGTATTCATCCTCATCATGATGTGAATATTCGCCGATGCCGATACTAGAGCCGCCATCGATCTGAGAGACTCCCAGATCCAATACTTCGTTGCGCAATTCCACATCTTCACGCGCTGTCAGAATCAGTCCGGTGTAAGGAACAGCCAAGCGCAAGATTGCTACCAATTTTTTGAAATCAGCATCGGATACTTCATGCAGCGGCGCTTTGGTAAAGTCGCTACCGCAAGCTTCTTCGATGCGCGGAAAGCTAATGGTGTGTGGTCCCACGCCAAATGTCTCTTCCAAATGCTGTGCGTGCATCATTAGTCCCATCACTTCAAAACGCCAATCATACAATCCCATCAAGGCGCCAATGCCCAGATCGTCGATGCCGGCTTGCATAGCTCGATCCAATCCGTATAATCTCCACAAAAAATTACTCTTGGGTCCGCGCGGATGCAAAACCTGATAGGTGGGCTGATGATATGTCTCCTGAAAAATCTGATAAGTGCCGATACCTGCATCTTTTACGATTTTGTAGCCTTCCACATCCAGCGGAGCAGCATTGATATTGACACGGCGGATTTCACCATTTTTCTCTTTCACCTGATATACAGTTTTCACAGTCTCGGCGATATATTTGGCATCGTACATGGGATGCTCGCCATACACCATTATCAGGCGCTTATGCCCATTATTTTCCAGAGCTTTGGTTTCATTGATCAGCTCATCTTGGCTCAGGGTTTTGCGAAAACACTCTTGGTTGGAGATGCGAAAACCACAATACACACAATCATTGATGCATTCATTGCCCACATAAAGTGGCGCGAAAAGTACGATGCGATTTCCGTAAATTTCCTGCTTGATGCGATGGCAGGTTTTGTACATCTCTTCGATCAAATCTTCATCTTCATTTTGGATGAGGATAGCTACTTCTTCTAGGCTCAGTCCCTTTTTCAGTAGCGCTTTAGCCAGAACTGCTTTCACCTCAGCCGCTTCTGTTTTTTTCGCAGCGCTTAGTAATTGCTCGATTTTTTGATTATCGATAAACGATTTTAAGCCGGTTGTGTCGATTTTCATTACATACCTCTTTATTGTTTTTTTTCTGTTTTAATAGTTGTAGCGCGTACCAAGACAGTTTTCAGTTGTCCCAGTTTGCCGGTTAGAGCACCCAGTTTATCATTACTCATTTTTAGGATGAGGAAGATAATCGCGATATTTTCTTCCGGAACCGGATAGCCCACTCGTAATTGAATATTCTCGGCAAATTGATGTAAAATCTCACCTACTTTGCGGTAATCTTGTTCACGATCTGTGACCGTGATGCATAAATTATGATACTTTTCTTGCATAAAAAAATCTCCATTTCTAACCAGTAGAGATGGAGATAGAGCTAGCGCTAACGCTAGCAAAATTTTTCCATCCCGTGAAGTTAGATTGCTCCTGCTTCTAAGGATTTCACTTTTGTTTATAAATTTATTTTTTTCCGATCTACATCAACTGCTTTAGCAGAAGCGGCAGATAGGAATTTCTCATCAGCGAGGCAATTTAGGTAAGACAGTACCTGAATGTCAAGCAGATCTTTGTTCAAAGCTAAACTTTTTTTAGCCAACTTCCAAAGTGATCAATTTGGCTGAGACAGCTTTCAGTAAATTCAGTTTGCGGGCCAGTTCTTCATGCTTGGCTTTCTCGCCGACCAGCTCCAAAAAGATGGTTCCGGCTTGACTACAATTTTCCAGCACATCGTCATGCAAACCCAATCTAGTTTTGATAAAACAGCCCCATTCGGTTAGTACTTTTTGGATCGTAACAGCTTCTTCTTTGCGCAAATCAACCAAGATAATCATGTAATCTTTTTTCATCATTCACTCCTTTCTTCCTTATTTTCTTATCACATTTGCTGCCACAACCTTCTCTGCGGCAGCAGCTAAAAATATTTCTATCTAAGCCTTTGGCAAGCTTGGGATATTCTCGAGCTTATCTTCAAAATCAGAGAGCTTGAGCTGGGCATAGACCTGATAGATTTCAGCGCTAAGTTTGCTCATTTTATCAGCGAAAATACATTTCTCAAAAGGGCATTTTTCTTTGCCCAAAAAACATCCACCCAGATTTACTTTGCCTTCGATAACTTCAAAAATTTCCAAAAAAGTTATCTCAGCAGGCGCTTTATTGAGCTCGATCCCACCAGCCGGACCGCGTACGGATTTTACAAGATCAGCCTTGGCCAGTTTCTGAAAAACCTTGGCCAGATGCGCTGGCGAAGCTTGCAATTTTTCTGCCAGTTCTTTGGTGTTCAGGCGCTGGGGCTGAGCTTCTACTATCAAAGCCAGACTGTGTAAAGCCAGAAATCCTGCTTCCGACATATTGATCAAATTTGACATTTTATCTCCAATTATCTTTATCTCTAAAACTAAAGTTTATAGACCCGTTCGGCAATTGCTGCGTCAAGCAAAAAACTTATTCCCAATCCAGTAAACGCTGTTCGCCACTTAATTGCCGAATTTCACTGATATCTTGGCCCACTTCCAGCACGCCTCGATATTTTCCCTTTTCATCACGCATGGCAAAATAGCGAATCAGTAAAAATTTGCCGCGCATTTGGAACCAGAACTTGGCTTCATCTTTGGTACCGGCTCGAAATTCGGCGATAATCTTTTCTACGATATGCACGCTTTCGGGCGGATGACAATTGTGGACATGGCGCCCAATGATGGCAGGAGAGCGCGGAAAGAAGCGCTCTTGGGGTCTGGAAAAATAGCGAACGCGATCATTTTCGTCCACAAAAGTAAGATCCAAGGGCAGATGATTCAGCAAGATATCCAGCTGTTCTTGGCTCAATTCTCCACTCTCCACTTGCCAAAAGAGTTGGCTGAGCTTGGATTGAGCTGGCTTTGTCGAGGAGGTTTGGGTTTGAGGTGCAGTAATATAGGAGTAGCCCAAATCGGCTGCTTGTTTCTGCATTTTTTGCCAAGTTTCCTCAGCTTGCACAGTTTCCATCGCTTGCGGAAAAATCACCAATTCCTCTTTGGAAATCATCCCATACATCAGGAAGAAAAGCTGGCCTATCTCTTTCATAAATTTTTCGCTAAACTGCTTATCTTTTTTCGCTAATTTTTGCAAAAGCTTCCACTTGCTGCGGATATCATCTTGCAAAGACCACATTACCTGTAGCGGTTGATGGTTTTCCCAGATTCTTTCCAGATAGGGAAAGAGGATATTTTCTTTGCGCAGATAATGATTTTCCATCTGGCAGAGGGCAGCCAATAATTCTTGGGTTTGCTCAAAATCGCGTTGGGCAAGCGCCAATTTTAGATCTTGTAAGATCTTCTCCAGTTCACGATTTTCTTGCATATAGTAGTAGAGTGGATGTCCTTTCTCCGGTTTTTCCCACTCATATTTTTGCAGATAAGGATAGATCACATTCATTACCTTTTCGATATGCTGCTTGATCTTGGCCGGAGAGATCCCGCCTTCCAACTGTTTTTTTTCCATCTCGATCATCAGGGCCGGGGTAATCTTTTCCAGAGAAGATTGATATTTCTCGATCAACTCTTTGCCCGGTTTGCCGGCGATCATGCCTTTAGAAAATTTTAGTAAATCAGCTACTATCTTGGCATTTTGCTCATCATTTTTCATTTTTTAGCCTCCAGATTGTCAGTTGGGAAAATAAGCAAGTTCAGTTGCCGAGTCAAATAAAAAAAGCGCAGATCTCTGTTTGATCTGCGCTGGATGATAATTTACACTTGTTTAGAAAAGACCGCTGATAGTTCCTTCTTCATCAATATCGATATTGAGGGCTGAGGGATTTTTGGGTAAACCGGGCATCCGCATAATATCACCTGTAATCGGAATCAGGAAGCCGGCTCCCGAGGCGATTAGGATGCTTTTTACAGTCACCAAAAAGTCTTTGGGACGTCCCAATAACTTGGGATTATCAGAGAGAGATTTTTGGGTTTTGGCAATACAAATCGGTAATTTATCATAACCGTATTTATTTATTTTGCGCAGATCCTTTTTAGCATCAGCTGTAAAATCTATCTTTTCAGCTCCATAGATTTCCTGTGCTACTTTCAGGATTTTATCTTTTACCGGCAAGTTCCAATCATAAAGTTTATGCTGGTTGCAGACGTTTTCATCGATCAGGCCCAGAACCTTTTCTGCCAGCTCCAAGCCGCCTTCACTACCTTTGCCCCAATAATCTACTATGCTGGCGGCAAAACCATGTTTTTCGGCAAAATCTTTCACGATCTGCAGCTCTTCTTCAGTGTCGGTGGCAAAGCGATTGACCGCTACCACAGACTCCAAACCAAATTTTTTGATGCTTTCCAGATGCTTGCCCAGATTTTCCAATCCGGCTTTCAGGGCTGCAATATTGGGCTCATTTAGGTTTTTCAATTTCACATCACCATGATGTTTGAGAGCGCGCACGGTAGCTACCAGCACCACAGCTGAGGTGCAAAATTCGCCGTAAGGACAGACAATATCAAAGAATTTTTCTGCTCCCAGATCAAAGCCAAAACCAGCTTCAGTTACTACATAATCAGAAAGGCGCAGGGCGGTTTTGGTGGCAAGAATACTATTGGCTCCTTGGGCTATATTGGCAAAAGGTCCACCGTGTACAAAGGCGGGAGTGTTTTCGATGGTCTGCACCAAATTTGGTTTCAGAGCATCTTTCAGCAGCGCGGTTATCGAGCCTTCAAAGCCCATATCTTTTACTTTTACCGGCTCATTGTCGTAGGTGTAGGCCACAGTAATTTCACCGATTCTCTGCTTCAATTCAGTCAAATTATTGGATAAACACAAGATTGCCATGATCTCGGAAGCGGGGCTGATATCAAAGCCATCTTCGCGCGGCACACCCTGATTTTTTCCGCCCAAGCCGATTACTACATTGCGCAAGGCTCGGTCATTGGCGTCCATCACGCGTTGCCAGGTGACAGTGCGCGGATTGATGCGAAAGGGATTGTCGTTGTAGATGCTATTGTCGATCAGGGCTGCCAGATTGTTATTGGCAGAGGTGATAGCGTGCATGTCGCCGGTGAAGTGCAGATTGATATCTTCCATCGGTAAGACCTGAGAATAGCCGCCTCCTGCTGCGCCGCCTTTGATCCCAAAAACAGGGCCCAAAGAGGGTTCACGAATAGCAGCGATAGATTTTTTTCCCAGCTTATTGATCGCCATGGAAAGTCCGATCGAGGTGGTGGTTTTTCCCTCTCCAGCCGGAGTAGGAGTGATCGCCGAGACTAAAATAAGTTTACCGGTGGGATTCTTTGCCAAGCGCTTCAAAGTGGGTAATTTTATCTTGGCCTTATAATCTCCATAAAGTTCCAAATCATCCGGACTTAATCCGGCTATTTTGGCAATTTCACCAATTTTTAACATTTTAGCTTGTTGAGCAATTTCGATATCGGTCTTCATCATAATCTCCTTTCTTTGGTTGTCATCTCAATGAAAGCTTTCTGCAGCTTTCAGATATTTATCTTTGTTAATAAAAAAATTTGGAATTTTGCTTTTTTCTTTCTGTACAAGAAATAGAAAAGCGCATTTTTTCCTGCAAGTATTTTTATCTTAGCTGGTGGAAAATTTGGGATTATTTCAGATTGAGATAGCGCTTTATTTTGGCTTGATCAAAGCCCACGATCGGGCGATTATCTATCCAGAGCTGAGGGACTCCACTCTGGCCGCTTTTGCGCATCATATCACGAGCGGCTTTGGCATCTCGCGAGACATCGATCTCTTTGTATCTGATCTTATTTTGTTTGAGGTAAGATTTTAATTTTTTGCACCAACTGCAGGTGGGCGTACTAAAGACAATTACACTTTTCATCTGTTACTTTTCTCCTTTAAGTTATGAAATTATTTACGTAAGGTTAATATAAGGAAAACTTTGTTACTGGCAAATAAAAAAGAGATCTGCGGAAAGTACTAGCCGGCCGGGATGATAAAAACTTGACCAGATTTATCTAGCGCCAAAAGTGCTACTTTAGAACCATTAGCAAAGGAGAGATGATGCAGACATTTTTTAGCTCGGAAACAATAGTTTATTGGTTGCCGCTTTTGATCTTTTTTTCCCGGATTTGCGATGTGACTTTGGGAACCCTAAGGATAATTTTCGTAAATCGGGGAATGCGCAATTTGGCACCGCTTATCGGCTTTTTTGAAGTATTGATTTGGTTGGTTGTGATCAGTCAGATCATGCAGAATATTACCTCGCCGATCAATTATATCGCCTATGCCGGCGGTTTTGCTGCGGGAAATTATATTGGCATTCTGATCGAACAGAAATTGGCGATCGGGGTTACCTTGATCCGAATTATTACCCGGACCAAAGCCAATGAATTGTTAGCGCACTTTCGCTCTGAAGGCTACTCGGTTACCAATGTGCCGGCTCATGCCAACAGTGGCAAAGTCGAGATCATCTTCCTACCGGTTAGACGCAAACATATCAATAGCGTGATCGATACGGTGAAGATGCACAATCCCAACGCCTTCTACACGATAGAAGATGTACGCCAACTTAGTTACGGAGCTTTGCCGGCCAGCTTTTACGATTCCAATATCTGGAATACCCCGCATAACAGATTATTCAAATTCAAGCGGAAGGGGAAATAAAAACTTGACTTACTATATTATCGCTTGGAAATTTGCAGAGGAAATGCAAATAACTAAGCAATAGTAAGGAGAAAAGATGATATTAGAATTTTCAGTTAAAAATTTTCGCTCATATAACCAAAAACAAACTTTATCTTTTGAAGCAACTTCTGATGAGACTTTGGAGGATTATTTTTGTTATAGGATTACTCCAAAAGTTCGGTTGTTGAAATTGGGAGTAATCTATGGTGCCAATGCCTCAGGGAAATCCAATCTTCTAAAAGCACTTGCTTATCTAAAACGTATTGCCACCAATCCTCGGGAGCGAGATGAGACCACATTTTTGGAGCCTTTTATTTTTAACGAAAAAACTCAGAAAAGCCAGGGAGAATTTGATATCTCTTTTTATTATAAACAAATAAAATATCATTATTATGTTAAAATTGGCAGAAGCAAAGTTTATGAAGAAAAACTGGAGTATTATCCCAAGGGTCAACCAGTAGAGGTCTTTAGTCGTGAAAATCAGGAGATATCTTTCGGAAGTCATCAGACAGTTAGGCTGGCCAAAAAATTCAGAGATGCTCTTGAAACCAATACGATGAATGCGATGACACTTATCTCAGCCTTAAAAAAAACCAATGTTGATTGTGATGTTTATAATAATGTGTTAGATTGGTTTAGTTTTAAACTACTTCCCAATATTTCTAGTAGAACAAATTTGAAGAACTGGACAACAGATAAATTTGATGATAATGACAGCTGTAGGAATTTAATCTTAGAACTTATCAAAAAAGCTGATTTTAATGTAAACAATATTAAACTACAAAAAGATAAAATAGCAATAGATGATGAGATAAGAGAAGATATTCTGCAACTTAAGAATATTCCTGATAAAGTTAAGGAGCAGATATTAGAACAAGGTGAAATAGAAGGACGCGAATTACTTTTTTTCCATAAAATTAGTCACGATGGAACAGATAAATATATGCCATTAGATTATGATAAAGAATCAGCTGGCACTAAAAGGTATTATGGGTTAGGTGGTCCGTTGAGCGAAGCTATTATTCACAGCCGAATTTTGGTTATTGATGAGCTGGAGAGTAGCTTACATCCAGATTTGCTAAATCATTTTATCAGAACTTTTCTGGTAAACTCAACAGATTCTCAATTGATTTTTACGACGCACAATTTATCGGTGATAGCGGAAGCAGATGAAATAAGAAGAGATGTGATTTGGTTTACAGAAAAAGATCGCTTAGGCCAAACAGAATTGTATTCACTCAGCGATTTCAAAACAACTGATATCAGGAAAGGGATGAGTTATTTGAATGCTTATAAGGCGGGTAAGTTTGGGGCAATTCCCACTTTGGGAGAGATCTATCTAGATAATGGGGAAGATCATGGCGAGGGAAACAAATAGGCGTAAAATAAGAAAAGCAGTTGCTATAATTGGTGAAGGTATTTCTGAAAAATATTACTTCGAACAATTAAGAACTGAGGAAAACTACAATTTTAAAATAAAACCTGAACTTCCCAAGAACTCTGACTATTATTATATTTTCAAAAAAGCTATCTCCTTGTTGGAAGTTGATTTCGATTATGTCTTTTGTTTGATTGATTTAGATATTTTGCAAGATAGAGGTAAGCAAAAAAGATATAGCGAAGCAAAAAATAAATTGCTGGCAGAGGCAGATAAATTTGATGGAAACGTGAGTATTATTGAGCAATATCCCTGTTTTGAAATCTGGTTTTTACTTCATTTTCAAGTATTGGGGAAAACATTTAAATCATGCAATAATCTGTTAAGCGAACTGAAAAAATATGATTTTTTTCAGACTTATGATAAATCTAGAAGATGGTATGAAAGGCATGATCTATATTCTGATCTAAAAAGTAAGTTGGATGATGCTATTGGTAATTGTCAGAAGACAAATAAAAATAGAAGTAAGGCCCAATGCGAAATCGACAGGGTAATAAAGTTTTTAAGAGCAACTTCCTCTGCTTAGATAGTGGCAAAAATAGCTGGCCCATTTTTATATTGCTAAAGGCCGGCCAGTTTAAGCAACTACTCAAACTGGCCGCAGAAATTTATTTGAGCAGCAAGCAGCGGGCGCTGTCTAGCTTGCGTCCATCTATCTCCAGTGTGTAGAAATATATTCCCGAGCTCACCAACTGCGCGTTACGGTCTTGCCCGTTCCAATTGCTGCTGTGGTTGCCCGGTGCCAAATTTGCTTGAGCTAGAGTTTGGATCAATTGACCTTTGGCGTTGAAGATCTCGATTTTTACGGCGCTACTGGATTTTAGTTGATAACTGATTGTGAGTGATTGGGAGCGGCTGAAGGCCGAATTTGGTCTGAAAGGATTGGGATAATTCCCCAATAATCTGTTTTCCAAAACTGCCACTTCAGCTTCTGGGGCTTGCACCAAATCTACCGTAACATTCCAGATCGTTTCCAGAAAATACTCTTCATCACTAACCAAAGAGATGACCTCAAATTCTCCACTTTCAGAAAAATCATAATTCAGAATTGCTCCGTTGTGCTCCATATTTTGGCTGTTTACAAACCAGGCGTAGGTTATCTCACTATCCTCATCCACAGCAACCACTTCAAAACTTATCTCTTCAGCTGATTGCAGAGTGAACTCGGTTTCTTCCGGTGAAAAGCTTATAATTTCCGGTGGATTATTTTCGGGGATGGGTGCCAGATTTTCATAATAGCTAAATGTTCCGTCATAATTTCCCAAGACCAGATCCAAATCGCCGTCGCCATCCAGATCTACCAAAGCCGGAGCCGCATTCTGATCTCCGCTGATGCCGGCTAATTGCAAAGGATTTTCCTGCCAATTGCCATCGACATTTTCGAAAAATTTCAGGTCACCCCAAAGATTGCCGGTTACCAGATCAAGCTCGCCATTTTGCGAGAGATCTCCCAAGCTAGTAACAGTGCTGCCGCCGCCATTTATCTCACCGAAATAGCCAACTATCTCGACCCAATCCGGCTCTGTAGCTGTTCCCTGATTTTCCAAGTAAAAAATATCTCCAGCCTCATTACTGGCTACGATATCCAAATCGCCATCTTCATCTAGATCAACCAAGCGGGCCACAGACCAGCCATCAAGATTTACTTCTGAGAGCAGGCTGCTATCCCAGCTTAGCTCTGTGCCATTATTATCATAAAAATATAAGCCGCCATTCAGGTCGCCCACGATTGCTTCTGCCCAACCATCAGCATCCACATCGCCCAAAGTTATCGAGCTGTAGATAGAGTGATCGATATTGGCGAAATAGCTGCTATCTTCTTGCCAGGCAGGTGCTGAGGCTGTTCCCACGTTTTCATAATAGACGATGTCGCCCATTTGGCTACCGCAGATCATGTCCAGATCTCCATCAGCATCAAAATCGTAGAAGAAGGGACTGCTAGCTCCGCCCACATCGATCACTCCGCCAAAGAGAGTGATATTTTCCTGCCAGCCCGGAGCTTCCGGGGTGCCGTTATTTTCATAATAATGTAGCGGACCGGCAGCGGTGCCATAGATCAGATCAAGATTGCCGTTTCCATTCAGATCGACCAGGGCGGGGGAGTTCCAATAGGTGTCGGTGCCAAGATTGGCAAAGGTATCAAAATCTGCCTGCCAGTCGCCATTTGTGGCATCACCGATATTTTGGTAATAGACGAATCCGGTGGTATCTTTGCCCAAGAGCAGGTCGATATCACCATCATTATCGAGGTCGGCAAAGTGCGGATAAGCATATAATCCCACATCATCGATATAGAGCGTGGAGTTTTCGCTAAATTCGCTCTCTGTGGCTGTGCCCGTGTTCAGATAGATCTTCACGATTCCACTTTCGCTAAAGCCCAAAACCAGATCCAGCAGCGCATCATTATTGACATCTGCCAGATCGGGGATGGGATAGCTGCCAGCATTGATGGCAGGGAAAAAATTGTTGATTTGCTGAAATTGTGGTTGGCTGGCAGTGCCGATATTGGCATAATAATTGAGGCCGCTATAGCCGCCTGTAATTAGGTCAAGATCACCATCATTATCCAGATCAGCCAAAACTCCCACTTCGGCATCGAGCGCAGAAACATCTGCAAAGATATCGTCACCCACAGCAAATTCCGTGGCAACGGCTGAGCCGATATTTTCCAAATAGATTAGCCCGTCTGAGATACTGCCCAAGATCATGTCCTGATCGCCGTCTGCATCCAGATCGGCAAAGCGAGGCTGGGAAAAAGAGAGACTGGGAACGCCGCTGCTGTTGAAGATTGCATCATTTTGCTGCCAGGGTTGCGCCGCTAGATTGATCCATAAATATAAAAAACTGAGTAGAAAGATAATTTTTTTCATAATTTACCGCCTTTTTTAGTAAGCAAAATATCTTTAACGCTCAGCTCGCTGTCAAGTGTCATCTTGGATTGGCAACTGAAATATGAGCTTGTAGCACTGCTTCCGGTTCTGCATTCGTAATTAGTTTCCCCTCAAAGCTTTTCTTCGGAATGCTCAATTGATTGCTTTTACAATTTTCCTGAAGGCTTTGCTAAAAAATATTTATAAAAAGCACTTTCTTCCGGAGAAACAAGATAGATATAAAATCCGTCGTCCAGTTCTTCCACAGCGCCGTAAATACCATAAAGTGAATATGCCAAATCTCTGTCCTCAAAACTAAATAGATATTCACCATCTTTACTGTAAAATGAGAGATTGTTATAATAACTTGGACTTAAGTCTTCATCTTTAAGTTGCCCAGCTTCTTCAGAGGTAATGATGTAATTTTCGATAACTGAGATTTGCAAAATATTGTACAAACTCATCAGCTCAACTCCACCTCGCTCCTTTTGGATTGTGTCGTGTTTCTTTAGCGAATTTATTTCTTTTGAAACTTTAAAAAGATAGTTTTTTTTATTTAAATCAAAGGCATATAGCAAATTATCACCTATAAGCATTCCCATATAAGCGATATCTTCATCGACTGCTATCAGATTAGCTGTCAACAGCATTTTCTCTTCAACAGACTCGAACATGTAATAGTCATCAATCTGGAAGTATGAGTCCAAAATTGTCATATCTGCATCTAATTTGTAAACTAAGGATTGTTTAATTTCAAGCTCTTCTTGCGGAGTGGTAAAGCCGGAGAGATAGATATCACCTTTCGAGACTGCAACCTGTTCTAGACTGATGTTTTGACAGACAAGATCGGGAATTCTCTGCTCTTTGATCAGCTGACAATTTTTGGTAGAAAATATACTCAAGCTCATTTTTATTTTATCCAGACAGTAGATTTTAGCTTGGTCTACAGCGAAATCTCTCAGATAACGAAATTCACCAGGGCCATTACCTTTCTTGCCGATCTGATTGAGATAGTTACCGGCTTGATCAAACAGATAGATATTGTTTTCATCTTGGATAAAAAGAGTACTGTCAGCAAGCTCTATCCCAACCGGTAAATCAAAGGAGATATCATTGAAATCAGTAATTTTGAAGCTGCGCTTGAATTGGTGATTTATTTTTTTATCATTTTTCAGCTGCAGAGGCAGCTTTTCGGATATAGCAAAAAGATCTTTGGAAAGAGCATCTTTGGAACATGAAATTTGAGATAATATGATTAGAAATAAGCTTAGAATTAGCAGTAATCTCATCTGATACCGATCTATTTTCCATTTTCTCTCTGCTCCAAAAGTGGAATGCAAAAAATGATATTTTGCCATTTAACACCTCCTCCATATTTTGTTCGATCTTTTTGAGCCCCAAGCACAATCGAAAAGAAGCAGCAAATAAATTTGCGTCAAGCGTAACTTTGGTTTTTCACAAAAAAAAAGCAGCCCGTTGGAGCTGCTTTCTGTTTTTTTGGGGGTTAGTTTTTTTATCCGATCAATCTCTTCATATCCTCTTCCACATTAGTGATACCGGAAATATTGAAGTTTTTGACGAGCACATCTACGACGTTGGGTGATAAGAAGGCGGGCAGGGTCGGTCCCAGATTGATATTTTTCACTCCAAGTGAAAGCAGAGCCAGCAAGACTATTACGGCTTTCTGCTCGTACCAGGCTATGTTGTAAACTATCGGTAGCTCGTTGATATCATCCAAACCGAAAACTTCTTTCAGCTTCAGGGCGATGAGGGCCAGAGAATAGCTATCATTACACTGTCCTGCATCCAGGACGCGGGGAATTCCTCCGATATCGCCCAGCTTAAGTTTGTTGTAGCGATATTTGGCACAACCGGCTGTTAAGATAATGGAATCATTGGGCAGAGCTGCGGCGAAATTGGTGTAATACTCTCTGGTTTTATGGCGGCCGTCACAACCTGCCATAACCACGAATTTTTTCACAGCGCCACTTTTTACAGCCTCTACCACTTTGTCAGCCAAAGCGAAAACTTGCTCATGGGCAAATCCACCCACGATCGAGCCAGTTTCAATTTCTGTGGGAGCGGGCAAAGTTTTGGCCAGCGCGATCACATCAGAAAAATCTTTGCTGCCATCAGCATTTACTGCCAAACGCTTGAAGCCGGGATAGCCGGTGCTATTGGTGACAAAGATCCGATCTTTGTAAGATTCTTTGGGCGGCACAATGCAATTTGTAGTAAAGACTACCGGTCCGTTAAAACTGGCAAATTCCTCTTTTTGTTTCCACCAAGCATTGCCATAATTTCCCACAAAATTCTCATACTTTTTGAAGGCAGGATAGTAATTTGCCGGTAACATTTCGCTGTGAGTATAGACATCTACGCCAGTGCCTTTGGTTTGTTCCAATAATTCTTCCATATCTTTCAGGTCGTGTCCCGAGATGAGAATAGCGGGATTATTTCTGACGCCGATATTCACTTCGGTAATTTCAGGATTTCCATAAGCGCTGGTATTGGCGCCATCCAAAAGTGCCATCGCATCTACCCCAAATTTTCCTGTTTCCAAAACCAAAGCAACCAGCTCATCCACACTGGGCTCATCATCCAGAGTCGCCAAGAGCGCTTTTTCGATAAACATCACGATCTCTTTCTGCTTCTTGCCTAGTCGGAAAGCGTGATCTGTGTAGGCCGCGATGCCTTTCACACCATAAGTTATCAATTCGCGCAGAGAGCGTACATCTTCGTTCTTGGTAGTCAAAACGCCCACTTGCTCGGCTTTGGCGTCGATATTCTCGTCGCTGATGGTGAAATTAGCTGCATCATGCTCGGCAAATTTGGGCTTCATGCCCAGCTCTTGAGCTTTTGCTTTGCCCATCTCCCGAAATTCCAGGGCTTGCTTGATAGCAGCGACAAAATATTCGCGATCAAAATTGGCATTGGTGATGGTAGCGAAGAGGCTTTCCAAAATAAATTTGTCCAGCTGCTCGCAACTCTCTTTGTACTTCTCTCTCGTCTCAGCATCGGCTCCGCTGCGGAAGATCATGATTCCCTTTAGTGAATAGATCAATAAATCTTGCAAATTGGCTACATCACCCTTTTTTCCACAAACTCCATTGACTGTACAGCCTTTGTTGCCGGCTGTTTCTTGGCATTGATAACAAAACATACTCATTGTTAGCTCCTTTTTTTGTTTAGAATTTTCTAGTAGTTTATACCTGCCGCTTGTACATTGGCAGCATCAAAGGCATGGCAGGGCGTCACCCCAAAAACCATCCCACATTTTGGACATTTATCCTCAAAATTGTTCATCTCGAAATTTTCTTCACATTCACAGCTGATCTCCAGCGCTAGTGGCAGGGGCTGCTCGGAAAAACCCATTGCTCTTACTTTATCGACTACTTGCTTGCCATTGGCAAAACTTCCATTGCATCCATCGTGCATCTTCACTCCTTTGTTAAATTATTTATCTGACTGTTATTTATAGATTTATATTTTTTTATTGTCATTGGTTGATGCGCTCGCCCTTGCGCAATTTGGTGCGGTAGGCCAGCAAAGTTTTGTCCATCTCTTCCAAAGTGCCCAAGATGGTACGCTCCTCTTCGGTGGTAGAGATGATTTTATGAATTCCTCCGTTTTTGATGACGATGCGTTTATCGCCCATCAGCGCCAGAATAGGATCATGAGTAGCCATCAAGACGATTTTGTCTTCGGATAGCAGCAGCTTCAGCGCTTGCTTGCGATCGATACCGGCATTTTCGATCTCATCGATT
>JAWOEN010000097.1:0-6075 GCA_046482725.1 Cloacimonadales bacterium (SeqCode)
TTAACCTAACTCATTAACATAAATAGCTTTGGGGAAAATAATTGTCAAGCTGTAGATTACCGTAAGCTGAACCTTAAATTCTTTCCAAGCCATAATTAACTCGTTCAGGCCAATTTCCTTCAGGAAATTGCAGGGAGGTTTGAATCTGGAAATTGTTTAAACAATTTCCAGCAATCAGCTAATCTTGACACAAGAGCAAATAAAAAAAATGCTAACTTATGATTGATTAGATTTTGTAGCCGCCGATAGCGTAGAGTTTTGTGGCTTAACGTTTGCTAAAAAAGGAGTAAGAAGATGAAAGTATTAGCGATCAATGGTAGTCCTAAAAACAAAGGGAATACTGCTTATGCCATCCAGTTAGTTTTGGATGAATTGGAAAAAACCGGCATCGAGACAGAGATAATTACGATTGGGAATAAGACCATAAAAGGTTGTACCGGCTGTGGCCTCTGTTTTCGTAATAAAGATGAAAAGTGCGTTATCAAAGGTGATGAGCTGAATGAATGGATACAGAAAATGAAAGAAGCTGATGGCTTAATTTTTGGCTCGCCGGTTTATTATGCCGCCTTGAACGGAACGATGAAAGCTTTTATGGATCGGGCCTTTTATGTAGCCGGAGCCAATAAAAATCTTTTCCGTCATAAAGCAGCAGCAGCAGTGGTGGCTGTGCGTCGCAGTGGCGGCCTGCCAACTTTCAATCAGCTGAATAATTTTATAAATTACTCAGAGATGGTTGTGCCTACTGCCAATTACTGGAATATTATTCACGGGACAATGCCAGGTGATGCAGCTAAAGATGAAGAAGGCAAGCAGATTATGCGAACATTGGGAAAAAATATGGCTTGGGTTCTTCAGATGATCGAAGCTACCAAAGATACAATCGCCAAACCGCAAGCTGAGCGCAAGATTATGACCAATTTTATCCGATAAAAAAATGATTAGAATAAAAGCAATTTTTGCATTTTTACTATCATTTCCCGCTAAGCTCTCTAGATTTTTCTATGAATCTATTTTGTTTCTAGCAGTTAAGAATTTAGTTGGCTCGCTTTTTGGAGCGAGGGCTAGATCAGCTTTTTTGGTAAATTTGCAGCGAAAATAAATTACTTGCCATCAATTTCGAGCTAATAAATATCGTGGTTATAAACAAAGAAAATTTTTAGGAGGTCAAGATGCAAGATAAGAAATCAATTTACGAAATGGTAATTCAGGAAGAAATCAAAGCGCAAAATCTCTACCGTGGTTTAGCCAAAGCCATGGGTAAAACAGATTCCAACGATATATTTGCTAAGCTCATTAAGATCGAAGAGCTGCATGAAGAGACGATTACCCGTTTATATCGGGAAGATTTTCCCAAGGCAAAACTAGAGATTGATAAAAACCTCAGACCCGATATTGTAGCCAAAGAGAGTTTGGAAAGTCCGCACGCAGCTTTGCAATTTGCCATCAGCAAAGAGGAGCACGCGGCCGAGATCTATCTGGAATTGGCTGAAAAATCTACAGCAGAAGAGCATCGCCAGCTTTTTCTGAAATTTGCCGAAGATGAAAAAAATCATAAAGAGCTGCTCTTGGATGAAGTCAGCCGGCTTAGCGGTAGCATGATGTGGTACGATGAAGCGGAACTAAACGGCTTGATGGAGTATTAAGCAGGTGACAAGACGAGATTCTGAGCTGACAGATTTTCACAAATATCCGCTTTGGATCAGGGTTTTGCTGATCGCGGGCGGCTCTATTTCTGTGGGATTGGGCGTGTTGGGCATCTTTTTGCCCATTCTTCCCACCACTCCTTTTTTGCTCTTGGCAGCCTTTTGTTATGCCCGCAGCTCGGAAAAATTTTATATCTGGCTGCTCACCAATCGCTGGTTTGGGGAGTATATCAGAAATTATCGTGAAAAGCGTGGCGTGCCGCTGAAGGTGAAAATATATACTTTGCTACTTTTGTGGATAACTATTTTGAGCTCGGCTTATTTTTTTGTCCCGGTTATTTGGGGCAAAATTTTACTGTTAATGATAGCGATCGGAGTGAGCTGGCACCTGATTTATATCAAGACTTTGGAGATTGAAGCTAAAGAGTAGAGAGCTGATTTTGCAAAAAAAATAAGCAGCAGCGGAAGTTTACAAACGAGAGATATTTTGGCATTTTTTTGCGAGCAAAGAGGCAAAGAGATTTTTTTATTGCCAAATATATTTCATTTATTCACTTTACCACCTGTTGGAATAGGTTTGTTTTTACGTAATAATAAATTGTGTTAACGCTAAAAAGAATGAGGATTTATGAAGAGAATTCATGCTCTGATAATATTGATATCATTGATCGTAACTGTTGTGATCTTGATAGCTTACGTGGTAGGAAACATTAGGTATAAACTGGAAAACAGTTTGCCACCGGAAGTCAGCAGTGTGTTATCGGAAGATAATATCCCCAACAATGTGGGGCAGACATTATTTGCTTTGCAACTATTTGCCAGCAACAATTTCAAAAAAATAAATCGTCTGCAGGGCAAGCTGGAAAGTCAGGGGCAGAAAACCAAGATTACCAAATTGAAACGTGATGGCGAGATCGTGTATAGATTGCGAGCTGAAGATCTTTTGCCGGAAGATGAAGCGATAGCTTTGGGCGAGCAATTGAAGCAGCGTTTTTCTGAGATAGATGGATATTGGTTGGAAGAGCAGGCAATATATATTCAGCCTCAGAGACGCGAAACAGAATTTGATCAATTTGCAGATGAGCTGGCAGCAGCTGAGACCACAGAAGCTGCGCCGCAAGAGGTCGCTGCTTCTCAGCCCCAATCACAAACAGCTGAAAAACCCAAAGCTAGAGAAAGCTCAGTAGATTTGGAATCAAAAAAATTTGAAATCCAGCTTTTAGCCAGTAGCGATTTTGATGCGATCAATAAGCATCAGGAATATCTAGATAAGCAAGGATTTCCGGCCAAGATTTTGAAGATCGTAATTGATGGGAAAACCATCTATCGCTTGCGATTGCAAGAGCGCCTAAACTTGGCACAAGCTACGGCTCTGGGCAAAAGGCTGATCTCTGAGACATATTTCCAGGATTTTTGGCTGCAAGATCTGCAGGGCAATGAAGTATATCCGGCCAGTAAACCACAAATCCGGCCAACTTTCAGCGGAGATTATGAGATTCAGCTTTTGGCCAATCCTTCGCGAGAATTTGTAGAAGATAAATTGGCAGAATTGCACAAAACCAGATTTCGTGGAAAGATAGTTTCGGCTGTGGTCAAAGGAACCCGCTATTATCGTTTGCGCACTTTGGATTCATATGATTTTGAGCAGGCGCAGAAAGTGGCAGAAGAGCTGAAAGATGAGGTGGATTTTGTGCTGGAATGTTGGGTGGTGAAAGCAGATCGTGAAGCTGATGAGAGCAATGATAATGCTGAAGTAGAGACTCAGCAGGCTAAGGCGGATTCACCAGCTATAGCAGAAGTTCAGAATGATAATATGATTACCTCTTTAGATCCGCGTTATGCACCTCGTAGGATTTTATACACGATAGCAGTTCCCAAAAATAATATTGAGATCATGACAGGTCCGGGCCGACATTATGACTTGGATAATCTGGGCAGATTGATGAAAGGTGTGGAAATTTATGTGGTGGAAGAGCGTAACGATTGGTTGCGTTTTCGTTTGATAAAAAACAAATTTGATTGGACCGGTTGGGTTCACAAAGACGATGTTAGATGATATTTTGGCAGTATAAAAAACAGAAATCAAGGGGATAAAAGATGAAAAAAATATTGATAGTAATGATGTTGTTGATAGCTTCATTGGTTTGGGCTTATGAGCAGAATATGTTGGTAGAAGCGCCCACAGCAGGTATTTTGCAGCGTGGTGAAGCAGAGCTTTCCACCTTGCTCTACAAAGATAATGGTATGATAATCGGCACCAAAGTCGGCTTGTTTCCTCGCTTTATGTTTGGCGTTTCTTACGGTGCTGAAAAGGTGGTGGGCAACGAAGATCCCATTTGGCACGATCGGGTAGAGTTTTCAGCCAAATTTCGGCTAATGGATGAAAATGCCAATATTCCGGCTGTAGCTATCGGCTACGATTCCAAAGGCTATGGCAAATTTTACAAAGAGATCGATGCCGAAACCGGAGAGGTCTATAAAAGATTTGATACCAAGTCGAAAGGCTTCTATCTGGTGGCCAGCTCCAATCGCAATTTTATGGGAAACTTGGGAGTTCATGCCGGTATAAACTATAGTTTGGAGCGTGATGACAACGATGATGATCCTACCATTTTTGTGGGTTTGGATAAAAGCTTGGGTGATATCGTGGTTTTTTGCGCTGAATATGACCTGGCTTTGAACGATAACGAAAACTTTATCGAGCAGCATATTGGCGAGCTGAGTGGCTCGAATAAAGGCTATCTCAACGCCAGCTTTGATGTACACTTCACAGAAAATCTGGTGCTGAAAATTGCCTTCAAGGATTTGCTGAAAAACAAAGACAATACTCAAGTTGCTGATCGGACTATTACTTTGAATTATTACATGACTTTCTAAACAAAATTTTTTACAGAATAAATTTGAGAGGATTACTACGAATATGAAACTTCAAAAATTTACAGGGACTTTTTATAAGTCCCTTTTGTTTATCATCACTCTGCAGCTAATGGCTTGTGCCGGAGTGAATAAGCAGCTAGCTAATCAGCAGCCCGAAAAGGAAGTTGATCCCAAAATCGCCAATACTGCTTCTGCCTACTATTTTATGATGGCCGAGACAGCATTGACGCAAGGCGATCTGGAGATGGCTTTGCAGCTCTATCTGCGGGCCGATAAAGCAGCGCCTCGTAATATTTTCATCAAAGAAACCATTTTGGAGATCTTGGAAATGGGGCTGCAACATGAGGCTGAAGCCGCTGATAAAATTGTCGCTTTGGGAGAAGATTATCTGAAGCGCGACTTGATCTCAGAAAAAATATTGAATGTTTTGGCGGTAGCATATCGCAGCAAGCAACAAGATAAGAAACTCGAAGAGATTTTGCAATTGCAGATAGATAATTATCCCTCGATGCGCGGCTATCTTTTGCACTACTATTTTACTCGGGAAAAATATCAACGCGAGGATAAGGAGCTCTTGCAGCTGGCCTTGCAGCAAGAATGGAAAGATATCAACGAAGTTCTCAGCGTTGCTTTCGAGCTGAATGATGCTCAACAAATTGCTGAGATTATCGAAAAATCGTATGCCAAATGGACAAGCCAAGAGCTGGAGAAAGCAGAGATTCTGACTTTATTGGAAAATAGAAAGGCTGACCAAGTATTTACAGACTTGATCGAAGCTGCCCTCTATTCGGGGGAAAAATTTATCGAAGAAATTGCCAGGTACTATTTATCCACTCTCAGCAGAAACCAAGAGTATGAAAGAATTTTGGCCGCAGCACCTTATATGAGAGGTGGCAATTCCAGTGTAATCAATGAGTTGGTTTTTTCGGCAGCAGTAGAGAAGCAAGAGTGGAGCTTGGTAGCAGCTTTGGGCGAAAGCTTGTTGAGCAGTACTCAGCTTTATGCACCTCAATATACTCTGTTGAATACAGCTATGGCTCGGGCTAAAATGTCTGAATATGAAGCTGCCTTGCGTCTCATCTCTAGTGTAGAAGATTATCGCGAGCTCTCGTTCATCCTCTCCTATATCTATCCTGAAATACCTGAAGCGGGACAAAAGAAAAGCTACCAGCTGGTAGAGCATGGTTTGAATACGGTTAACCTGGTTGTATCTCCCGCCGATGGCGTTAATGCCCTTAGGCTGGCATCGAAAGTGAAAGAGGAAGTGATACGGATTAAACAGCAGCTTCCGCCCGGATATACCATGATACTGGCTTACGATGCTACGGAGTTTATACGTGATGAGTTGCAGAAGATTGGCCTTCGTACACTTTTCTCAATGCTGATATTGTTGTTTTTTGTTTTCATTGTTTCCCGAAAGTGGAGGTATCTCTTTCTTATACTGGTAAGTATTGTTTGTAATTTATTGCTGGCGGTTATTTTTTACTACCTTTTTAAAATCGAAATGCATCTTTACTCGCTGGCCGGCATAACGGTTTCGTTTGGTATGTTAATC
>JAWOEN010000197.1:0-16010 GCA_046482725.1 Cloacimonadales bacterium (SeqCode)
GGAACTAATATCGGCTCCGATATTTTGGGCTACCTGCTTCATGATCAGTAATTCTTCGTTAGTACAAACTGGCGAAATATAGATTTTCTTGCTTTTGGCAGTTTCATTTTCCTCGATTATCTTATCGATCGCATCATCCATATTCTCCATCTCGATCAAATGAGTGTTGTGCCTTTTATACGCTGTCGTCAGACGATCTTGCTCAAAAACCTGCCAGCCAAATTTTCCGTTGAAGCAGAGGTTTCTTTCGTTGAAGCCACGCTCTGCAGCGGGTTTTATCTGCACTATTTTATTGCCCAAAGTTTCTACATCGATCTTGCACCCCGTACCGCACAATCCACAATTTTGCGTATAAGTTTCTGTATGGTGCGGACTGATTTTCACAGTTTGGTTTTTGGGTAATAATGCTCCCACCGGGCAGACTTCGATGCATTTTCCGCACGAGCTGCAATCTGTTTGGGTCAAACTTTCGCCAAATTCCGGAGCTACATAGCTAGCGAAGCCACGATAGATATAGCCCAATACTCCCGGACCTTGCACTTCAGCACAGATCCTCACGCAGCGCCCGCATTTGATACATTTGTTGGCGTCGCGCCTGATAAAGGGATGCGAATCATCAATCGGATGCTTATTCTCAAAGCCCAAAAACTTTTCCGGCTCGATCTTGTATTCGGTAGAATAGCGGCGCAGATCGCAGCTGCTATTGACGTTGCAGCCACATTCCAGGCAGCGGGCTGCTTCTTCGCGGGCTGCTTCTTCGCTAAAACCTGTTTCTACTTCCTCGAAATTTGCACTGCGCTTACCAGCTTTCAGCTCGGGCATCAAAGCTCGCGCCTTTTGCTGATATTCAGCATACTGTTCAGGATCTACTTCAGAGAGCTTTTCAGCTTTCTTGGAATTAAAGTCCACGCTCTGCTCTTCCATCATCTCGCCATTTAGCAAGCGATTGATCGAGCGCGCTGCGATTCTGCCATCGGCGATCGCTTCGATTGCTGTGGCGGGACCACGTCGGAAATCGCCTCCGGCAAAGAGATTGGAAAAGCCCATATACATGGTAGATTCCAAACTTTCTGCCGTGTTCCAGCGAGTTAAGGGAAAATCTTTCCCTGCAATTTTATTTTTATCTTCTGCCAAAAAATCGATCTCGGGAGTTTGTGAAATTGCCGCAATTGCTGTCTCAAATTTCTCTTCGAAAAATTCTCCGGTGCCTACCGGTCTTCTGCGTCCACTTTCATCTGGCTCGCCCAGCTCCATCTTCTCCAATTTTATCTTGCTCAGTTTCTTGTTTTTCCCAATATTTTCCACCGGGTTGGTTAGAAAATAAAATTTTACTCCTTCCTCTTCAGCAGCATCCACTTCGTAAGATTCCGCTGGCATCTCTTTGCGAGTTCTCCGATAGATCAGTGTAACATCTTTGCCCAGGCGACGCGCCGTTCTGGCACAATCTATAGCTGTATTGCCGCCACCGATTACTGCCACGTGCTTGCCAATCTCCAGCTCTTTTCCCAAAGCCAGATCTTTCAAAAAATCCACTCCTAAATAGCAGCCACCGAGTTTACTACCTTTCACTCGCATGGGAACAGCTTTCTGGGCACCAATCGCCAGATATACTGCATCAAACTTTTGGCTGAGATCTTGCAGAGAAATATCTTTTCCCACCTGCTGATTGTATTTGATGCGCATGCCATTGGCACACATCAATTTGATCTCCTGATCCAAAATAGTTTTGGGCAAACGATATTCGGGAATACCATAACGCAGCCAACCACCTGCTTGCGGTGCAGCTTCATAAACTGTCACCGCGTGTCCTTCATTGCTCAGATAGTAGCCGCAACTCAGTCCCGAGGGGCCGGCACCAATTATCGCCACTTTATAGCCACTGGCTTCTTTCTTTTCGGAGACATAAGACCAAGTGTCGTTCAGATCAAAATCGGCGGCATGTCTTTTCAATTGGCGAATAGCGATAGGCTCATCCACGATAGATCTGCGGCATTCAGCTTCACAAAAAGCAGGACAGACACGCCCGATCGAAAGTGGCATGGGCAATGTTTCCTTGATCACCTTTACCGCTTCGTGATGTTGCCCATTGGCGATCAGAGCCAGGTAAGATTGCACATCTACCTGGTCGGGACAGGCCAGTTTACAAGGCGCTTCACAATCGGCATAATGATCTGAGAGGAGCAATTCCAAAGCCATCTTCCTGGCGTTTTTCACCTCTTCAGTCTCAGTAAAAACCTCCATTCCATCCACCGCTTCCGTACCGCAAGAGGTAACAAAACCTCGGCGATCTTTCACTTTCACAGCGCAAGTCCAACAGCTGCCAAAAGGCTTCAATTCTTCATCATGACACAAGGTGGGAATTTCGATTCCATTTTCTCTGGCAACCTCTAAAATTGTCTTTCCTTTCGAGGTTTTTATCTTTTCTCCATTTAATATTATTTCAATCATCACTTTACCTCATTTAAGCTTTTGTAATTGCATCAAATTTGCAAGCCGCATAACAGGCGCCGCATTTGATACATTGTTCCTGATCTATGGCGTGGGGTTGTTTTACTTCGCCGCTGATACAAGAAACAGGGCATTTTTTGGCGCAAAGAGTGCAACCTACGCAGAGCTCGGGATCTATCTCATAAGTCAGTAGATTGGTACAAACTCCAGCCGGACATCTCTTTTCTGTGATATGAGCCAGATATTCTTCTTTGAAATATTTCAAGGTGGTAAGCACAGGATTGGGAGCTGTCTGCCCCAAACCACAAAGTGAGCCTTTGGTAATATTTTCGGCCAAAGCCTCCAAGCGCTCGATATCTTCCAAAACACCCTTGCCTTCTGTGATGCGGGTGAGAATCTCCAACATACGTTTGGTGCCTATCCGGCAAAATGTGCATTTCCCACAAGATTCGTTTTGGGTAAAATTGAGGAAAAATTTTGCCACATCCACCATGCAAGTACTATCATCCATCACAACCATACCGCCAGAACCCATGATCGCGCCGGTAGCATTGATCGATTCATAATCTACTACGGTATCCAGCATGCTTTCCGGTAGACAGCCGCCGGAAGGTCCGCCCAATTGCACACCTTTAAATGGCTTCTGATCCTTGATGCCGCCACCCACTTTGTAGATGACGTCTCGCAGCGGAATGCCCATTGGCACCTCGATCAGGCCGCTATTACGAATTTTTCCGGCCAGAGCAAAAACTTTGGTGCCTTTGCTTTTTTCTGTGCCATATTTGTTATATTCATTAGCTCCGTGCAAAATAATCCAAGCTACATTGGCAAAAGTTTCCACATTGTTGATATTGGTAGGTTTTCCCCAGAGGCCACTTTGAGCCGGAAAGGGAGGTCGGATCTTGGGCATGCCGCGTTCACCCTCGATCGAAGCCATCAGAGCTGTCTCTTCTCCGCAGACGAAAGCGCCGGCTCCTTCTTTGATATGCAGCTCGAAATTAAATTTTGTGCCCAGAATATTTTTGCCCAATTTGCCATGCTTTTCAGCTTGATCAATCGCGATCTTCAGATGTTTGATCGCCAGAGGATATTCGGCTCGGCAATAGATATAGCCTTCATCTGCTCCGATAGCATAAGCGCCGATTAGCATACCTTCGATGATGCTGTGCGGATCTCCTTCCAAAACACTGCGATCCATAAATGCTCCCGGATCGCCCTCATCAGCGTTACAGACAATATATTTTTTCTTGCTGAGCGGAGCTGCGGCGAATTGCCATTTCAGCCCGGTGGGAAATCCTGCCCCACCCCGACCGCGTAAGCCGCTAGTCTTGATCTCATCAATGACTTGAGCGGGGGTCATCTCCAAAATAGCTTTTTGCAAAGCCGCATAGCCCTCTCGCTCCAAATAGGAAGTTATCGAAACCGGATCTATTTGACCAACATTGCGCAGAACAATGCGGGTTTGACTAGCTAAAGTATCATCTTCTTGACCGTCCAAAAAATCTGAGATTATCAGATTTTCCTGGCTGGGTTTACCTTTGAAGAAGCTTTCGATAATCTGCGGAACTTGTTTCTCATCCAGATAGCCATAGGTGGCAGATTTTCCGTCAGCGATTATCTCCATCAAAGGCTCTGCAAAGCACATTCCGATGCAGGCAGTTTTTTCCAGAGCGAGGTGATTTTTACTCTTTGACTGATATTTTTTTGCCGCAGTGTAGATATCATTTGCGCCTGCTGCCAATCCGCAGCTTGCCATTCCAACTTTTATTTTTAGCTCCAAAATTGCCTCCTACTTTTTCTTATACTTGGCGATCAGCTTGCCCACTGAAGCAGCTGTCAATTTGCCATGGGTATCATCATCTATCATGACAACCGGTGCCAAACTGCAACAACCCAGACAAGCTACTTCCATCATGGTAAATTTTCCGTCTTCAGTAGTATCTTCATCTCCCTCAAGTTTCAGGTGTTCGCGTACTGCTGCAGACAGTGCTTCAGCTCCCGAGACATGACAGGCCGTGCCCTTGCAAACCCTGATGGTGTGCTCGCCTTGCGGACGCAACCTGAACATTGAATAGAAAGTAACGACTCCGTAGATCTCGGCTAATTTGGCATTGGTTTTTTCCGAAACATAGCGCATCACAGCTTTGGATAGAAAACGCTCGATTGCCTGTACCTCTTGTAATAAAGGAATTAGATAGCCTTTTTTCCCGGCATATTTGTTAATAATCAAATCGATCTCTTGCTTGTTCTGTAGCATAAAATGCTTCTCCTCCGAACTTGAGTTCTGCTTTTTTAAAATTGAATCGAATTTTGAAGCTATGATTATAATGTCAATTTTTTTTTATCTGCAAAAAGTAGCTAAATTGATATAAAATTTATAAGTTCCGCTATTGTTTGATAGTGTGTAATATTGCTTTTCTTTAACTAACCTGCAGCTTTTTCTAGCTCTTTGCTAGCTGTTCTCAGCTTTGATGCTGACGAATCGAAATCGTGCCCGAGGGATAAGTACGAAGCCGGTAGGAACTGTTAGGCTGAAGATTTTGTTGGATTTTCTTCTGTAATTCCGCAAAGCGTTTGGCCTTTGCAAAAGGGATGGTAGCATCTTCAAAAGAGAGAAAGACATTGGCAATATTTTGGCAAGCTTCTGCCAAACAATATTCGATAATTTGTTGGGAATGAATCCAGCGCTCTGCCTGCACTTTGCCCGGAGCCCGATAATAATTTTCTACCAAAGTATCGTAAAAGCTGTTGATATGATATATTTCATTGGTAAAATATTGTTGAAAATCTTTGATGCGATAGCGCCGATGCAAATTTATTTTCAGTTGATTCAGGTTTTTTCTGACATCAGCTTCCAAAACTTGATGAATGGTTTCCTCATCGCTAAATCTCTCTTTGCCATCTGTATGAAAGGGTTGATGCAGATCGGCGATGTAGTGACTGAGCGCTCCCAGCTCGAAGCAAAAAACTTTGAGAGGATTATCAAGTAGAGCATGCAGAAAGGGAGGATAATTGTCTGGGATAATTATATTAGTAGGATTGGCTTGCAGCCACTTTAATTCGGCTATTTTACTTTCGATCTTCTTGATAACACTGCCGTAATGATAGCCATAGGAATTGGCTGTACAATTGTAATAATGATTGGTAAAATCTTTGAAAATGCGATCGGGAGATTCTATTCCCAGAATAAAAAAATCTGCTTCCACTTGCAGCAGGTTGACGAAACTCTGCCGACATTTTGCCAAAGCTTTTTGTGCTATGAACTGATGCGTTCTACTATCCCAATGCCACATAAAAATTACTCCCTAAAGATTTTGAACAAAACATTTTATCAAAAAATAAACAGCGCTCCTGACTTTGGTCAGATAGAATATTCTCTTGCTAAATGCAAGATTTTTCTTTGCTCAGCTCAGATATTTTTTCATTGCCTGAAAACATCGCTTCCACAAAGTTGGTGCTATGATAAATAAAATAATTGAAACAAGATTGATCCGAAAAGGAAAGAAACAAATCACTGAAGGTAAACTGGAAAAAGCTCATGCCTGTTTTCAGAAAGCTGTGATCCTAAACAACAGCACAGATAATCTATTTTATCTGGGCTTATCCTTGATGTCGCTGGCTCGTTTTGAGGAAGCTAGAAAATATTTTGCAGATATCCAGGAAAAAAATCCGGAAAATGAACTTAACCTATTATCTCTAGCTGAATGCAATATGATGCTAAGAGATTGGTTGGCTGCAGAACGAAATTATCAGCAATTAACCCAGCAATTTCCCAACAATCAGCCCTATCAAGAATATTTGCAACGCTCGCAAGATGTAGTTTATCGGGAAAAATATGTGATCTCACGAGAGCTTTTTGCCCAAGCTGAACGCGCCCTCTTTGCCAAAGATAAAGCCAAAGCTCTGGCATATCTGCTGGAGGCTGAACAATACAATCCCAATAATCCCAATATTCTCAATAATATCGGTTCGCTTTTGATGCTGCAAAAAAAGTATCAAGAAGCTTTCCCTTATATCGAAAGAGCTGTGACCATCTCACCCAATAACCAGAAATTTCAAGACAGCTATCAGCGGATAAAACGAAAATTGCGAAAATGAGAAATTCTCGGCTGCTGCCTAAAACTATTTTTCTGCTCTGCCTTCTGCCTGCCTTGATCTACAATCCGCTCTCTGCGCGTCTTTTTACGCTAACCACCGCTTGGCTCACCAAGGTAGATCTACCCATTTTTTACCGGTTGATCAAGGCAGAAAGCTCTTTTCGTTCTTTGGCATATTCACACCAAAAAGCTATCGGTTTGGGTCAAATGAAGCGATCTACCTACCAATACATTATGCCAGAACAGCCGCAATTTCTCATCTGGTTTCCGCCCAGCAATCTTTTGGCTTCAGCTCGCTATCTGCAATATCTCAATCAAAAATACCGGGGAAATTGGAGCTTGGCAGTGGCAGCTTATAATTGGGGAGAAACGAATGTTGACAAAAGATTGGCTCAGGTTTCTGTTAACACTGAAATTGATTATCGAGAAAAATTTTTGGATATCCCCGAAACTGACGCTTTCCTAGACAAAGTTCTGGGTAAAAAAAATGGAGAAGAATTATGAATAAAAAAGTAGTTTTTTTACTTTGCATTTTTACGTTTTCCCTGCTTAATGCAGCAAATCTGCTCAAATTTTATCATCGAGATTATCAGGTAGCTGACCGCAGTGTTTTTGTTTTTGATAGTAGACCACAATTTTCTTTTAGTAGCGATGCCAACAAAATTCTCATCAATTTTCCCAACACTTCACTTGATTTGGGATTAGAGGGTGAGGTTTTTCATGATAGCAAAGTCTTGAAATCTATCTCTTATACGCAAAATGGTGATGATTTGCTAGTGAAGCTAGCGCTACAAAATTCTCAGTTTGGTCATCCCGAGGTGGAAAGTTTTCATTTTTCGCAAAACAAGCAACAATATAAAGTAGTTTTCGATATTATCAGAAATCCTCAGCCTGCCACCACAGATGCAGCCCAACAATTGGCCAAATTTTATCGTTTGGTTGGCAAAGAAAAAAAGTCTAATCAAGTATTGGCAGATTTCAGAGCCTCTCAAGCGCAGCTAAAAAAGGCAGAAGAAAGCAAAGCCATTAGCAGCGATCCAGAAAAAGCCAAAGCCCAACCGATTGTCTCAGACTCAGAAGCTGATAAAGCTGATCTGACAAAATCTGCTGCGCCAGAAGCCAACAGTTTTTATGATTTTCTTTTAGGAATTCCGCTTAGCTTTTATCTGCTGCTTCTAGTAGCGATCATTCTAGTCATTCTCACGATCAGATTTATCATCTCTGGTCAAAGAAAAAGGGCTGCAAATTCTTCCGCTGACTTTTGGTATCCTACCAGTGGTTTTGGTTCAGAACAGTGTCAAAAAAAGATCATCTCGATCTTACATAAGCATAATTGGGAAAGTGATACTATCGCACGAGAATTGCAGCTTTCCAGCGAAGCTGTGGAACAGATAATTGCTGAGATCGAAGCAAAATAGAATGTAGTATAAACCTAAGTAAACAGGGAGCAGAGATTATCTGTTCCCTGTTTTATTTTTGCTCTTATTTAGCGTGCAAGCTCGAGCTGTATATTTTTCTGATTACTTCATCTGTAGCTGGTTGCGGTGAAAGACTAAGCAATAGATCCAAGGATGGAGTCGCTTTTGCCAAATCTACCAGTTTATCCAAATCAGCTTCAGTAAAGCCTTCATCCGCTAATTTCTCATTTATGCCCAGATCAAATAACCATTTCTCCACAGCTGCCGCCATCTCTGCTGCTTCCTCGGGCACGCCTTGCAGATTGGGCACGATCGGTGCATAAATCTCAGCCAAGATTTCGGGGCATTTGGCGTAAGTAGTTTCGATCACAGCCGGCAAAATCATAGCTAAGCCCAAACCGTGTGCCAGATCCGGTTTCAAAGCACTCAGCGGATGCTCCAGAGCATGAGTCAGATGCAAAAGGCCATTATCAAAAGCGATGCCGGCAATCGCAGAAGCGTAGGTAAGATAGTAGCGAGCTTCCAGATTTTGCGGATCTTGCAGAGCCAGGGGCAAATATTTGTTTACCAAGCTGATAGTTTCTTTTGCCATCATAATCGCATAAGGGTTGGTAGCCAAGGTAGTAGCAGCTTCTGTGACATGATTCACCGCATCGATCGCAGTAAAGAGTGTTTGTCTGGGAGGCAGACCCACCATCAAAGCCGGATCATCAATCGCATATTTGGGATAGATCACATCATAGGCAATCGCCGGTTTATAATCTTTGGCTGTCACTGTGATAACGGCAAAACGATTTACCTCGGTGCCGGTACCGTGAGTAGTATTGATGGCAATGATAGGCTTAGCTGTTTCCGGCACAAACTCGAATTGATACAGTTGCGCACAATTGTACTGAGGATAATCCAGCATTATCGCCACACTTTTAGCAGTATCGATGGGGCTGCCACCGCCAATGCCGATTACTGCTTCAGCTCCAAAATCCCGCCCCAGCTTTGTAGCTTCATCCACGCTGGTATCGGTGGGATTGGGAGTTACCTGGTCATAGAGAAGATATGCGATCTGGTGCTTTTGCAGAGCAGGCTGCATAATATCCCAGGCTCCGGTTTTTTTATAGGCGCTCTTGCTGGCCACGATCAGCACTTTGCTGATGCCATCTTTGGCTAATTCTTCACAGATTTGTTCAAATTTTTGAATCGCACCAACTCCCATAAAGTTGGTAGTTTTAGTTCTCATTTCGAACACTTTGTTCCACATTTTTTCTCTTGTTTCCATGATCACTCCTTTTCGTGATTTTTATATCGATTTATAATTCACGATTTAAAGCGCCCCCTTTTCCTGTCAAATTATTTCTCAAAAAAAATCCCCTCCCCTGAAGATTTTGGCTCGCTCTTTTTTATCAGCAAAGAATGATTGACTGATCTGGCAAAATTTTATGTTTCTGGCTCAACGCTAAATAGCGCCCTCAACCTGCTAAAATCGAGCAGTAAAAAAAGAAATTATATTAGGATGTGAAACTAGATGTTAAATTTTCTCAAAAGAAATTTTGTTGTCATAATATTAATCACCGTATTTTTAGCATTTCGCTATAGCGGCTTGCAGCAGCTGATCAGTTTGGAAAATCTGTTGGATAATAAAGATCAGCTCTTAATTAGCGTCCAAAATCATTACTGGTTGGTCTTGTTGAGCTATCTTTTGCTTTTTTTTCTCGCTGTGGCACTTTCTCTTCCCAGCTACCTGATCTTTACTTTGGCCGCTGGATTTCTCTTTGATATTTTCTGGGGAACAATCTTCGTGCTGGCTGCTTCACTGCTTGGCACTTTGGTTGTGTTTCTCTATTCCAAATTATATCTGGCAGATAGAATAAAAAACAGATATGAACGAAAATTGCGAAGGCTAAATTTGGAATTGGAAACACACGGCTCCCATTATCTAATAATCATGCGTTTCATCTCATTTTTCCCCTTCTGGCTTTTCAATCTGCTGGCAGGAGTCGTAAATATTCCACTGGGACCTTATGCTTGGAGTACTGTTTTGGGCATGTTGCCAGCCACGCTGATCTACACTTTTATGGGCAGCCAGATAGCAGATGCCGATACTCCGGAAGAGGTATTTTCCTGGCAGATCTTAGCAGCATTTTTTCTTTTGAAAATTATCGTGATCCTTATCACTCTGCTGCTGAGGCATAAAAAAAAGCAAAAGCAGTCTGCCTCAGCTCAAGAGCGATTTTAGTAGTTTGAAGACCAGAGCCGGTTTGTAGCGCATTGATCTCAACAATAAAACTTTTAGCACGTTTTTTTCAGGTGGGATAGTTTGGCAAGATGCGACTAATTGGTTCCAGCTGGCATCACTCTTATGCAATAGTCGGCTCTGCAATTTGGCATAAATCTGATGATATTTGCCCAAACGTTTCTGCCAGTTTGCCTGATACTTCTGCAAGTATTGCCGCTCATATCTTTGCGCTTTGATAGCTTCGGCCGCTCTGCTTCCCGCCAATTTTCCACCCACCAGCGCTTGCGTAATTCCTCCCCCGGTCAAAGGATTGACCTGCCGAGCGGCATCTCCTGCCAGAAGCAGATGATCAGCAACTATCTGCGGCAATCCGGCTGCGATCGGGATGCAACCATAAAAGCTGCTGACGATGCGGGCGGAGGGAAATTTTTGCTGAATAAAATCAGCTAACAGTTGTTGCAGATTATATTGAGCTATTTGGGCTCCACTGATCGCCAAACCGATATTGGCCGAAGTAGCAGATTTGGGAAAAACCCAAAGATAGCCGCCCGGGGCGATATTATTGCCAAAATAAAATTGCAGTCTATCGTCTGGCAAAGTGATCTGCTCGACTTTATACATCAGGCTCACATCCAGCTGCTCTGCAGGCAGGTTGGTTGCCAATCCAGCCCAACGTCCCACCCGTGATTCCACACCGTCAGCCGCAATGACCAAGTGACAAGAAACCAGATGCTTCACACCGTTGCGATAATATTCCACTCCCACAAATTGATTATCATCATAGCGCAAATTGCAAGCGTTGGCTTGGGTTAGCAGCTCTGCACCTTGCTCACAAGCCAATCGGCAAAGCTCAGCATCAAAGCGGGAACGCTGCAAAACATAGCCTTGCCCGATCTGACCCAAACTTGCTCGCTGCCCATTGGGCGCATAAATATCTGCTCCGGCTATGCTGCTACTAATCCAGGCCGGATCCGCTGCGATAAATTCTGCTAGACCAGCCGCAGTCACACCTTCCCCACACCGCACATTTTGCCCCGGCTCAGAATTGCGCTCCAAGATCAAAACTCGGGCTCCACCGGCCGCTGCAAAACGGGCAGCACTGCTTCCAGCCGGCCCGGCACCTACAACTACTATATCATAATCTTTTGGCATCTTATCTCCTAGCTATTACACCTGATAAAAATTTTGGCACATTTACTTTACTAGATTCTGGTTTGGCAAGATTTTTCCTCGAGAAACGCTAAAAAATAGAGTTGGTGAGTTACGCTTGAAATATTCTCCCCCAAAAATGAGCAATTAAGAATAAATTGACAGACGCTAAAAAAAATAGAACTTTGCCCGAGAGTTTTAGCAAGATGATGGCTAATTGTTTTGTTCTGATTTGCAAGTGGCTAATAAAAAATAGAGCTGGTGAAATACTGTATGAAACTACCTGTTGCCTCTGGTCAGAAGCAAGGAGACGATTTGATATTTATACAAAATTTCTGTAATTAGAGGTTAGTTATTTTCAACGACAAAGGTTGGCGTGGCAGACAGATGTTAGCTGAAATGAAGTAAGATGAAACTGTTTTGTTATCAAATTTTATTTAATTGACGCAATTTAAGTTAATCAATTATATCGCATATATTAAATGTATACGGGAGTAACAATGAAATTTAATGCTGAAAAGCCATATAATGATTTAGCTTCGATTCCACCTGCAATCGAATTGGAGACAAAAGAAATTTTAAAGCAGGCAGTAAAATCACACAAAATTCTGGCTGAACTCAAAGGATTTGCAGAAATGCTTCCAGAGAAAAATATCATTATTGATTCCATAATTCTTCAAGAAGCAAAAGACAGCTCCGAAATTGAAAATATTGTTACAACTCACGATGAACTATATAGAGAACTTTCGGTTCATAAAAAAGATATTAGCCCTGCTATTAAAGAGGTTTTGGCTTATAGAAGTGCACTTTATAAAGGATTTGAGCAAGTTATCAAAAACAAGCTTCTGTCAACAAATGGTATTATTGCCATTCAACAAGAATTAGAGCAAAATAATGCAGGAATCAGACGATTGCCAGGAACGAAATTGATGAATGATAAGACAGGTAAAATTCTTTACACTCCGCCAGACAACGAATCCAAAATCCGTTCACTTCTTACCAATTTGGAAATTTTTATAAATGAAGATAATGAAATTGACCCATTAATAAAACTTGCAATTATTCATTATCAGTTTGAATCTATTCATCCATTTTATGATGGCAACGGACGAACAGGCAGAATTATAAATGTGCTTTATCTCATTTTACAAGACTTGCTGAATGAACCGATTCTATATCTAAGCAGATATATTATTAAACACAAAGCCGATTATTACAGATTGTTGAGCGAAGTTACAACAAATGAAAATTGGCATCAATGGATTCTGTTTATTCTGAAAGCAATCGAAGAAACTTCTTTTCAAACACTGAAAATGTGCAAGGACATTTCATCTCTTATCGATAAATTAACAAATGAAGTAAAATCTAAACTTCCTAAAATGTACTCAAAAGAGCTAATAGAAACAATCTTTAAAAATGTTTATACAAAAAATGTTCACTTGGTAAATGCTAAAATTGCTTCCAGAAATATTGCAGCAAAGTATTTGAAAAACTTAGAAGCTATCGGAATTTTGAAAAGTATTAAAGAAGGGCGAGAAATTATTTACATAAATATTCCTCTCTTTAATTTATTAAAAGAAAATTAACTTGCACTGATATTTGGCTTTTTAGTGCAAAACATTAAAACGTGCACCGATTTATACATTTTTAGTGCAGATAGTTGGAATGTTCACTGATACAGGGCATAAGGATTGAAGCAAATGATAAAAGAACAACCGCTAACACACAGCTCAGCTCACAGATTGAAAGAAAAGCGAAAAGAGCCCTGCAACAACCACAGCTCCACTCTAGGCAGGGCCAGATTTTTCCTCGAGAAACTGGCAATAGAGTTCGCTAGTTACGCTTGAAATATTCTCCTCCAAAAATGAGCAATTAAGAATAAATTGACAGACGCTAAAAAAAATAGAACTTTGCCCGAGAGTTTGGCAAGATGAATGTATAGAGATATAATGATCTTATGTAAAATTGCTAACCACTGGTTAGTAACTTTTTTCAGTTTGGGTCGAATAGTTGGCATGTTTAGTTATGATTTAGTTTGGGTGCAGCATACTCAAGCATTGGGCTCATTTATCTAAAAAAAAGCTGAGATTAAATTATTGTTGACTAATAATTGAAAAGTGGATTTTCTGTTCACCAATCAACGCTGTTCATCTTTTATAAACAAGGAGGATTAATGAACACAACGAAGCAAGAACTTATCTCTAAAGCTATAAACTACATTCAAGCCTACATCAAAACTGATGCCTTAAAAATCAATATATTGAACAAGAGCAATGATAACATTGATAGTTTCATGAAAGTTAAATATCTCAATTATAATGAAATAACCTATCGTCTAAAAATAAAAAACAATATAACTAATTTACAGCAGATCAAGCTATTGAAAGAAACTAATGATAAGAACTCTTTAATTATTTGCCGAGGATTAACAAAAGCCATTTCTGAAAAAATGATTAAAAACAAAATTCAATTTATGGATCTATTCGGTAATATCTATTTGGAGAATAAATTTTTTTTAATTTATTCAACTGGTAAGATTATCCCACCGGATAAAACAAAATTAAGTGCCGGAAGAGCATTTAGCAAGACTGGTTTAAAAACAACATTTCAATTTATTTTAGATCCTACTCTGGTAAATAAAAATTATCGAACCATCTCTGAAATCGTAAATGTTTCTTTAGGATCTTTGAAGTGGATTTTCCAACACCTAAAAAATGAAGATCTACTGCTCTCATCTTGTCATAGGCAAAGAATTCTTCATAACAAGCCAGAATTAATGAACAAGTGGATTCCAGCCTACAAAGAAAAATTACGTCCAACATTAATTATTGGCCGATATAGGTTTGCCAAAAATCTTGCTTTAAATAATTGGACAAACTTACTTGATAATATGGAAGAAACATTTTGGGGTTGCGAACCGGCAGTTGCCTTGTTAGACAATTATCTTAAACCTGAGATATTTACTATCTACAGTAACAAACCGGAACATGAACTGATAAAATCATTAAAGTTGATACCTGACGAAAAAGGCAATATTGAAATTTTAAGGACATTTTGGAATCTAAGCTATTTTAATTATGAGCAAGCTCAGATTGATAAAGTTGTCCCCAGGTTTTTAGTCTACGCTGATTTAATTAACTCTGGAATCAGCCGAAATCTGGAAGCTGCTGAATTATTGAGATTAAAAAATGATTCATAAAATTGATTCAAGGCAGCTTGCAATACCAAATTGTCATAAAATCCTGGAACATATAAAAAATGTTACTGAGCAAGAGCAATGTGACTTTATGCTGATAGGAGCTTTCGCTAGAGACCTAAATCTGCAAATTGTTTTCAAATATAAGGAAAATCCCCGCGCAACTCGAGACATAGATTTTGCTATTGCAATTTCAAATTGGGAAAAATTCGACTTGATTGTGCAGGATTTAGTTGGTCTAGGTTTTGAAAAAGATAAAAATCAAAAATATCATAGACTTTATTATGAAATGATCCCCATTGACTTAGTTCCATTTGGAGAAATTGAAAACAATGGAAAGATTAAATGGCCTCCGGATTTTTCAACTACAATGACTGTTATGGGATTTACAGAAGTTTTTAATGCATCATTTGTTTTCGAGTTAAATAACAGAATTAGATTCAATGTAGTTTCTTTACCAGGCTTATTAATATTAAAGTTGATTGCTTGGTCAGAACGAGCAGAGCAAACCCAAAAAGATGGAGAAGATATTAATTTCATAATGCGGAATTACTCTACAATCAATCCTGATTCATTGTTCGTTGAACACCCGGATCTTATTAAGCAAAAAAAATTTGATTATGTTATAGCTGGTACCCAAATTCTAGCCCGGGAAGTTAAAAAAATATTATCCGATTCTCCGGTTTTAAAACAAATGATAATTGATATTGTTATCTCTGAGTCAGCTAAGATTGAAACTTCTAAACTTGCTAATGCTAATACTTTCGGAAACAGTATAATAGATAATTTTGATAATTTGGTAGCGTTTAAAGATGAAATAGTACTTAAACAAAAGATTAATCAATGAGCAATACACAAATCCACTCCTAACAGCCCTGCAACAACCACAGCCCCATTCTAGGCATGGCCAGATTTTTCCTCGAGAAACTGGCAATAGAGTTCGCTAGTTACGCTTGAAATATTCTCCCCCAAAAATGAGCAAATTATAAAAAAATTGACAAGCCTCGAACGAAGACAAAATTTAACAGGAGATTTTTTCTGAAAAGATTATTTTTAAAATTCCTAAGACAACTGGGAGATATCTTGGAGATAAAAAGTCTGCTTTTTGCTAAGAAAATTATTGTGACTCGGCTGGACAATTTAGATTTTGATGAAGAGAATTCATTTGAGTACAATAACTTATTGGCGAGAAGTTATTGTACTCATTTAACTATAACCATAGGTTTGTTATGTACTAAAAAAATTGGCGTGAGTACATATGTTGAGACGCTGTAGGCGGCTACAAGGGTTATTGCGTCGACCCATTGAGGCGCCGTAAGCGAAGCGAGGCGTCTCAACAAGCACATCCCCGCTAATAGCAGGGCATAGCCTGTCCATTACCAGTATTATAAGGAGATATTATGAGAAGAAAGATAACTCTTATTCTAATATTATTATTAACTCAGTTTATATTTGCAGATGATGGAATAAAG
>JAWOEN010000014.1:0-24348 GCA_046482725.1 Cloacimonadales bacterium (SeqCode)
GGTTCGGGCTAGCCTGCCCCGTGAAATTCCGTAGGACTATTTAACTGGGGTTCGCTGAAAAAAAACACCGCTTTACTTAGCAACCAACTCAAAACCATATTTCCCCGCTCAAAATTACTACTCTCTTCAATTTTTTCTTTTTACTTCCTACTTCCTACTTACTTCCGCCAGCCGATTTCCACACTAACCGCCAAATGATCGGAAACATGATCGGGCAAAATCTGATGCGAAATATATTCCAGTTCTTGGGAAATCAAGACCCAATCATAACGTTTTTTGTGCCCCGGAAAAGTAAGCAAACTATCATCATAAGGTTTGTATATCCGCAGATCCAAAAGCTCTACCAATTTGTGCAGAGTAGATTCTCGATATTTCCAATCACAATTAAAATCTCCCATAATCACGATGGGGTTGTTATCAGCTTCCAGCATTTTCACCAGCTCTTTCACCTGCTTCATGCGTACAGCCCGCCAAAAGGGATCCAGATGCAGAGATACCACATCTATCTCAACCTGCTGACTGGGGCACTCCACAGTGCAGACCACAAAGCCTTTGGGCAGCCGCAGAGCAGTCTTATAAAATTTGAACGTACGCGGTCTGTGCAGTGGCAAATTGGAGATGATGGCAGTGCCGTAAGTGATGAAGCCACGATTGACATGCTCGCCTTGCATAATATGTTGATAAGCAGATTTCTGGGCAACATATTCCACATGATCAAAATGGCCGCTCCATCTGGAGGCGCTATCTGCCTCTTGCAAAGCTATGATGTCGGGCTGCTCACGCTGGAACAGCTCTGCAATCGCCTCTAAATTGCGGTAGATATAATTTTTGCGCCGCAGCAACTGTTGAAAGGCAGTTTTACGCCCGTGCGCTATATTCAGGCTCAACAATTTCAAACTGGATTTTGCCTTGGCTTCAATTTTATTTTCTGCTAGCTTTTGCTTATCTTCTTGCATTTTCTTTACCTCACTTTCGCTAAACCCGTCATATTCTTTGCTAATATTTCCGCAAGATTTTTCTCTATCCGATTGACATTATAACAGGCTTGGTAAATTTAGCAAAAAAAATCTGTGAGATCAGCATGAACAAAATAAGTATCAAAGCAAATTTATTACTCTTACTGGCTGCCATCATCTGGGGCTTTGCTTTTGTGGCACAGCGTTTTGGTATGCAGCATTTGGGGCCATTTACCTTCAATGCCCTCAGATTTCTCTTGGGTGCTATCTCGCTGCTACCCTTTGTCTACCACTATCGTCACAAAAACAAAGATACAATCTCAGCAAAATCAACAACTTTGAAAATAATGATTCCCCTTATCGTAGGCGCTGCCCTCTTTGTAGCCTCCAGTTTGCAGCAGATTGGCATCCAATACACCACGGCTGGCAAAGCAGGTTTCATCACCGGCTTATATGTGATTTTTGTTCCGATCTTGGGGATTTCTTTGCGGCATAAGAATGGCCTTGGCACTTGGCTGGGAGCAGCAACTGCAGTGATGGGAATGTATCTACTCAGCATTCACGGCCAAGCGGGCTGGGCGGCAGGAGATCTGATAGTTTTGGTGGGAGCAATTTTCTGGGCTCTGCATGTGCTGTTGGTCGATCGCTATCTCAAATCTTATTCCGCTATCTTATTGGCTTGCTTACAATTTTTTGTTTGCGCCATCTTCAGCTTTATCTTTGCTCTGCTCCTAGAAGAATTTATCTGGGCAAATATCGTGGCAGCAGCTATCCCTATTCTCTATGCCGGAGTGATGTCGGTGGGCGTAGCCTTTACCCTGCAAGTGATAGCACAACGCCAGGCCAAGCCAGCTCACACTGCCATTATTCTTAGTTTGGAAGCAGTCTTTGCCGCCTTGGGTGGTTGGCTGCTCCTGGCAGAATCCCTAGAGCCCAAAGCTCTGATCGGTGCCGGCTTGATGCTGTGCGGGATGCTGATTTCTCAATTGCTCCCCACGCCGGATTAACAGGTTCGAATCCGCCTACGAGCCTGCTATATCAAACTTTCATGCTCGCTTTCGTCTCCGCTCAGGGTGACCAAAAAAAGGAAAACTTATGAAACAAAAATACTCTTTTATTCTGCCTGTTCTACCTACATGACACATTGCTTGCAGAAGCGGTATTTGATGGAACACAACGTAGGCGAGATTTACTCAGCATAGATCAAGCTGAAGCTATCAAAAAAGAGGAGAGCTGTTTGCCCCACTTGCAGATTTATAGTATCATTCAAGACAAAAACCCGCTCTGTGCTATCGATCAATTTTAGATCTACAGCCTCCGCTTTGGCCGATAAACTAAAATTATCTGCCACTGTGGGCTGCTGTAGATAATTTTCTGACCATTGCTCAGAATCTATCGGTCGCAATCTGATCTCGGCAATGGGGATTTCCGCAAGATTGTTGATCTCGATTCCGGCTCGATTGTTTTCCAGAATCAGCTGCTTGCTTTGATCGGGTTGCAGAGTAAATGTATAATCGGCTGCAGCCAGATAGATAAAGCCATCATAGGCGATCTTCAGCTCTTTTGTTTCCTGAAAAAAGAGCAGCTCATCCAACAGGTAAGATTCTTCGTAACTCTGATTGCGAGCCAGTGTGATGGGGTTTTCTTCAAAATTTATTTCCAAAGCAGCTGTACAATTATTGGTGATGACAACTTCAGAGCGTCTGGTAGTGCAGCCACTGAGCATGATAACCAGAGCTAATAATCCCAAATAATATTTTGCCTGTTTCATTTTATGCCATCCTTTCGATAGGTTTTTGAGGTAATCTCCTAAGATATTTTTCAATGCTGGCTAATTGTCGATAAAGCTCAGCGCGACTACTATTATTTTGCAGATTTATATCAGCTCTTTCATATTTGATATAGTCCGGAAGCTGACTTTTGATTCTCTTTTGGGCTGCTGCTTGCTCCAAGTCATCACGTTTTTTCAGGCGTGCCAGCTTATTCTCTGCAGAGCAATAGACATTGATCACATAATCAAATTTTGCTGCCAGATTGTTTTCATAGAGCAGGGGAATTTCGAAAAATAAAATCTCTGCTCTGGAGTTATCTGCCAATTCCTGCATTTTTTGGCGAATTTCAGGATGGGTGAGTTTATTTAGGAAGAGCAAATAATCGGGATCGCTAAAAACCACTTCGGCTAATTTAGCACGTGAGATTTTTCCATCTTGCAAAATCTGCTTGCCAAATTTCTGCAGCAATTTCTGCTCTATCTTCGGCATCTGCAATACTTGATGTCCCAATTTGTCGCTATAGATCACCGAATAGCCCTCTTTTTCCAACCAGGCAGATACGACTGATTTGCCACTGGCAATACCCCCGGTAATAGCTATCAGCGTCGCTCTTTTTCGTTTATTTTGCATCAAATTTATCCTTTCCCTTTTTTTTCTAATTGCTCAAAATATTTCCCAACACCTATAAATATCTTCGCCTTGCTTTTTTTTAGTTTGTTCCATCTTTTATGCGTTGGGCCAATTCATCCTGACTGATTCCCAAAACTATCTCTCCCTCAAAGGCTGTAGAGATTCTGCCGGTTTCTTCCGAAACGATCACACAGAAAGCGTCACTCTCTTCCGAGATGCCCAAAGCAGCCAGATGTCTGGTTCCCAGCTTCTGCTTAAATTCCACTCTTTCCGAGAGAGGCAATACTACTTTACAAGCATAAATTCTATTATTTCTGATAATCACAGCCCCATCATGCAAGATGGTTTTGTTATTGAAAATAGTCAGTAGTAATTTCACTGCAATATGCGCATCGATAATTTCACCACTTTCGATATACTCATCCAATTTGCGGGAATTTTCAATCACGATCAATGCGCCTACTTTGCGAAAAGACATGATAGCGACAGCATTTAGCAGGTTAGCATAGACAGATTTTTTGGTATCTTGGAAGAAAGAGCGAAAATCATGATTGTGAGCTAGGCGAGCAAAAAGTCCGCGAATTTCCTGTTGGAAAATGATGATAAAAGCCAGGGGCCAATATTCCCGCAAGCTCTCCAGCAGTGAGCGCATCAGGTTTAGATCCAGCATATAAACCGTGAAGAAGAGCAAGATGACAGCACCCAAACCCAATAGTATTTGGAAGCCGCCGGTTTTGCGCAATAATAGGATCAATCTATAAAGCAAAAATGCTACGAGTAGGATGTCGATAATATCGGTAATTTTTGGTATAAGAAATTCCATTATGCTTCCTTGATTGCCTGCAGCGTTTGCAAGATTTTTTTATTTGCTTCCACCCTATGCACTCGGACCATTTCGATCTTATGTTGAAAAGCCAAAGCAGTGGTAGCCAAAGTAGCTTCTTCTCGCTCTTGCGGAGTAGAATCATAGATTTTTTTGATAAAGCTTTTGCGGGAAGCGCCCAAGAGTATTGGCACTTGCAGCGAGCGAAATTCTTCCAATCTTTGTAAAATTTGCAAATTATCGACATATCTTTTTCCAAAACCCAAGCCGGGATCTACGATGATGCGCTGCCTATCGATTTGATGAGCCAGGCAGAAGTTTATCCGATCATTTAAAAAAAGCAATATTTCATTTACCACATCCTGATAAAAAGGGTTGTCCTGCATATTTTGGGGCGTGCCTTGCATATGCATCAAAATGATGGGAATATTATCATACTTTTTCAAGATCTCCACCATTTGCTGATCTGCTTGCAGAGCAGAAATATCATTGATGATATTGGCACCTGCCAAGATTGCTGCTTCTGCCACTGCTGCTTTGCTGGTATCCACAGAGATAATAAGATCGCTGAAGCGTCGAATCTGTTCAATGATGGGAACTACTCGTTTTATCTCTTCTGCAGTGCTCACTGGCGGGGCACCGGGCCGGGTCGATTCTCCGCCAATATCTAGGATATCAGCCCCGGCAGCTATCATTTCGCGCGCCTTCTCTACTGCAGATTCTACCCTAAAATATTTGTTACCATCAGAAAAGCTATCCGGAGTGACATTCAAAATTCCCATAATTTTGGTACTATCCAAAAGCAGTGTTTTGCCAGCGCAATCCAAGCGATAGCTATTCTTATCCAGCAGCTGCTGCCGCATCTTTTGCAGATCTTCTCTGATCTCAGGTAAGCCGAAAATGGTTTGATTATGCAATTTTTTGATCAGTTTTTTCAGTTTGTTGGCGTTGCCCAATAAGATCAGATCGCTGACCTCTTCGCTTCCATTCACCACTCCGCGTGCCACAGCTGCATCCCCACCGATACTCAGCATTTCTTGTTTCAGAATATTGGCAGCACCTACTTTCACGCCGCAGAGTTTGACGCTACAGCCCAGAGCTTTGTCGGCCATAGCCACGATTCCCTGAGTAGAAACTCCGATCTTCTGCAGCTCGCGGCAAGCTGTTTGATAATTATCGATTCGTAAAATTCTGTTCATCATCTATCCTTTTTCTGCATTATTCGCTGAGAAATCATTTCAATTCGTAGATAAAAGTAACTGTTCCGCTCTGAGTAGTCTCACCACTGATCGGATTGAATTTCCAAGTCTGCAAGGCCTGAAGCGCATTTTCATCAAAAGGCGAACCAGCTTTTTTCATGATCTGCATCTCCCCCACACTGCCATCGGGCAACACTTGCAAGCGAACCTGCACGCTCACGCTTCTCTGCAAACCTTCCGGGTAGGAGGGAATGCTCTGCTGCAGAACTTTCCGCGCTGAGATTTCGCCTTCCAAAACATAAGGCGAATCGCTGCCTGGGCCTTCTGCCATACGTGCTTGCAATGAGCTGAGAAAATCATCGGTAGCTGGCAGCACAGCATCTTCGGTGGGGCTGCAGCTACTTCGGGCAGAAATTGGGAAAGATTACTTTCGCGCTTCTCAAAATCATTGCCGATAATTTCGTTCATATCGAGGTTGTTGCGCACTGTTTGGCGACTTTGAGGAATAAAGATATTTTCATCAGCCTGAAATTGGGCTGGCGGCAGATCTACTTTGCGAGGAGCCAGATTACTCTTTTTACCAAATTTAAAATCATCGGTAGAAGCTGAGGCAGACTGAAGCGGAGCCCGCGATTCGCTGCTACTGCTTACCTGCTGATAGCCAAATTGCATCACTTGCAAGGGCTTGAATTCCGGCGCAATCAATTGATAGCGAACTAGCAAAAAGAGCAGTGCTAAAAGCAGATGCAGAGCCACTGAGGCCACAATACTGATTTTTCCGAAATTGCTATTCATCAGCCAATTTATTCCTTACATCGGTTGCTAGGAAAAATCGATTGGAGCCGGATTGTCGGGCCAGATCCAATAAACGTACGATTTTTTTGAGCACAGCATCCTGATCTGCCCTGACCACCACTACTTGCTCAGGATCATCTATCAGGCGCTTGTTGAGTTCGCTCGAGATCTGATCCCACTCTACCGGATCATCGTTGATATAAACCAAATCATCAGCTGTCAGCGTGAGGCTGATATTTTTGTTAAATTCGTTCTCCACCGAAGCTGAGCCGGGTAGATTTACCTTGATGCCGGAATGCGTGATAAAACTGGATGATATCAGCAAAAAGAGCAGCAAGAGGAAGATGACATCGGTAAAGGAAATCAGAGCAGCCGAAGCGATTCGCTTTTTTCCTACTTCAACTTTCATTCTGGTTTCTCCGCAGGGAAATCAAAAATTCATTGCTATCGTCTTCCATTTCCTGAGCCAGCATCTCGATTTTGCCCACTAAAAAATTGTAGAACAAAATGGTGATAATGCCGACTGAGAGACCGCCAATAGTAGTGACCAAAGCTTCCCAAATACCGCTGGCCAAAAGGCTGATATCTACTCCGCCCCCGGTTTCACCAATCTTCATAAACACTTTCACCATGCCGGTTACTGTGCCCAGAAAACCGATCAGAGGCGCGGTAGCAGCAAAAGTAGCCAAGGTTCCCAGATATTTTTCCAAGATATGTATCTCATGTTTGATCGCCGATTCCAAAATCTCTTTGGTCTCGGCCAGATCTCCCGAGAAATATTGCAGAGCTTTGCGAATGACATTGGCGATGGGAATATCTTCTTGCAGCTCCGCACTACCCAATACTTTTTGCAGATCGCCATTTTTCAAACGTAAATCTATTTTGGCGATTAATTCATGATCTCGATTTTGGGCGCGCTTCAGAGTCAGCATTCTATCGATAATGATTGCTACTGCCACGATCGAGATGAAGAGCAGCACCAACATCAAGAATCCACCTTTGGTGGCGATCGAAAACAGATTGATTTCGGTGGGGGCAGCTGTTGCTACCAAGAGATTATTTAGCATTAATCCTCCAGTCATTTTTATTTTGTCTAAGAGAATATTCCCGCCCCATCTTGTCAAATATCTTATCAAAGAAATCGCTCAGCAAAAAGTAAGAGAGCTTCTCGCAAGGAGATTCTTTGTCACTTTCCCAGCAAGAGGCAAATCTTAAGAGAAAAAAAATGAAAAAATATTTGACATTAAGCTACTTAATTTTCTGTTTACTTTATGCAAAATATTAAACTCTATTTCCAAGGCTTTACCTGACGAAAGATTAACTGATCTTTCGGGAATAGAGATTTACGCGCTTTTTTTTTAACAACTCCTGAGGATTATTGAGCTATCCCAATAACCAGAAATCTATCTAAAAAATATTTATAAAAAATAAAACATGAAGAGGTAAGTTATTATGAAAAATTTTTTCTCAACCCGTTGGGGAATAATCTTGGTAGGCGGCACGATCGGTGTTTTGGCTGCTCTACTGCAATACTTTGGCAATCCTGCCAATATGGGGATCTGTATCGTCTGCTTCGCGCGCGATACTGCCGGTGCCCTGGGGTTTCATAGTGTAGAAAAATTGCACTATTTCCGTCCAGAGCTAGCCGGTATTATTTTAGGCTCGTTATCAATGGCGCTAATTTTCAAGGAATTCAAACCACGAGGCGGATCTTCCACGCTTATCCGTTTCTTTCTGGGCATCTTTGCCAGTATTGGCGCTTTGGTCTTTTTGGGTTGTCCTTGGCGGGCCAGCCTGCGCTTGGCCGGTGGCGACTGGAATGCTATCTTGGGTTTAGTCGGTTTGATCGCGGGGATTTTCGTGGGTACACTTTTTATCAAAAAAGGCTATAATCTGGGACGTTCAGTTCCTGCCAAAAACAAATTTTCCGGTTGGATCTTCCCTGCTTTTATCTTTACACTTTTACTGATGCTAGTTTTCAATTTTTCCCGTTTGGGAAATGGCGCTGCACCTCGAGCCGCTATTGCTCTCAGTTTAGTCTTTGCCCTGATCATCGGTGCCATCGCCCAGCGTAGCCGCTTCTGTACGATTGGCGCTTTCCGCGATTTTCTGATGATCCGCGAAACTTATCTGCTGGCCGGTTTGACCAGCCTGATAATAGCAGCTTTTATCATGAATCTGCTTTTGGGACAGTTTAATCCCGGCTTTGCCAATCAGCCGGCAGCTCACAGCATGCATCTCTGGAATTTTCTGGGTATGAGCTTGGCAGGCTTGGCCTTTACTCTAGCCGGTGGCTGCCCGGGCCGACAACTGATCATGGCCGGCGAAGGCGACAATGATGCCGCAATCTTCTTTATGGGACTGATCGTCGGTGCGGGTATTTCACATAATTTTGGTTTGGCCGGAAGTGGTGCCGGCATCGGAGAATATACTGTTATCGGCACCTTTGTGGGTTTAATATTTTGTTTGATCGTGGGATTTGTAATGATCCAAAAAAGAGCATAGGAGAGTAAAAAATGCAACAGATAGACACTCGTGGATTATCTTGTCCACAGCCGATAATTTTGGTAAACAATCAATTGAAGAACAAATCTGCTCAGTTTGATATTTTGTTGGATAGTGTGGCATCCAAAGAAAATGTAGCGCGCTTGCTGAAGCGTCATAAAAGAAATTTCAAGATCGAAGAAACCGATGAATACACAATCTACCATGTCAAATAATCATAAGGGCAGCGTTATCTATTTTGATAATGCTGCCACTAGCTGGCCCAAGCCACCTGAAGTGGGCAAAGCTATGTTGGATTATCTGCAAAATGTAGGAGCCAATCCGGGCAGATCCGGGCATACCAAAGCTGTGGAATCGGGACAAATTCTCTTTGCCGCCCGTGTAAGTTTGGCTCGCTTATTTGGTTTGAATAACCCGATGCATGTGATCTTTACCAGCAATGCCACCGAAGCTCTGAATCTGGCGATTATGGGAGTTTTGAGCAAAGGAGATCATGTGATAACCAGCTCTATGGAACACAATAGCACGATTCGACCTTTGCATTACCTAGAGAAATCAGGCCAAATTTCACTAACAATTTTGGCTGGAGATAAACGCGGCAAGATTTCGCCCAGTCAGCTGAAAGATGCGATTACAGATCAAACTCGGGCAGTTGTCATAAACCATGTTTCCAATGTGAATGGTAATACCCAAGATCTGCAGCAACTGGGAAAAATTTGTCAGCAGCATAAGCTAATCTTTATAGTCGATGCTGCCCAATCAGCTGGAATTTTGCCACTACATATTGCAAAATTAAAGATCGATTTGCTGGGTTTTCCGGGGCACAAAAGTTTGTATGGTCCTACCGGCACCGGCGCTTTACTGATCTCAGATGATTTTGATCTGAAGAGGATAAAACCCCTGAAATTTGGTGGAACCGGCAGTCTTTCCGACAGTATTGAGCAGCCGGATTTTCTGCCTGATAAACTGGAGAGCGGAACTTTGAATTTAGCAGGGATTGCCGGCTGGCAGGCAGCTCTAGAAAAGATCTTCAGCTCAGCAGATAGTTTAGATGCTATCCAGGCACACAAAGCTAAATTACAAAATTATTTTTTGGAAAAGATGCAAAACCAGCAGATAGATTTTGAGCATTATAACGATCTAAAGCAAGCAGCCGTGGGCGTGATCTCGTTTAATCTGCGAGGAAAATCAGTTTCTGAAGTAGCCCAAAAACTTTCTGATGATTATGGAATTTTATGCCGGCATGGTTTGCACTGCGCTCCGATAGCGCATCAAAGATTGCAAACTTTCCCCAGAGGAACCCTCCGTTTTGGTTTTGGCATCTATAATACGTTAGCAGAAATAGATAAAGCAGTAGATGCTTTGCAGGAGATAGCAAATGGCAGCTAAAAAAGCGGTGATTTTATTTCACTCTACCAATTATGCGATTTGGGCGGAAAATGAGTTGAAGCGTAACAAGATAAAATGCAAGATGACCAATGTGCCGCGCTCTCTCAGCTCTGATTGTGGCTATTGTGTAGAGATATCGGCCAGTGATACAGATAAGGCAGAGCAGATTATGCGGCAGACGAAGATAGATTTCGATTCGATTCAGGAGATCTGATTACTATTTGGGGCTGTCAGCGCCATCTTTCTGCACCAAATCAGCGATAAAGTTCTCCACAATATCTTGATCGATATAGCCATTTTTCACCATTTTTTGCATGATGTCAAAAGCCTTTTGTGGGCTCATTTTGGGACGATAGGGGCGATCTTCTGTTAGCGCTTGATAAAGATCAACGCAGCTCAAGAGGCGACTTTTGAAAGAGAGCTGATCTGCCTTTAATCCTTCCGGATAACCCATACCATTCAGCTTTTCATGATGGTTGCCGGCCCACTCCTTAATTCCTGCAAAATGATCTACCAAACTGAGAGCTAATTTTGTATAATAAGTATGTGTTTTCATATGCCGCATCTCAGATCTATCCAAATCGCTGGCTTTTTCCAAAATCTTATCCGGCATCGCCAATTTGCCCAGATCATGCAAAGCGGCTGCAATCTTCAGCTTGATTCTTTCATCACCCTCGATCTGATAATAATCGCAAGCTAAAATAGTTTTTGCAACAATCTGCTTGGAATGGCGCCCGGTAAAATGCGATTTGGAATCGATAATCGTGGTAAACACTTCGATAATCTGATAGATCTCGGACCAGCTCAGCAATTGCTGATTGGGAATAGTTTTGCGCTGCAGTGCGTATCCGATAAATTCATTTTTTAGATCCAACCAAAATCTGGTGTGAGCGCTCACCTGAAAATAGGCTTCTACGATTTGGGGCGAAAAACGTTTGCCCGACATATATTTGAGGTATTTGGCAATCTTCTGGCGCTCGCCAGTCTCAAAGTGAAAGAGATTATCTACAAAATCTGCCATTCCAATGATCTGGGCCAAAAGCGGAATCTGCTTGCCTGCCAATCCGAAAAACCCGCTACCATCCCAATTTTCATGATGATATTTGATAATATTGCTGGCCTTGCTGCGCAGCGGATAAGCTGCGATATTTTTTTCTCCAAATTCACAATGCTGAGAAAAGGTCTCCATTCGACGCAATTGCCGTAACTTGCGAAAATCTTGATTGCTCAATAAACTTTCTTCGCACAATCCACTATCGTGCATGATAGAAAAAACTATGATATCGCTGCGTTCTGCCTCAGACAACCCCAGATTTTCGGCTAAACACAAGGCGATATAGGCTACTCGCTTAGAGTGGTTTCTGCTCGCCTGCAAAATATCCATCTCCACAAAATCTATCGCAAAGGAAACTGCTTGCAAAAACTGATTTAGATCAAAACTGATTTTTCCCATAATTTCTCCTTCAAACTTGCAAAATCTAGATTCACATAATCTTGCTCTGAGATAATCTCTTGGCGCCACTTGTTTTTGACCTGCTGCCAGCGCCCCAAATTGGCAAAACTTTCTTCCGATAAAACCTGATACAAAATAATTCTCTGTAATTTCAGATAATCCTCTATATAATCCAACATTTCCACTTCAAACTCTGTCTCACTAATATAACCTTGCAAAAATGCTTCTGTAAAATCTAGAGCAAATTTGCTATCAGTAGGATCTTGCGCCAAAATCGAATCAAGATAATGGGGATGCCAATAAGCATAAAATATTGCTACTGCCAATTCCCGCACATAAAAGTCATATTGGCAATCATCAAAATCATAAACTTTGATCTCACCCTGTTCAAAGCCCATATTACCACAGTGTAGATCGGCATGGATCAATCCAAAATTTGAATCATTTTTTTCGATTTTTGCCAATCTCTCAACGAGCTTCTGACAAAGTTCGGAAATTATCTGATCCTCACCACTCAGGCTGAGGCAAGCCAAAAGATTATCATCCTCTTCCCAGCTATGCCGAGCTTTTTGCCGAGGTTTATACTTTTTGGCCAGCTTGTGTAGATTTCCTGCTACTTTGCCATATTGATAAAAAAGTTTCCTATCCCAGCTCTTTTCGCCGGGAAAATCACCCGCTACCATTTCATAACTATAAGCATACCACTCTGCTTGAGCCTCCGGATAAATCTGAAGATATTGTTCATCTGCGGCGGCTACCAAATTTATTGCCGGACCATTATGCCGATTGATAAATAATATCCATTCTATCTCAGCAGCTATTTGTTGCTGATTTCTGCGAGCATCAGAAGTAATTCGCAAAATATATTTCTGCTGATTTTTCTGATAACTATAGATAAAATTTTCTCCTGAGGAGACTTTTTCCAATGATTCCGATTCAGCTTGATATTTTGCTGCAAAATATTGAATAATTTCTGGCTTGATCATCTTTTATCAACTCTCCATTTTTCCGATTGGTTATCACAGATCAAAAAGATCTCCCAAAGTCTCTTCCTGTTGCTTTTCTTCAGCTTTGCCATATTTGCTAAGCAAATGCTTGCCGCGCCCATACTCTTTTTTACTGAGGCGGCGGGAAGTAGATTTTTTCTTGGCCCCATTCTGCTGATAATCACAATGTCGATCTGAGCAGATAATCTTTTGTCCCAGCTCTTGCAAGGCTGCACCACAGAGCGGGCATTTCTGTTGCAATAAATTGGGCGGCACATATTTAGCGCGGCTCGACTTGATCTCATGCACCATCTCCAGAGCATTTTGCCGAATATCGCGCTCAAATTTATCAGCCTCATATTGACCTTTGGCGATCAGATCTAGTTTTTGCTCCCAGCGCGCTGTCAGCTCGGCCGACCGCAATTGAGCAGGCACCAGCCGAATCAGCTCGAAAGCTTTGGCGGTCGGCCGCAGGCTCTTGCCCTCGCGCCCGATATAGTTTGCCCTCAAAAGTTTTTCGATAATGTCGGCGCGAGTGGCAGGAGTGCCCAATCCGCCGGCACGTAAAGATTTTTTCAGAGCAGAATCTTCGATAAAATTGGTGGGGTTTTCCATCACAGAAAGCAGGGTGGCTTCAGTATAGCGAGCAGGTGGCGAAGTTTTACCATTTTTTATCTGCACTTTTTTCAGCAGAAATCTATCATTTATGCTCAGGTTTCTCAGCGGCTGCTCCACCTGCACTTCCTGCTCTGTTTCGTCTGCCAGCGGATTGCTGACAGCGCGCCAGCCCGGCTGCAATACTTTTCTACCGCGCGAGATAAAACGCTGCTCGCCCACCGCGGTAATCAGCTTGAGGCTCTGATACTGATAGTCGGGATAAAGCACGGCAATAAAGCGCTTAACGATCAGATCATAGAGCCGCTTTTCCTCGCTGGACAATTGGGCAAAATTCACAGTCTGCTCGGTGGGAATAATCGCATGATGATCACTGACTTTGGCGTCGTTGATCAAACGTTTTCCGGGCTGAAGCTGCTGCTTTAATAAAGGTTGCACCAATTTTTTGTATGGTCCGAAATTTATTCTTTGCAAGCGCTCGGGCAGAGTGGGAACCAGATCGGAGGTCAGATAGCGCGAATCTGTGCGGGGATATGTCACGATTTTATGCCGTTCATACAAACCCTGTAAAGTAGCCAAAGTCTGCTTGGCACTGAAGCCAAATTTGCGGTTGGCATCACGTTGCAGTTCGGTCAGATCGTAAGCCAGAGGCGGCTTTTCACTCTTGCTTTTACTTTCCAATTCTTTGATAATACCAGTTTTACCCGAGATCTCGGCAGCTATTTTAGCAGCTCGGCCCGGCTCAAAGATTCGCGTAGAGTTTTTACTATCGATCCACTCCGCAAAATAATCACCGAAATCAAGCTTGATCGTTTGGAAATTGACCGGCACAAAATTATTGATCGCTTCTTCCCGCTGGATGATCATAGCCAAAGTGGGCGTTTGCACGCGACCGGCATTCAATTGTGCTTCAAATTTGCAAGTCAGCGCTCGGGTCACATTCAGCCCGATCTGCCAATCTGCTACTGCTCGGCAGACTGCTGCCCGAAACAGCGGCTGATATTTCTCAGCAGGAGATAAATTTTGCATTCCTTCTAAAATTGCTTTTTCAGTTTGCGATGAGATCCACAAACGCTTGATCGGGCGCTGCTTCCAGCTGGTTTTTTCGATTATCCAACGCGCTACCAACTCTCCCTCGCGCCCCGCATCGGTGGCGATCACCAACTCTTTTAGATCCTCGCGCTTGCACAATTTCTTGATAACCTGCATCTGTTGTGAGGTTTTACGTATGATCTTGATCTTCATTTTTTCCGGTAGCATCGGCAAATATTCCAAATCCCAATGCTGCCATTTTTGCTGATAATCCTTGGGTTCTGCCAAAGTGACCAAATGTCCCAAGGCCCAAGTGACCACATAATCTTTGCCTTCCAAAAATCCTTTTCCTCGCTGTCGGCAACCCAAAACACGTGCCAAATCTCTGCCCACACTCGGTTTTTCTGCCAAGATTAATTTTTTCATTTTTACTAATTTATCCATAATTAGAGCAAAACTATGCCAAAGAGAAAGCCCCAAAATAGCGCTAGATTTATCATGAAATAGCAGAAATGACTAAGTGCATGATGAAAGCGCAGAGCAGCTAAATTATCAAAAAATATTCCCAGTAGCAGCAAAGCAAAACTGATGCTCAGCCACAAAATCAAACTTGTGGCAAAATTTTGCCAATAGATAGCTAAAAAGATGATTAATCCCAAAAAGACTAAAGTATTGATCAATGAGATCAGAGAGCTCGATTTAGCTCGGTTCAGGCTGGTAACGATAATGCCTGCAATATTCAATGCAGTGAAAATAGCGAAGAAGATCCAACCGGCATCATCGCCCACTATCACCAAAGTTAGTGGAATTGCCACACCCCAAAAGAGCAGATATTTACTGTTGAGCTCCAAAATGCGAAATATTTTTTTAGGCTTCGTTTTGTCCAAAGCATGAAAAAGTACTGAAAAAATGTAATAGAGAATGAACAAAAAACTGTAGATGGAAAAACTAACGATTTGTGTCGCACTACCCTGCTTGATGGCGGCAAAGACAATGAGCAGAGCTGCCATTATCATATGCAAGCCAAAGCCTACGATATGAACTACCAAAGCAGCGATTTCATCTTCTCGCCGCAAAGAAAAATTCACAAACACTCGATCCAAATATGAGCCTGGCTTTATCATATCACTCCACTCCTTTTTCAAAAATTTCCAGTAATTTCAAGGCTGCTTTGGTCGGCGGCAATGTGCCTTCCAAAACTTCACGCTCGATCTGCGGCAATTGACGTCGAATCTCTGGCTGCTGATAAAACAGTGTTTCCAAACGCTCTTTGATCATGGCGTGCAGCCACTCTAGCATCTGAGTTTTGCGTCGGTTACTGAATGTCCCGTTTTCCTTTACCTGCTGTTCAAAGATTTTGATGCGCTCCCAAATTTTGGCAATGCCAGAATTTTCCAGAGCAGATGCGGTATGCACTTCCGGTTTCCAGCCAAAAGTCGGGCTCTTCAGATAGTGCAGAGCGCGGCTGAATTCTTCTCTGGCCACTTCTGCCCGCTGCAGGTTGTCGCCATCAGCTTTGTTGATCAAGATCGCATCAGCCAGCTCGATCACACCTTTTTTGATGCCTTGCAATTCATCGCCTGCCCCCGAAATCTTCAAGAGTAAGAAAAAATCTACCATCGAGCGGACCGTGATCTCATTTTGTCCCACTCCCACTGTCTCCACGAAGATCACATCATAGCCGGCAGCTTCGCAGATCAAAATAGTTTCTCGGGTTTTGCGCGTTACTCCGCCCAAATTTCCGCTAGAGGGTGAAGGTCGGATAAAGCAATCTTCACTGCGCGACAATTTTTCCATGCGGGTTTTATCGCCCAACACACTGCCCCGCGTCACACTGCTGGAGGGATCTATCGCCAGCACAGCCAATTTATGTTCCTGCTCGATCAATTGGCAACCCAGAGCTTCGATAAAGGTGCTTTTCCCAGCGCCGGGCACACCTGTTATTCCCACCCGAATCGAATTTCCAGTATACGGCAAAAGCTCTTTCAATACTGCTTGTGCCAACTTCAAATGCTTGATCGAATTGCTTTCTATCAAAGTAATCGCCCGGGCGATGACCGTGCGATCTTGCTGCAAAACTCCCTGCACATAATCTTCGATTGTCAAATCTCTTCTACGATTGTGAGCGCTGTTTGCGCTTTTGCCTGCCATATTTTGCACTGGCTTATCCACGCCTCGCATTACCGAGGTGGTAAATTCTTTTCCGGCATTTTTCGGTACCCAATCCGGGCGTTTCTTATCATTCATATAGCCTCATTCTGCTTTTTTTATTTGGCTTCATTCAAATCTCATACTGCAGATTTGTGTCAATAAAATCTTCAATTATTCAGCTAAGAAGGAAGAGTCCAAGGCAGGCGCTTGCTGCTGGTATCTTATTATTCTGTCTCTTTTTTCCCTGCTCCATAAAAAAAACCTCTTGCTCACATTTAATGAGCAAGAGGTTTGCAATAGCTGCTATCCAACTAAAATTTTATTCCAAACTTTCCTGATATTTACGAAAAAAGCGTGCTGCCAAATCACAGCTGTTTAGGTTATTGGGTCCGGCAATGCAGCCACCTTCACAAGCCATCACCTCGATAAAATTGGCTGGAGCTTTACCGGCAGCAAAAACCTTCAGCAATTTCAGATTTTTGCGATTTATCCCATCAACACGATACGGCTTCAGCTCCGCAGATTTCAAAGCAGAAGAGAGAGCATTGATCACTCCACCACTGGCAGCAAAACCGCTACCATCCTTGCTCCCAGAAAAATCGGGCTGACTCTCAGGCGCGCTTTGCAATTGAATATTTTTTGCTGCCAACATCGTTCCCAATTCTTCAAATGAGATCACCAAATCTGTATTGGCATCGGCTGCTGCTTCCGCTTTTTTGGCCAGACAAGGTCCGATAAATACCGTGATCATTTCCGGATGTAGCTGTTTGATCTTTTCAGCTGTAAAGCTCATGGGAGATGGCGTCTGCGAAATATATTTTTGCATTTGAGGCAGATGCTTTTGGGCTGCCAGAAGATAGGAGGGACAGCAAGAAGTGGTTAGCATAGCTTTGCCACTAGCCAACATTTCCCGCCACTCTTCGGCTTCGGCTGCAGCTGTCAAATCTGCTCCATAAGCTGCTTCCGCGATCAGGGCAAAGCCCAAGCTTCTCAAGCCACCAAGCAGCCGACCATAAGCCAAAGGAAATTGCCCGGCGCTGGCAGGAGCCAAAATAGCTGCTACCGGCTTTCCGCTCTGCATTGCCTTCACCACGCTAATCACCTGAGACTTTTCGAAAATAGCTCCAAACGGACAAGCCTTCATACATTTTCCGCATAAAATACATTTTTCAAAATCGATCTCAACTTTGCCCTGCTCATCTTTTCCGATAGCTTCTACCGGACACACATCTTCACAGGGCACCGGAATATATGTAATCGCCTGAAAAGGACATCTCTTCTGGCATATCCCACAATTTATGCATTTCTGCGGATCTATAAAAGCTCGATTATTACGAAAACTGATCGCTTCTTTGGGACAATTTTGCTGGCAAGGACGCGCCACACAATTGCGACAGGCATCTGTGACAATGTAGTTGGTGCGAATGCAATGCGAGCAGCCTTCCTGCAACACGCTGAGTAAGCTGGTATTGGATTGTTTATATTTTACCAGAGGCCGCTGCCAAGATTCTGTAGCGTAGGAAGAGAGTTGCCGAACTTCATCATCAAAGCTATTATCAAAGCCCAAGATAGAGATTATCCCACTACGGGTAACAGCTCGCTCGCGATAGATACAACAGCGGATAGCACTTTCTGTATTGCGCGGCGTCATCTCTACCGGTATCCGATCTATCGCCGTAAAATCTTGCTCTGCAAAAAATATTTTCAGCAACCGAATCAATAAATCCCGGCGTAATAGAGTAGTATTATTTTCCACTAGCTGCCTCCGCCTGCAATTGCTCGATTTTGGCCAGAAGCTTTTCCAGGTTTGCCTCGCAAATCAGCTCATCATTTACATAGATAAAGGGCGGTCGACCTTTTCCCACCTCCCTACATCTACCCAAACAAGCCGATCCTTTCAAACAAACCTGCTCTTTCAGTTGCTTGTCCAAACTATTTTTCCACTCCAAAATCTCATAATTACCCAAAACGTAACAGGTTGTTCCACAGCAAACAGTAATCTTGATCTTCTCCATCTTTACCTTCTTTTTTAGATATATTCTACTTTGATCTCTTTCAGTTTTTTCTCTTCCAAAAGTCTTGCCAAATTTTTGATCGTATTGCGACGAATACCCAGTTCCAAAGGCATATTAGGATCTTGATGAACTTCATTGATCCTGGTTCCCACCAAAAATTCGATAATATCGCATTCAAAGAAAAGCTTCAGCAATTTCACCGCGCCATTATCTTTCTGCATCTCGCTTTCAGGACAATCTTCTTGCAAGATCTCGATAGCTTTGGCTAAGGTCAGCATTCCTTCTGTAATCAGATTAACTCCCGCCATCTTAGAGTAACAAGGCACTTCCGGATCAATCGCCTCCAAATTCATCTCGATTTCAGCCTGCAGCTCGCGGGCTATGATCGAAGCTGTAGTTCCACCGCAGACAGCTGTCTTACCTTGATGCTGACCAATGCGCTGGGCCATCACTACATCATTTTCCATCTTGACCGAAGGTCCGGTTACTACCAATAATTGGTGCGGCTTGCGAATATTCAAAGCTACGCAAGAGATATCATCCACTGCTCTATATTGGCTGTTGGCATAGGCATGCTCCACGATCTGGTCACTAATCGCAGCAGCTGTGATCCGAGGAAATTTGCCCAACAGATATTCCAAAAATTGCACAATCTGCTCGCGCTCCCAACCAAAAGGATAACGCTCTGATCCTATCCCCGATTGCGATACACCATCAGAATAAAACACAATCCGATCATTCATCTCAAGCTTGAATTTTGATATATAAAGCTCATATTTGCGCTCTGCTTTATCCAAATATCCCTCGCTGATCTCACATTCCACTTGCTGCTCCTTGCCGTTTCGCATCAAGACAAAGCGCGGATTATCATACTCCACCACGCTACAATTTCCCCAAAAATCAATATCCAAAATGGTAAAGGTGCTATAGCTGATCTGCCGCTCATCATCGACTGGCAAAGTATCCATAATAGTTCGCGCCGCCAAAGCCAAATCGCTGTCGTTGGTTGCATATTTCATCGCCATACTGGCTGTGAGACTAGATAGCACATTTGCCTTCACCCCGCTGCCCAAGCCATCTGAGAGCACTCCTAAAATCCGATTTTGAGATTTTAGCCGCCGGATCAAAATATTGTCTCCACAAACTATTTGCCCTTGCTTAAAGCGCTGAGCTTGTTTCAGCTCTACGAAAAAATTGGAGGATATTTTCATCGTAATTCGTCCTCAGATATGGTTATTTTATTTTTTTTGGAAGCGGAAACGTCGATGATAGAGTTCAGAGTCATCTCGACTTCAGCAGCATTTTCGCCCAAAAGATAGGCTATCTTCTGCACCATATCCAAGTTTTTACGAATCACTTCTTTGGCTTTGCTATTGGTTTTGGCCCGGGCGATCGAGGGCTTGGTAATATCTTCTACAATGCCGCCTACCAAGCGCTTCTTCTCGATTGTAAAAATCGAAATGTTTAGAATCGAATCTTGATATTGGATCTCCTTCTCCAATATATCTTCCCCACTTTTCAACACCATTTCGAAAAGATCGGCAAATGGTAACAACTTGGCCAGATAAGCTCCCGCCAAATCCTGCTGATCATCTACAAAATTTCGAGCTAATTTGAGGATTTTGGAAAAATTCTGATTAGTCTCAATGATCTGCAAATTATCATCAACGATAACCACACCAGATGGCATAGTGCGAAAGAGTGCATTGGCTTTTTTCTGAGCTCGTTTGCGCAGATAGGTCATACACATGCCTGCTTCTGCCTTGCCCTCATGGATGGCCTGGGCAAAATTGCGGCAAGAATTGTAGCCACAACTACCACAGTTTAAGAGATCTTCCGGTTTATCTTTGCCAATAGAATGATAGATCTCATTCAATTCCTCATCCGAAATCTCAACTTTTGTCCGCGCTTTGGAAAGATAGCGCTGACCTACTTCTGTTTCTAGCTGCTTAGAAGTCTGCTTTACAGCTGATTGCTGATAGTTGATCAATTCTACTCGCTTCTGTAAATATGATTTGCAGCTTGTTTGACCCGGTCCATTTACACAGCCTCCCTCGCAAGCCATCATCTCCACAAAGATTGCCTGCTCGGAAGTGGATATTTCTAAATTGGAAAGAGTGTTGATAATGTTTTTGATGCCGGAAATAGTATGATAATCACTTTCCAAAGCACTGCAGCTTTGCTTGATGCCACTGATCATACCACCATCAATCGGATAAACCGAACCTTCCTGAGCTGCAGCCGGAAAAAACCTGCCCTGGCCAACTGCTTTGGGATTGATCTGCCTTTCATGAAACAGTAGCCACAAATCCTGAAAAGTTATTGCGGCAGAGATCAAAGAGGGATTTTCGTCTGCTTCCCGCTTTTTGGCAAAACAAGGTCCGGCAAAAACTACCAGATAATCTTCCGGTAATTGCTGTTTCAACAGCTTGGCATGGGCTATCAGGGGTGAGGATAAAGGCATGATATAACGACTGTAGTCAGGGTAATAATCTTCGATGAGTTTGGTCACGACCGGACAGGCCGAAGAGAAGTAGAGCCCCGGTTTTTCTTGCAGCTGCTTGATCTGATGCGCATTGATCTCTTCTGCTCCCAAAGCTGTTTCAGATACTTTGGAAAATCCAACCTGCTGCAACACTTTTACCATTTCAGCTTCCGAATATTTGGGAAATTCAGTCCGCCAAGCTGGTGCTAATGAAAGTACTATTTTTTTGTTTAAGCGTAGCCAAGTTTTTACCCGCGCCAAATCATTGCGCACTTGCTTGGCTTCTACCGGGCAGATCTCTACACAATGTCCGCAATGGATGCATAATTCGGGAATGATCGAGGCATGGTAATCTTCTATCTTGATCGCTTTCACCGGGCATTCACGCACACATTTGTAGCAATCCTGACATTCGGCAAATTCGGTATAGATCGGAATATTGAAAGTATTCATTGCAAGCTCCGCAATTTTTCTTGCAGTAAATCTATCACCGACATCTCATTAATCTTGGTGAAGATCTCTCCATCTATCACCAGCACCGGTCCCTCTTTGCATTTTTTCAAGCAGAGGCTGCCTTTCAGGTTCACTCGCTCCTGCAAGTGGTTATCTTCAATAAACTGTTTTATTTTTTGCAGGTTAGCTTTATTGCCACGGGGGTAACAGCTACTACCGAGGCAGATTGAGAGATCGATTTTTTTCATCTTGGCTCCTTTATCGTGATTTTTATATCAATATTTTTATCACGATTAAGGGCGTCAAGCTATTTCACTCTAAAATTGACTCTCGATTCTCTATTTTTTCCCACTCTTAAAAATCTTCTTCATCCCCACTAGACAAAACTCTAGCAAATCTACGATTGCAGCCAATGCTCTCAGCTACCAATATTTTCCTGATGCTTATCCGCCTGCCACCAAATGCATTATCTTGATCTCATCACCATCACTAATCAGCTGAGAAAAAAAAGAATTCTTGCTGACATATTCGCCGTTGATCTTCACTATACTAAGATGCGGAATAAAATTGTTCTGCCGTAACAATTTTTCCACTGTCAATCCCGTTTGCCATTCTATAGCTGTGTCATTTATCTTGATCATAAAAAATCTCCTTATTATTTTTTTCAAAATTTATATCTGCCAGATAATATACCCTGATAAATTTCGTAAAGCAAGAAGAATATTTCGCTGATAAGCCAGCAACAAATTTATAGACAATCCAACTTAACACAGCAAATTCGTTGATGATCAAAAAGAGTAATTTATTTAGGAGAATTATGATACACAAAATCTTACAAGATAAGCAGATTGTTTTGGCCTCAGCTTCGCCTCGCCGAAAATTGCTGCTGCAGCAAATTGGTTTGAATGCTTTGCAGATGCCAGCCAATATTCCCGAAACACACGACAGCACCACTCCCCGCATTTTGGTAAAAAACCTAGCCGCTGCCAAGGCTCTGGCAGTTGCCAAAAAAGTAGATGATGATTGCTTGATCATCGCAGCAGACACAGTAGTATATTTTGAGAAAGAGATTATGGAGAAGCCGCTGAGTGCAAGGCAAGCAGCAGAATTTTTAGCTCGACTTTCCGATAAATCTCACTATGTCTATACTGGCATTGCCATCTATTACCGTCATACCCTCATCAGCGATTTTTCCAAAAGCCGAGTGACTTTCAAGCAGCTTTCCGCTCGAGAAATCGCAGATTATATTGCTACCGGAGAGCCCATGGACAAAGCCGGAGCCTATGGCATTCAAGGCTACGGCAGCCAATTTGTCTCCAAAATCTCGGGTTGCTATTTCAATGTTATGGGCTTTCCTGTGCAGCTGTTTTATGAGATGCTGAAAAAAATGTTTCTGACCCAAAATTAAGCATCTGCTCACTTTAAAAAAATCGATCTGATCGCAGGTGAATGGCTTGAATAATTTGACAGCTCAGAGCCCTAAAATTTATTAATTTTGCGATCAAGGAAGCAGCAAACCTTTGCCTGATTTTTTTTAGTACTCCTTGGGCAAAAAGTCTTCTGATATTTAGATAAATAGAAAAGCACAAAAGGAGATCTCAGCATGAATGATATCCTAACTGACATAACCACGATGATCGAAAACAAAAATTGGAAAGCTCTGAAAGAAAAAATCAATCAAATCGAACCTTTTGAGGTTGGCGAGCTGATCGAAGAATGTTCTGATACTGACGATATAATTTTATTTCGCTTGCTCAACCCCGAGCAGGCCAAAGATACATTTCACTACCTCTCTTATGAAAAGCAGGAAAAAATCGTCACCGGCTTGGCCCAGAATATCAATAAAATCACCAACTTGCTCAATGACCTGGAGCCGGATGATAGAACAGCTTTCTTGGAAGAATTGCCCGGGGAAGTAGCCAAAAAATTATTGCAACTTCTCTCTCGTGAAGAGCGGGCTATTGCTACTCAGTTATTGGGCTATCCGGAAGATAGTATCGGACGCTTGATGACGACCGAGTATATTGCAGTGGAAGCAAGCTTCAGTGTCGAACATGTTTTGGCCTATTTGCGAAAATTCGGAGAAGATTCCGAAACACTCAATGTGATCTATGTGGTAGATGCAGAGGGAAAATTGATCGATGACCTCAGATTAAAAGAGATAATCCTCACCGATCCCCAAACTTCTATCCGCGAGATAATGGATGATAGCTTTGTAGCGCTAAATGTAATGGATGATCAGGAGATAGCGATTAGAACTTTCAAAGATTATGACCGGGTTGCTCTGCCGGTAATCGATGCCGATGGTATACTTTTGGGAATTCTCACCTTTGATGATATCATGGATGTGCAAGAAGCAGAATCCACCGAAGACTTTCATAAATTTGGTTCTTTTCAAGAGGCGATCGCCAACCCTCTGAAAGCTAGAATTTTTTATCTCTACAAACAGCGAATATTTTGGTTAGCCGCCTTGGTTTTTATGAATGTCTTTTCCGGCGCTGCCATCTCCAGCTACGAAAATGTGATAGAAAAAGTGGTCTCACTTATCTTCTTTCTACCTCTGCTGATCGGCAGCAGCGGTAATGCCGGAGCCCAATCTGCCACCTTGATGATCCGCTCGTTGGCGATCGGCGATGTGGAGATCAAAGATTGGTTTCACCTGCTGAGCAAAGAGATCTTGGTTTCTTTTTTACTGGGAGTTACCATGGCACTAGGCGTTGCCTTGATTGCCAGTTTCCGCGCTCCGGAGCTGATAGTTGTAGTTAGTCTCACCATGGTTCTCACCGTGATGACCGGCAGTTTGGTCGGGCTTATCTTGCCTTTTGTCTTTACCAAGTTCAAGCTAGATCCCGCTACTGCCAGCGCTCCCCTCATCACTTCCATCGCAGATATCTGCGGAGTCTTGATCTATTTCTCTATCGCCACCAAATATTTTGGTGTGTGAGGAGATAACCAGAAAAGCTAATACCGAAGAACCGTAACCCAAAAAAACATATTTGTAGATCTTTGACTGTGATTTTCTTTGGTCAGCCCAGCTCGTAATCATTGTTACATATTTTCGTATCTTTTTTTTTACAACATAGCTGAAA
>JAWOEN010000081.1:0-4386 GCA_046482725.1 Cloacimonadales bacterium (SeqCode)
AAACCTATCATGACTTAAGCTCAGCAAACTCTGGGTGGGCAGAATTGAGAATTGAGAGTTCAGGAAGAAAAATATGACAGCCTTCGCTCGTCAGGCCTGCAATTTCCTGCAGGAAATTGGCGTGAACGAGTTAATTCTGGCTTGTCAGAATTTACGGTTCACCTCTACGTTGAGTTGCCGACCTGACTGTCTTTCCCACCCACGCCTGAACTCAGGGGCTGTGAAATTAATTTAGTACCATTTATAATACCTACGTCAAGAGCATACTTGAATAATCATAAAATTTTGCACTTGACAATAAGTTTTGCAATCGTTAATTCAGCATTCAGATGATGAAAAAAAAGTAAGAGGTAAGCATAATGCCAGAAAGTGGAAACGTGGACATAGGGCTACCCCCCCACAATAAGCAGTTACGCCAGCCCTAGGCCAGAAGCCGCCAGCAAATGAATTGACATGAATTAACAACTTGCGATCAAAATAAATGATCGCAAGAGGAAATAAAAAATGAAGAAATTATGTATCTTAATTATGTTATTAGCTGCAACTGGAGTATTCGCTCGACAAATTCAATTAACTGTCCATTTGGCAAATGCAGAAACAGATGGTGATATTATGGTTGAGGCAATAGAACCTGATGGTTCATACTCAGTAGTTGCAGAAAACGAGTTTTATGCTGGAGACACAGAAGTAATTGCTGGTGATATTAATGGTATGATTTACGTAAATGAAGAAGTTCATTTGCTCCAAGTATTCGCAGTTCCATCAAGTAGTGATCCAGAATTAGTGTACCTTGAGCCAGGGGTAAGTAGCTATAATGCATATTATGTTTTTGATGATCCGGATTTATATAAAACTCTCGACTTAGACTTTGGGGCGGGTATAGTAGTTAACACAAAGAGTTATTTTATGATTACAGGTAGGGTAAGGGCTCAGGACTCAGGAAACGGTAATCAACCAAGTGATTTTGGACTTAGGGTTAATGTAAACAGTACATCAAACAACTTGAATAGAGATTTTTACGTAACTCCAATTGAGAATTGGAATACTTGGTATGATTTCGAAATTAAATTCAGTGAAGACTATGCAATAGGAAGTGATTTGTTCTTCTACCCTGGTGGGAATACTATAAATGTTTTTCTTGCAACTCCAGCTGGCGAAGAGAGAATGCTATACATGGATAATGTAAAATTAACTTTTGAATACGTTCCAGATTATACTTCTGAAATAATAAGTGTCGAATCCTATAACCTTTCAGGCGATGAATGGCACCCAAAGATTAGCTGGAGTTTATTGAATGGTTTCCCTGCTTTCTGGGAAAATTATTTTGAAATAGAAATTTGGAGGCAAGTCAATCAATATGGACAGACTCCAAGTGATTGGACTTGCATAGCTACAAAAAATTATGGGATAATATCATATATTGATGAAGAATATAATACTGCAGGAGCTGCAGGAAAATTTGGAGCAATTGGTGAGTTGAGCTATAAAATTAAGCTTGTTCAAAAAAGTAATAATCCGAATTATGATGCAACTGCTAACATCCCAAATGATGAAGAATGGGATGATACTTTCGGATTTTCAATTTCGAGATCCATTATTTACGGTGAGACTAGTGGAACACCTGGCGGTTCATCCAGATTCAATCAACCAAATCTCGTAAATGATATTAATGTATCAAGCAGTACAATCTCTTATTCAGTAAATGATAGCAACCCCATCAACACAAATATAGAAATGTACAATGTAAAGGGGCAATTGATTAATACTTTTTGTCAAAAAAAACAAAATGGAGGTAGATATGAAATTACTTGGAATGGAAAAGCTAAATCTGGTTCATATCTATCTTCAGGAATATATTTCTTGAAAGTTTCAAGAGGTAGTTTCAAGCAATTCAACAAATTTTCTTTAGTAAAATGATTTATTTAAATATCAAGGTACTGGGGCTGCTAGCAGCCCCAGTAATAAAGGTTAAGCTATGATAAACAAAATGAAATTATATGATAAGTTAATTTTTATAATAATCTTTCAATTAACTGGGATTATTTGTTTTGCCCAGAATCTTGATTTTGAAAAAGTATCAGATGTATATACCTCAGATTATTTCCAAGATATTGAAAGATACGGAGATAAGCTAATTGCATCAGGTCATAGAGCATTACATCTCTATGAGGTGGACGATGAAGGTGCTTTGAACGAGTTAGACGAACTGCCATTGTGGGGAATTCTTTTCAATGATTATCAATATGAAGGGAATATTGTTCTGATTGGCAACAATGTATTTATTAAAGCTAACTCTTATACTGTAGTTAGAGAAAATATCTTATATAAAGTTACAATAGAGAATAATCAGCTTAACCTCGCAGGAGCTATACATTTTGGTCAAAACGAGGTTATCTGGGATATTCTAGGCGCTGATAATTATTTATTTGTTACAAAAAACTATAACGATCAAGTTGTTCAAATATATGATAATTTTAGTTTTGAATTGATCGCTGAATATAATCTAAGCGAAAGCTTTGTTAACCATGGTATAAGTAAAATTGATGAGAATCATCTATACACGATTGATTCCGAAAATGACAAGTTCATAAATATCTATGATGTAAGTAATATATACGATATACATCAAGTTGCAACTATTGATCTTTCCCAATATTATCCTAACAGTGATATTGGAAGATTAAAAAACTATAATGAAGATATAGTCTTTTTATGTTCTCCAGATTCTTATAAAGTATTCGATATTAGTGATATTACTAATTGGATCAGAATGGGCGAAATAGAATTCCCAACGCAAAATGCTTTAAAAGATTTTGGCATAGTAGATCAAAATACTATTATTGTCCCATTTGAAAATTTCCATACTGGATTATATGATATTTCAGATATTTCCAATCCTATTTTATTGGATTACACCTACGTCAATAGACTTTCAAATACTGCCCAATGTGTCACATTAGGTGACATGTTTTATCAAGCTGATTTAGGTTATGGAATTCACCAGCTGAAAATTGATGAAGCTTCTATTAGCGAGATTGGGCGTAATTCATTCTTCCAGTCCGCTAGATATTCTTACATCCACAATGATAAAATAGCGATTAGAACATATTTTAATCAAGGTATGCATATATACGATATGTCTGATCTTGAGAATATTTATCATGAAACAACCCTATTTTCTGGTTACAACCAAAGAGGTACATCTTTCGAAAATGATTTAATTGCTACATCTTTGCTCTTATCTTCAACAGACTTTAATGTTGACATATATAATATCGCTGATTTGGATAATCCTCTCTTAATAAACAGGATAGAAAATACCAAAGCAGAAGATCTCTCCTTAGAATACCCATACTTATATTCTTGGGAATTAGGTAATAATCCTCGATTTATCAAATATGATATTTCTCAACCATTTGAAACTGAGATTGTTTATGAGCTAGAACTTACGAATGGTGTTATACCAGGATTTATTAGGATGGAAGACTATATTTACTACCGTCATACAGATGATAGCATTGGAATCATTGAAGGTATTGAAGGAGATAATCCCAGTTTAATTGAGACAATAGAGATTAACCCTCAAGCTGGCTTTTATCCGGTGAATAATAATTTTATGCTGATATTACCATTTTATTCACAAGGAGAAATCGAATTATATGACCTTTCCAATCCGGTATCACCAGAACAAATTCTCTCTCTTTCAAATGCCACAGGCAATAATCGTGTAGGTGTTTACGATAACCTATTATTTATAGGAGCAACTAGAATCAAGATATACGACCTAGCTAATGAGATTGATGAGAATAATTTGCTAGACTCAGAGGATATTTGTTTCACATCAAGTATTAGGACTTTTTTTGAAAGAGAAGATGAAAACTTTGTATTACTGCATGGTCGAGATGGAGTTTCACTATATAGATTTGACTATGATAATATGGCATTAGATGAAGAATTAAATCTAGAATATAATTGCTCACTATCCAACTATCCCAATCCTTTCCGGCCGGCGGCAGCTGGATCACGCAGCGCCAGCACCACCATCAATTATGCGCTGCCTCAGGCAGGCCAAGCTGAGATCATTATCTACAATCTGAAAGGGCAAAAAATCAAAACTCTCCTCAGCGAGCAGCAGCTGGCCGGCGAACATAGCGTTACTTGGAATGGTCGAAATGACCGAGGCCAAGCAGTCGCCAGCGGCGTCTATCTCTACCAATTGCAAGTGGACGGGCAAAGCCTGGCCCGCCAGAAGATGATGTTGGTGAAGTAGGAGAGCGACGGGGCGATCTTGGAAAAACCAATTTAAGCGAATGGGCAAACTTCCACAGCAGTTTTTCATCCAGCGGCTGGAGCGGGCTCGGGGGCCAGGTAAATAATCCGTATGAC
>JAWOEN010000049.1:0-2900 GCA_046482725.1 Cloacimonadales bacterium (SeqCode)
CTATCATTTCAGCTATTTTACTTTTACACCATTTCCTGTTTCGCAAGCTGCTTGTAAACCAAAAGCTAATTATTTTATCGGAAAGTGAAAGATTTTTTTCACTTTCCACACTGCTTACTTTGCCTCAAGTTGATATTCCAAACCGATCTCGCTCAGCTCGCTGGTTTCTAATGCTTGCATCTCTTTGATCAGAGCTTGCAGCGCTACTTTCAGGTTGCCCCATAAAGCAAAATCTATCTTTTGGGTCGAGGCAAAAATCTTGATGATCCCGCCTTGACTTTCTGCCAAATTTTCCGCCTGCCAGTCCAGAACTTGTGAGAAAATATGGATCTCTTTGGTTTGATAGATCTCATTTTTTGGGTTGGATTCGATAGTCTCCACCCAGCCATCGGGGCGAATATGCAGCACTGTAAGATAGGTGGGCAGATTGCTTTGTAAAAAGATTTTTAGTGTATCGCCAGCAGCATACTTTGTTTGGTTCAGATCGATAAACAGCTCTACTTGAGGGGTGAAAGATTTTGGCGGCCTGATCGTGATATCATAGCTGGAGAGCTGAATAGTCTGTTGCGGCAATTTGGTCAGCGTGACCTCTTTTTCTTCGATAGATTGGATCAAACCGGCCGCCACTTCAGCTTGTAGATCCAGCAGATGTTGCGGCTGAATGCGATCGTAAAGTTCAGAATAGATCGACATAAATGCAGAATCCACGCTGGTTTGGCGAAAATATTCCAAAGCCGTTTTGGCAGCTTTTAGCCGACTCAGTTCATCCATCTCCTCCTGGCTCAAATTGCCCGAGACGATGCTACTCTTGACCTGATATTTATAGCTGCTCAGCTGCTCGATCTGCTTGCCACCAGTTGAGGTAAAAGGTTTGGAAACTGCATCAAGCGGAGTGCGATCAATTGTCACATTCTGCGTGCAGGCAGTCAGCAAGATCAATAATCCGGCGCTGGCGTAATTTATCATTTTTTTCATCATTTGCGTTTCCATCCAATTACTTTATTTGTTGCATAAAATGCAGAGCGGTTTTTTTGTCAAAGCGAATGTCTGCCAGCAGCATACTTGCCTACTTCCAGCTGAAACAGAGAGCCAATTTCCCAAGGGAAATTGCTTGGCATTTTTTTAAACTTTAGAATGTTCAGCTTTTGCTGATCTTCTAAATGTTGGAAGCAAAGAAAGGCAGTTTTATTGGGTGAAATGAAGACTTAACATATCAGCGTAAGGGTGAACCGTAAATTCTGTCCAAGCCAGAATTAACTCGTTCACGCCAATTTCCTCTAGGAAATTGCTTGGATGTCGAACTCACTGCGTTCAGACAGCAACATCTCACTCACGCAATTTTAACTGAATTTCTTCACGTAATTTATCTGATGCCTCTAAGAAAACTGCTTCGCAGTTTAAGTATTATTTTAAAAATTATTTTTTTTTGTTCGGTTCGTTGGTTCTTGTTCGTTGAAAAATTCTTCTTTTTTCCACAAATCAGCTACAACTCAAAACCTTACTCTTCAGCTCAAAATCACTGCTCCTTTTTACCACTTACTACTTACTTCCCGAACGGGCGAAGTCTGTCGTATCTCTCTTTCTGAACTCTGAACTCTAAACTCTGCCAACCAGAATTAACTCTTTCTCGCCTGCTCTCCGCGGTATGCCTGCAAGGTTTGCAAATTGATATCGCTTGCCGAAAACTTATCTGCTATTTTTTTGGGAGCATAAATAAAGAAGGATAAATTATGATAGATTATTTTAATGGAGAATTACGGCAGGTCGCAGCTCAAGATTTCTCGCATTTGGCTTGGAACAGTGGTTTTTTTACCACGTTCAAAGTGGTAGATCAGGTCATAGTAGATCTGCCTTTGCATCTAGCACGGCTGGCCGCCTCGCTGCAGAGCGTCGGTCTCGCTTTGCCCTGGTTGGACTTTCAGCAGATTATCCGGCAATTGTTACAAAAAAATCAGTTAAGCTCAGCGCGCCTGAAATTGATGGTCTATCGGCAAAGCGGGCAAGTGAATTGCTGGCTGCAGATTTTGCCCTTGAAAGTCGATAACTCTCCCCGCATTTTAGCCATCTATCCCCAGCCACGCCCAGCAGATTTGCGTTTCCGGCATAAATCTATCAACTATTCCGAAAATATCCGCCTCAACCAATTAGCGCAAAAAAATGGCTTTGCCGACTATCTCTTTGTTGATGAAAAAGGGCGGGTTTTGGAAACCACATTTTGCAATATCTTCTTTGTAAATAAACAGGAAATCGTCACGCCTTCCAGTCAGTTGCCAATCCTTCCCGGCACGATGAGAAAAAAAATTTTAGGGCTGCAAAGGGTAAAAAATATACAGATTTATGATTCAGAAATACTGCTTGCTGAAATTGGCAAATTTGAAGCAGCATTTTTGAGTAATGCAATTATTGGAGTGGCACCGATTAAACAGATAGGGAAGGTGAAGTTTGCAGAAAGCTCTATATTGCAGATGATTAGAAATAAAATATTGTTGCCGGAATAACTGTAAAAGTTTTGTTTTTGGCAGCCACAGAACTTTTTGTATTGAATTGAACAATTGATAAAATTGTATTGAGAAAAAAAATGTGAAAATAAGCTACAAAAATTTGAACTTACTTGAGATGATCTCTTGATAGTAAGAGTGCTAATTAAAAAAAATATAGTTGACATATTTTAAATTTAAAACAGCTTGTAATTGTTTATAAGATGGAATAATAAAATAGTGTGATGTCCAAAAAGTGTTTCGCGTGTGAGATGCTTGATTAAAGACCTTTGGGGAGGAATTTATGGAAATAATGTTTTTTAAGTTTTTTTAGATAGATCATTGTAAGTTAGATGTTTAGCAATCAGCTTGGGCTTGCGGTTGCCTTTGGCACTGAATTGAGATAGAAACCAAGTTTGATGA
>JAWOEN010000040.1:0-5916 GCA_046482725.1 Cloacimonadales bacterium (SeqCode)
GCTCTTACCGCTAACTCCTATAGATTTTTTCCCTGTTAGTTATTCCCAAAACATTTTGACAGGTCTAAAAGTAGCAGATCAGAAAATCTCTCTGAACCAATATGAGGTTGGATTATGAAAAGGTTCACGCTTTTTTTGCTGGTCTTCTCTTGCCTCTTTTTATCAGCGGAAGAGATCACCTTTTCCGGAGCTAAATATACTACAACAGAGTTGTTAGAAGGAGTAGTTATAGATTCTCCCGAGCAAGTTCTTATCGGCAGTGAAGTAAAAAGCTATCCCGAAAAACAACCAGTAGATCCCAATCAGCACTTTCAGCCCCACAAGTACTCACTTGTGGTTTTACACTCTCCATACACTTGCCAAGATTGTTATGGCAGTAATTGCGACCTAGTTATCGAGTTTGCTAAAAACTACGAAAATCAAGTCTATCTGCTCATAGAAAATTGGAATATCAGGGATACAGAGTTAGCACTGAAAAAGCTGGGAAAGGATTCTTCTATCCAAATTTTATTGGATAGTGAAGGGAAAAATATCAGAAGATTATCTGCCCTGCATGAAGATTTTATCAATGCCGGATTTATCGTTATCGATGATAAAAATAGAATTTGCTATCTACAAATGGCCAGCTTTACAGCTCCCTACAATAGTAAGAAAATGGCTAAAATTTTCAACGAGGTAGAAGCTTTTCTGAAACAAAATTAGCCCAAAAATCATGCTGCTGCGCCAGCCAAGATCCTGCCCTAAAAATGCAAGATGGCAGCTTCCGGCTCATGGCTGAGAATTAGCGTGCCTCGCTTTTCTCGTAATTCCTGCAAGATTCTTTGCTTTGCGTTGTAGCTCTCTTCTCGGTAAATATCAGCTGCGGGAATAATGCTGGGATGTCGGTGCAGGCGAGTGGGGAAGAGATCAGCTGCGTAATAGAGCAAAAAATTATCCTTCGATATTTTCAGCACTTGCATACCGGCTGTATGCCCTCCCACCAATTGCAGAGAAATCTCGTCTGAAATCTCATAATCACCGCTGATCAGCTGCAATTTGCCACTGGATTCGATTAGGCTCAGATTACTCTGAAAATCATAGGCAGAAGCTTGCAATTGAGAAGGATATTTGGCGCTTTGCCATTCTGCTTCTTGGATCAGATAGCGAGCTGCCGGAAAATTCAAGCTGGCCTGGTTATTTTCCCAGCTAACCAAGCCTCCAGCATGATCATTGTGCAGATGGGACAAAACCACATAATCTATTTCTGCGGGGCTGACACCTAATTTCTGCAGGTTTTCCAGCAAACAGAAAGCAGAGATACGCAGCTGGGTCAAACGGGAGATCTGCTTATTTCCAAAGCCAGAATCAACTAAGATCGTATTCTGGGAATCTCTGATTAGCAAGCAGTTGAGTTCAAATGGGATTTGGTTGTTAGAAGCGGGGGGATAATATTTTTTCCAAAGATCACGAGGCAAATTGCCAAAAGCAGCTCCGCCGTCACCAAACCAGGTGCCGGCAGAGACAATATCTAGCTTTAAATTACTGTTTTTTGGGTTTAGCTTTTTTCTCATGTTTGGGCTTTTTGGCGTTGGGAGGCAAAATCACAATGCGCTTGAATCTACCATTGCCCACAGTCATAGTTTTCAGTTTGCTCTCTTTTTCCACAAACTGATGAACCAGGCGCCGATTGCCTGAGCTCAGTGGCTCCAACGTGATGCTTTTGCCACGTTCTATCACTTTTTCGGAGATCGATTTCACCTTATCCAACAAAGCTTCGCGGCGTCTCTCACGATAACCGTCCACATCTACCTTCAGCCGTAGTTTTTTCTTTTCCACTTTATTGATCATCTGATTCAGGAGATGTTGAAAGCTTTCCAAAAATTTACCATCTTTGCCAATAATGAATCCAGCATTTTGGACATTATTGATCTCGAGATAATAAGTGTTATCTTTGAATTTTACTTTGATTTCGGCATTCGCAATGCCGGCCCGAATCAATATACCATGGGCAAATTCCTTGATCTTTTCTTCCACATCGGGAAGCAGAAATTTGATCTTTGTCGGTTTGCCGCCAAATAAATTCAGAAAGCCACTAGAGCCTTCTTCCACAACTTCAAACTTGAAATCATCAAGTTCCAGCTGCTGTTCTGCCATAAAGTCGGCAATAATCTTAGAGGTTGATTTTCCTTTTTTCTCAATAATTTTCATCTTGGTTCCTTATTTGAATTTTTTCTTAATGAATACTTGCTGAATTGTTCCGATAACCGAGAAAACTGTCCAATATAACACCAATCCTGAAGCCAGCGACTTGAAAAAGAAGAGCATCAACAGTGGCATCATATACATCATCATGCGCTGACTTTGCATTGCAGCTTTTTGCTTTTCGTCCATCTCATCCAATTTGGCTTTGCTGGGCGCCATCAATTTTTGTTGTAAAAACATAAAGAGTGCCATCACAATTGGTAAGATATAGAAGGGATCGGGTTCAGAGAGATCCGGTAACCACAAAAAATCGCTTTGTCGAAGATTGATCGAATAGCGAAAAATGGGATAGATTGCAAAAAGAATTGGCATCTGTAAAAGCATGGGCAAACATCCGCCCATCGGATTTACACCATGCTCTTTATAGAGCGCGCGCAATTCATCATTCATCTTTTTGGGATCACTTTTGTACTTGGCCTGAATCTCTTTCATCAGCGGATTGATCTGCTGCATCTTGGTGGTGGATTCAAAACTTTTATGGGTCAGCGGATAGAGCACTGTCTTCAAAATTACAGCAAAGATAATCACTGCCAAGCCCCAGCTGGGAATCACCGAATGAATCAACATGTATACTTTCAAAAAGAAATTACTCAGCCACTTCAAAAAGCCCGGACCTGTTTCCACGCAATTGATAATGCCATTGGAAAATGTTTCTAAGTTTTCTGCAATCAATGGACCAATATAAAGCTGATACTGATGCTCAACAAAAGATTTATCCACATCTACTTGCAATCTCGCTGCCGGTGAACCCTTGCTGCTAAAAGCTTGCAACTGACTCATATTAACCAGCTGATTGGGAATAATAGCCTGAATAAAATACTTAGAACGAATTGCCGCCCAATCCAATTTCCCCATCTGATTAAACTTCTCCTGATATTTGGGATTTTCGGCGATCTCTTGCGGACTCTTCAGCGCTGATAATTTGAAATGTTTAAACTCGTTATTTAATTGATAATTTACCTGATAATCACGGCTTTTCATCTTCAGATGATTTTCCGTATCGGGAATTCCATCATCCATCTCGATCTGATAATGATCTAAAGCAGTAAAACCTTGCAGAGCGATTTTCATCTCCAAAGTATACTCTTTGTCGGTAATCTGATAGATACGCTTGATGTAACCCGATTCTGTTTCATGGGTAAAGGTAATCTTCTTTTGATCATGAGAAATCTGCGGTTCAAATACGATCTGAGAGAGATCAAGCTGCGAACCGTCTCGCTGATTCAGCACAATATTAAAAATAGTGCCGTTTTCAGTTATCAGATCAACCGGAGATAACTGCTCGGTTTCACTATTCTTGATAGAATATTCATCCAAAATCACGTTGGTCAGCAAGCCACCCAGATTAGAAAATCGATAGGTCAGATTATCTTGGGGGCGATTAGTCCGTAATTCCAAATCGGTTTGGATGGGAATATCTTGGGCAGTAATTTGGATGTTAGATTCGGGCTTAGCCGTTTCTTCATAATCATACTCGGCAGGTGAAGTTGTAGTCTGGGAGGGCTCTGGATTTTGTCTCAGTTCTGCTTGGCGAGCTTGATCAGCAGCCAATTTTTCTTCAGCTTTTGGTTTCCAAATAAATTCATTGCTTATCCAAAAAACAGCTAAAATCAGCACTACAGCTATAAGTGTCTTTTTTTCCATATTTCTCCTTGAGAAAAGCCCTCAGGCTTCTCTGCTGGGCAAAAATCTCGGCCCGAAAGCTTCGGACTTCTGCTACAGCAAGTTTCTTTTCTCGATTGAGTTTAGATTTTTTTCCGCTAATAGATTTTTAAAGTAGCGGATCATCACCACCGGGATGCCAGGGATGACATTTTAAGATTCTGAGCAAAGAGAGTTTGAGTGCTTTGAAAAAGTTGTATTTTTGAAATGCTTGTAAAGAATAAGCGCTGCAAGTGGGCGTGAACCTGCAGGTAGAGGGAAACATGGGAGAGATAAATCTCCGGTATCCTTTTATCAAAAACAACATGATGTTGTTGAATATTTTCATCTTATACTCTTAAACAATTTAGTCAAATCGGCTTCAATTCTGCTCCAGGTTGCCGTCCCGGCTTTGCTTTTGGCAATAATCACCAGCTGGCAACACTTCGGCAGCAAATCTTCATTTTCACGTAAAAAGGCTCTTACTCGCCGCTTGCTCTTATTCCGAATGACTGCATTTCCTACTTTCTTACTGACAACAATTCCAATCGCACAACTTTCTTCAGGTAAATCAGATAGCTCTTTTTTTAACAAAAAAATAAAGAGAGAACCGGAAATCCGATAATTGTCATTATATACTTCCCGGTATTCTCTTTTCGAAGTTATTTTGCGCATTAATCGCTAACAGTTAAGCGAGATCTTCCTTTAGCTCTTCTTCTGGCTAAAACCTTACGACCGGCTTTAGTAGCCATTCTAGAGCGAAATCCATGCTTGTTTCTTCTCTTTCTGTTATGAGGTTGATAAGTTCTTTTCATCTTTTTCTCCTTTATAGATTCTCTATTTTTTTCATTTAATCTTGATTCTTACCCATTTTCACAGGTTGTGCTAAACTGATTTGCACCCTTGCAGTGTCAAGATTTTTATAGCTTGGCTCCCACCTAAACACTCTGCAAGCAGTCACTTACTTGCAAAATAGTACTAGCTATCTCTTTCGTCAAACCGAAGCTCTTCGTGAATATTACAGGCTCTTAGACTAATTACGAAATATTGTCAGCCAGCTCTTTGATTAAAACAAAGCTCTTCGTGAATATTACAAGCACTTAAACTATTAACGAAATATTGTCAGCCAGCTCTTAAGTCAAAGCGAAGCTCTTCGTGAATATTACAGACTCTTAGACTAATTACGAAATATTGTCTGCATACGTTCTGGACCCACACTGACAATTGTGATGGGAACACCGATTAGCGCTTCGATCTTCTCCACATAATTGCGGGCATTTTGCGGCAGATCTGCATAATCTTTTATTCCGGAAATATCTTCTTTCCAAACCGGCAACGAGATATATTGCGGTTGTACTCGCGCCAAATCTTCCGGGTTATCGGGAAATTCTGTCAGCTCTTTGCCATCCAAAAGATAGGAGGTGCATATTTTTAATTCCGACAATCCGGAAAGTACATCAACCAAAGTCAGCGCAATCTCATCCAAGCCATTTAACATTGCGGTAAATTTTGCTGCCACCAGGTCAAACCAACCACAGCGTCGCGGTCTACCCGTAGTAGAGCCAAATTCATTGCCCTGCCTAGCGATCTGACTGCCCAGCTCGTCGAAAAGTTCTGTGGGAAAAGGTCCACTACCCACTCGAGTGAAATAGCTTTTATAGACTCCCACCACTTTATCGATTTTATTGTGAGGATATCCGGCTCCGATAGAGATACCACCGGAAATCGTGCCCAATGGTTCATCTATTAATGATTGTCCAAACAAACCAATCACTTTCTTTTGATGTTTATTTGCTAACTTCGCAATCTCTATAGGAACTTTTCCATGAAATGATTGTTTATCCAACTGACCTTCTCCTGTCATTATAATATCAGATGCTTGAATTTTCTTTTCTAAATCAGTCATTTTAGAAACAAGCTCAAAACCACTTTCTAGTTTTGCTTTTAAAAATGTTTTGAAAGCAAAACCCAATCCACCAGCCGCACCAACTCCAGGAAAGTCACAATCACTTTTATTTAATGTTTTAATCACTA
>JAWOEN010000084.1:0-4560 GCA_046482725.1 Cloacimonadales bacterium (SeqCode)
CTCTTCTTCTCGAGTTCTCCATTTACCAAAATGCACTCTTCAGCCAACAATTTGTTTACATAAGAGCGCGAATATACTTCCGGAATCTCCAAAGAGATTATATATTTATCAAGCCGTTGACTGCTATCAGATTCGACAATAAATTTCATTATTCTGCGTTTTCCTGTTTTTCTGGTTTAGATTGTTCTTCATCACTTTTTTTGTTATCTTTCTTTTTTTCATCGAAATTGGGCAGATTAGACAGCGCCAAGACAGCACCGCAAATATTACCGCCAGAATCTCTAACGATCGCACTTTTTATGGTAACATGTTTTTTTAGCGAGGGGAAAAAATAGTTGATCGGAGGCTGCTTCGAGCCTTTCTTGATCACATTAATCGCGTATTTTTTGATGTTATTTTCTATCTCCGGAGTAAAATTGGAATCGATGATGCTGTTTTTCTCGCGAATCGCCGGAAAGACATCCAACAAAATATCATTTTTATAAACGATGGTTCCCTTGCTATCGATCACCATAAAGCCGTCTTCGGTCAGGTTCAAGATGGCCAAAATTCGGTTGTGGTGTTCCACTATTTTTTCCTTCTTCAGAAAATCGAATTTGGCCACAGATTTTACCATGGCTGCCAACGTACTAAAAACCGAGAAGAACTCTTTATCTGCTCTTTTTTCATACTCTTCTACATCCAGATCGATTTTATAAATACCCTGAGTAACATCTTTCAATACTTGATTGATCTCATTGAAAGCTTTTTGCAACAAGATGGGAATATAGGAAAAGAGAATGATCACAAAAAATAGCTGAATGAAAGTAGAGATATAAATAGTGTTTTGCAGATCTACTTTATTGGGTAAATCGCTCGGGATCAACTGTAATAAGATAATATTTTGCAACAAGCTAATCAGCAGTAGCAGTAAAATCACAAATCTAATTTTCGCAGTAAATGAAAGTTTCATTTTTTAGCTCCTTTCAGAAGTTTCATTGATCAATTCGTTGATTCTGGTTTTAGGCCCGATCAGCACCATCACATCTTCATCTTTGATAATGTCATTGGCACCGGGCATATCATTGATCTTATGTTCGATCTTATTTTCACCCTCTTCAGTTATCGATTGTTCAGTAAACTTGATCGCGATCACATTGATTCCACGTTCGGAAGGCAAGGCTAGCTGCTGTAAGCTTTTTCCCACCCATTCATCGGGAACTACCAATTCCACCACACTGTGCCCGGAAGAGAGATCGATATATTCCATCACATTGCTAGATAGCAAAGAATTGGCCAACTGATTGCCAATCTGCTCTTCAGGAAAAATGATATTTTGGATGCCCAAAAGCTCCAAAATTTTGCTATGCACTTTGCTATCTACTTTGGCATAGATATTGGTTACTCCAATTTTCTTCAGGATCACAGTGGTCAACACGCTTACCTCAATATTATTACCAATCGCCAAAATCACAGCATCCACATCCTGAATTCCATTATTTTTCAGCGCTTTTTCATCTGTACTATTCATCAAAATAGGATTGGAAACTCTGCCGGTGATCTCGTCGATGATCTCCTGACGATTATCGATCGCAACTACATCAGCTCCATTATCATATAGTTTAGTAGCTACATTAAAGCCAAATTTCCCTAAACCTAATACTGCATATTTTGCCATTATTTTTCTCCTTAGATCAATACAAAATCTTCAATTTTTGATTCTGTCTTTTGCATAATTTCAGATATATCTCTTCTGAAACCAGCCGAAAAACTAACCTATACTAAATTTCTCTTCCGTGAATTTGAAATGACTTTTTTGCTGTGTCTCCGAGATGGCAAAGATCAAAGTCAAGGGACCAACTCGGCCAAAATACATCAAGAAAATAATTAAACCACGTCCGATCGCTGAAAGCTCGGCCGTGATTCCCATAGATAGTCCCACCGTACCAAAAGCAGATATAGACTCAAAAAGCAATTTCTGAAAGTCGAGATCTTCGCTAATAAACAGAAAGAATAGCACGGTGAAAACTACTAAAAAACTTATAGCGATCAGTGCCATTACCCGTTTAACCAAGTTATCTGCAACTCGTCTTTTGAAAATATTCACATCCCGATTGCCGAACATAGCCCATACTGAGATAATAATCACGGCAAAGGTAGTAGTTTTCACACCACCTCCGGTGGAACTGGGCGAGGCTCCCACAAACATCAAAAAGGTGGAAAGCAAGACAGAACTTTTGCTAAGAGAGGAATTATCAATCGTATTGAAGCCGGCTGTTCTGGTGGTGACACTCTGAAAAAATGAGGTGGAAAGTCTTTCTGAAAAAGTAAAGCCAGCCATCAGATTATGATATTCCGCAACAAAAAAACCAATTATGCCAATAAATATCAGAATCACAGTCATCGAAAGTACTATCTTTGATTGTAAGCTCAAGCGTTTCAAACCATTTCTTTTCATAAAGTTTTGGCGAATATCAGATAAGACGGGAAAACCAATTCCACCCATTATGATCAATGATGTGATAGCAAAATTTATGTTATAATTAAACTTGAAATCCATAAAACTGTTGGCATACAAACTAAAGCCGGCATTACAAAAAGCTGATACTGAGTGAAAAACAGAGTAGTAAATAGCTTTTTGGGTAGAATAAAATTCCTGCTGAAAAGTAAAATAGAGGATTGCGGCTCCCACCAGTTCGATCAAGATCGTGGCAAAAACTACATTTCGCACCAGATTACGCATATCCAATCTATTGGCTCCACCCACCATAGATTGCATCATAGATTCGCGCTTCATTGACATCTTCTGTCCCATCAATACTGCGAATGCACTGGAAATTGTCATGATACCCAAACCACCGATCTGGATTAGAAAGAGAATTACTCCTTGTCCAAAAAGTGTGAAATGAGTGCCGGTATCGTAAACTATCAGCCCGGTGACACAGGTGGCGGAAGTGGAAGTAAACAGAGCTCCCATCAAAGAAGTTCTAGCACCTTGGACAGTAGCGTTTGGTAACATCAGCAGCAAGGCGCCGATAATAATTGCTGCTAAAAAACTTACCAATAAAATCACCGGCGGATTATTGACCAGCAACAACCACAATTTTCCTTCATCAAACCTATTAATCAGAAAACGGATGAAAACATATGATTGCCTGATAATTAGGTAGCTTTGAAAAACTCGGTTTGAACCCGGAACAGCGAAGAGTAAGACAATGAAAACCAAGTCAAAGAGAGAAAAACGAATATTGTATTTGAGATCTTTGCTGACTGTGAATTTTAATAATAAGAGTAAAGCCAGGATTATTGCTGAGAATTGGGTAACCTGATTTTGTTGATGCGCAAGCAACGATGTCTCGGCAAAGAAAAGATATTTCAGATGAAACAGTGCAAAAATCGATAAAATAATCGAGATAATTCTTTGCAAAAGCTTCAAATATTTTCCCAGCATTTTTCTAATTTCCTATGAAACTAAATATTTTCTGTTGTATCGCTTCTACAGATTTGGAACAATCCACTTCCAGTAGCTGATAATCCGGGTTTTTATCACGGAAAACCAGGCGGGTTTTTTGATGAAATTTTTCCTGACGTTTCCTGATATATTCGGCTGTATCATCGCGCCGCTGTCTTAAGCTACCGCCGCAAAGATCACAAATACCAGCCACTTGTGGCTTTTTGTAGATCAGGTTATAGTCTGCGCCACACTGACTGCAATGATAGCGGGCAGATATGCGCCGAAACGATTCTGCATCATCCAATTCCAACCAAAAGACATAATCTATTTGATAATTGGCCAACAAATATTTTTCTTGGGGAACAGTGCGAGGAAATCCATCCAAAATAAAGCCTTGCGAATGTTTTTGCAATTCAGTGTTCACCATCTCATAGACATATTGATCCGCTACCAAATAGCCGCGGTTGATGTAGCTATCGGCGATAATGCCCAGCTTTGTCTTGGCTTCGATATGATGGCGAAAGAGCTCGCCAGAGCTGATATGAGGCAAGCCCAGAGCCTGGCTCAAAAGCTTGGCCTGAGTGCCTTTACCGCTTCCTTGAACTCCAATAAGTACAATATTCATAGCATCCTTTTTGATATTCATTCAAACTATTTTACAATTTCAGTGAAATTTATTTATGGCTTATTTATCGTCAAGCTTAAGATTTGGTTATATTCTACATTTAGCCTCTTGCAATCAGAGTAGCCTCTACTTTCGTTTAGATTAATTATCTCAAGACAATCTTCAGAAATGCAAAATTAGCTTGACCAGATAAATGAACCGCATTCAGTTTGTTGCAGTAAAAAAATTAAGGAGAAAATTATGAAAAAAATTAATCTATTTTTGATCTTTCTGATCATCACGACATCATTGTTGGCAAACGGGCTCAGCTTGAATAGTGTGGGACCAAAAGCACTAGGTATGGGGGGAGCTTTTGTAGGTCAAGCAGATGATCTGACAGCTATCTATTGGAATCCGGCCGCTTTGGCTCAGCAAAGCTCTGGTATCTCATTCTTTTTAGGAGACATCATTCCCAATGGATATTACGAGACAGATGGTACCTATTTTGGAGTTCCTGCAGCAG
>JAWOEN010000115.1:0-10223 GCA_046482725.1 Cloacimonadales bacterium (SeqCode)
GATGGGGAGATTAATAAGACAAATGATAAACTTATGCAACTAAAAGTTGATAAATTAAATAATCTTATTAAAAAACAATATTACGAACAAGACGAATAATACTTGCCGAGGATTTTTTCACCACTGATCTTTTGCAACTGGATATAGCTTATTATTGCAGCGTATTGTGCTTTGATCAGATCAATTTCAGATTGCGATTTCTCTTTTTCAGCATTTTTGAATTCCAGAAAATCGAGCAAACCAGACTGATATCTGGCCTGAGCTAAGCGGAATTTTTGTGTCGCGAAATCATTCATTTCCTGATAAATCTCCCATTCAGCTTGTTTGAGAGAAAAATCTAGTTTATATTCACGCAACAGATTGCTTAATTCTTGGCTGGTATCATCCAGAGCTATCTTCTGCTTTTTGGTTTGGAAACGGGCGCTGGCAAGTGAATTTCTAGAGGCAAGAAGTGAACCCAGTGGGTAGGAAACCAGAGCCGAAATTTTCCAATCGGAATTAGCAGAATCCAGCTCAAGCAAGTTACCGTAGGAATCGAAAGTTTGAGATCCATCATTGATGATTCTACTATCCAACCACTGATAGCTGCCTTGCAATGAAAATTTTGGTAAAAGATCTCTTCGCATTTTTTTTTGATTCACTTCTGCAGTTGTAACCTTTAGTTGGGAGATAAGATAATCTGCATTATTCTCAATTGAATCTGCAGAAATTGCTTGATTCAGAGGCAAGGTAAATTCTGTCAGCTCATTAATCTCAGCTCGATAGCCGGTATAAAATTCCAAACTGTTGATTTGGGCAGCGATTTCACGCTCAGTTTGCTTGATTAGTAGCAAAGCATTTTGCCTTTCGATTTGAGCCGAGTAGAGATCTAATTCCGTTTTAGTCCCACTTTTTATCATCTCAGAGATAAATCTTTGCTGTTTTTCATAAGTCTGCAAAGAGTTTTGGTGGGTGGCTAAAGTTTTTTTTGAAACCAGTAAATCAGAATAGAGCTGTACAATAGAAACCACCAGATCGTTCTTTCTTTGCTGCAGAGTTATGGTGCTGAGTTCTTTTTCCAGTTTTGTGTTTTTCAGATTTGAGAAGCGTTCATCAAAAAGTGAGATCTGCTGGGATAGGTTGAGTGCATGCCTCAGAGCTTGCTGATCGGGTTTATAGAGTTCGGCTTGCGAAGAGAGAGTGAACTCGGGCAAAAATAGATATTTGCTATTCTGATGTTGCAGATCGGATTGCTGCAGATCTATTTCTGCTTGGCGCAGTGCACCGGAATGTCGAAGACTCTTTGCGATACACTCATCCAAAGTGAGAGCTGCTGAAAGTGAGATCAGCGTTAGTAGGAGCAGGATTAAAGCTATTTTTTTCATAATTTCCTCATCTGTTTTTTATCTTTTACCAAAACTGAATAGATCAGAGGTATAAAAATCAAGGTTAGAAAAGTGGCCGAAAGCATGCCACCGATAACTGCGATAGCGATGGCAGATTGCAATTCTGCTCCACTTCCCAAAGCCAAAGCCAATGGTAATAACCCAAAAACTGTGGTTAGGGTTGTCATCAAAATAGGACGGAAACGAGTTTGGGCTGCATCCATAATTGCAGTAGGCAAAGCAAGTCCGCTTTGGTGCAGTTTATTTATCCTGTCCACCAACAAGATAGCATCATTCACTATAATGCCAGCCAGAATAATCATACCCAAAGTGGACATTACATTGATAGAAGTGCCACTGATTAGCAGCGCCCATGCCACGCCAATTAGCCCCATAGGAACGGTGAACATAATAATTAGTGGCAGTAAGAAAGATTCGAACTGCGAGGCCAAAATCATGTAAACCAGCAAGATGGCAAAAATCAGTGCTAGGATCAGAGAATGTAGCGATTCATCAATCTGTTGGTTCAAACCCTCGATCCTCAGAAATACAGCTTCTTGCTGCTGAAAATCCTCGATTATTAGCTGCAATTCCTGCAGAGCCTGCTGGAGATTAGTGTGGAATCTTAGTGAAAACGAGAGAACCTGAAATTGGTTGATATGTTCTATTTCGGCCGGCATAAAACGCTCTTGTGCTTGCACAAATACTCTCAAGGGATAGAGATTGCCCGCAGTAATGATCTGCATCTCCAATAATTCATCCAGATTAATCTCGCTCTCATTTTTTAGTGAGATATCAATTTTATCATTAAACAGATAGAAATCACTAATTTTATCCCCGGCTATATAAGTTTTCAAGGCACGAGCAATTGTGGAGACCTCCACCTGATACAGGGCTAAGGCTTCTCGGTTCACTTTCAAATGAATAAAGGGAGCTTTGTTTTTGTGAGTGGCGGAAATATCGTAAAAGTGCTCATGAGCTTGCAGACGTGCATATACTTCTTCAGCTATTTTTTCCATCCTCTCATATTCAGAACCATAAATCCTCAGCTTCAAACCGCTTTCGCCCAAATCCAAAAATGATAGAAGCTCATTATCACCACGGTTAAAGAGGAAATCGATCGGCAATCCTGTGATTTTGCTGCGCAAAGAATTTATCACCTCAGCAGTTTTATACTCGGGGTGAATAGCTACTTTGATCTCGGCTAAATGTTCTGTTTGCGAATCTTCCAGATAGTAGGAGAGCTTGTCTTCGGTCGATCTTCCCACAGAGGTGAAAAAATAATCGACGCGCTGCTCGCTCTCCAGCATATTTTCGACCTTTTTGATTATCTCATCTGTAGCAGCGAGAGAGGTGCCCGGCTCCAAACTGATTAGTAGGCTAAAATTGGGCTGCTCAAATTGTGGGAAAAATTCTTTGGGCTGTAGTAACAAGATAAAGAGGCTCACCAGAAATATGAGCAAGAAAAAGATGAGGATAGGAAAAGCATTTAACAGAGATTTTTCCAGAAAGTTCAGATATTTTTCCCGAGTAGTGCAAAACAATTTTTGGAAGGATTGATAAATTTGGTTCAGGATATTTTTTAATAAACTTCCCAACCAACCGAAAATTTTGCCAAGAAATCGCAGGCTGGTTTTGAGGATTAAGAAGATTACTTTGAATGGAAACAAAACGATCTGGGCTAACCAAAATAGAGGTAGCAGATATCGGCGTTGGGGTTTGGTTATTTTATGCAAAGTTTTGGTTTTCTTTTTCAGCTCTTTGGCTCGCAAAGCTGCCAACATCGGCAGTAAGGTGACAGAGACTAAAAGCGAAGAGAGAAGCGAAAAGGTGACGGTCAGCGCTTGCTGGCGGAAGAGAGAGGCAGCTATTCCTTTTACATATAATATCGGCAGAAATACGGCAAGTGTAGTCAAGGTCGAGGCCGTGATTGCCAAGCCGACTTCCCTGGTGCCATCATAAGCTGCTTGCCGCCAGTTTTTTCCCTCTTCCTGATGTCGAAAAATACTTTCGGAAACCACAATAGAATTATCCACCAACATGCCGATGCCCAGAGCAAGTCCCGATAATGAGATAATATTCAAGGAGATATTTCCAAAAAACATCATGACAAAAGTAGTTAGCACAGCGATGGGGATGACGATGGCGATATGCAGCGGACTTTTTAGATCGCTCAAAAAGAGAAATAAAATCAGAAATGCTAATAAACCGCCCAAGATTATAGCTTCTAAAACGCCTTTGATAGATGCTTTGATAAATTGCGAATGATCGACCGAGACATGAAAATTCAGCTCCGGATAGTCGATGGCAAAATCTTCCAGTAGCTCTTTTACAGAATCGCAAACTTTCACGGTATTGGCGCCTGCCTCTTTTCTGATGAGCAAACCCAAAGAGCGCTGCCGGTTCAATCTGGTAATACTTTTTTCATCTTTATAATTTCGTCGGACAGCTGCGATATCCCGCAAAAAAATTATCGTGCCATCCTCGGCGTAGTAGATCGGTGTGTTTTCGATATCTTGGATCGACTGAAATTCTCCCGAGATTCGGATATTATATCTATAGAGACCATCTTTGATAGAGCCGCCCGGAATCCTGAGATTGGCCCTGCTGATTTGGGCTGCAATATCTGCGAATTCTATTTTCAAACTATTGATCTTGCCTTTATCCAACAAAATCTCAATCTCCTCTTCCAAGTTACCGATAATGTCAACTGCTGCTACTCCTGATAATTGCAATAGCCGCTTTTTGATATAATTCTCAGTTGTATTTTGGATAGCAGAAATCTCATCAGTTGCTGCACTAGAGAGGGAAAGATAGATGATGGGAGCTTCGGAAGGATCCAGACGTGCAATATTGGGGCGCTCTGCTGCATCCGGCAAACGGAACCGCAGATTATCCAATTTTTCTCTCAGCTGCAGAGCAGCATGCTTCATGTCAGCATTCCAATGATAATCCAAAGTAATGATGGAAATTTCATCCCGCGAGAGGGAAGAAACTCGGCGCACATTTTCCAAAGTGGAAACTACTTCTTCGATGGGAGTGGTTATCATCTCCTCTATTTCCGGTGGTGCAGCATTTTGGTAAGCTGTAATTACCGTCAGCTTGGGATAACCCAAATCGGGTAAAAATTCCAGTGGCAGCTGGATAAAAGAGGCAATTCCCATGAAGATAAACAGAAGATAAAACATGAAAACTGTTACTGGTCTGCTGATGCTGATTTTGATAATTTTCATAAAACTACCACAGAGTTGATGCGGAAATTGGTTTAGAATTAGTTTGCATGCTAAAATGACCTCTTGAAATCTTCATAGGGTACAGTTGATTGCAGCTGAATATTGGCATCGTGCGATAGGGAAAAGTGCCCTTGGAAGATGATCGCATCTTGGGGAGAAACACCTTTGGTAATTTCCAGCAAATATTTATTTTGCAAGCCAGTTTCCACATATTGCCATTTTGCTTTGCCAGCCTCGGCCACAAAGAGCAACTTTTTGCCATCACGGATCAGTAGAGCGTCTTTGTTTACCAAGATTTTATTGGGATATTTTTCTACGGCGATTTTTACCTCGGCATACATTCCAGCTCGCAGTGAGCCATCATTGGAGATTGCGACCCGTACCTGGCAAGTTCGAGAATTTTGCTCGATAAAGGGAGCGATAGATTTGACTTTGCCGCTATAGATTTTCTCTGCTTGCGCCGGAAATCTGATACCGGCTTGCTGCCCGCTGCTGACTTTGGATATCTCTGATTCTAAAACTCGCACATCGATAAAAAGTGTTTGTAGATCATAAAGTGTGGCAAATTTGTTACCTGTGGAGATATACATACCTGGTTTGTAGTCGAGCTCGGTAATTGTCCCGCTCACAGGAGCTTTGATAGATGCTTTATCAATTTGCAGTTGCAATTTCTCCAGGGAAATTTCTATCTCTTGCAATCCGGTACGGAGCTGCAAGAGCTCTTGATCAATTGTCGGCTCAATCGTCTGCCAGGCAGCCAGCTCGTTCTGCGCTTTCTCTTTCTCTAATTGCAGCCGCTTGCGTTCGATTAGCTGTTCGCTCACTTCAATTTTGGCCAGCAACTCTCCTTTTTCTACCATTTGATTCTCTTCGACAAAAATCTCTGAGATTTTGCCACTAACCTCATTGATGAGGTCAGCTCTTTGTGAAGAGCGCAAGGAGCCGTTGGCATAGAGATAGAGCGTGAGAGTATCGAGAGTAGCTGGAGAAGCAATTACCGGCATTTGGGCAGTAAAGGATTCGGCAGATTTTACCTTTGTCTCTTTCTCTGATTGCGGCAACCAATCACAAGCTTGGATCAAGCAGATAGATAATAAGCATAAGATAAGTTTCTCTTTCATATTTTACCTCTTTTGGTTGTTTTCAAAATATTGCTGTAATGCTCTAGAATAACAAAACACTAGCTTAGAATTGTTCATCCCAGCCTCCTGTTTTCCCATTGGAAAAAATGCGATACAAAATCGGAGTGGCGATAAGCGTGAAGATCGTAGCAGCTGATAAGCCACCGATCGTAGAAAAAGCTAACATCCTCCAAAAATCTCCCTTATCCACATCGGTGCGCAGTAGCAGAGGAAGCAAGCCCATAATCGTCGTTAGCGAGGTCATCACAATGGGACGGGTTCTATCACGAGTTGCCTGCAAAATTGCATTATTCAGCGCTATTCCATGCTCTTGCAATTGAATAATCCGGTAGACTAAAATTATGGAATTGTTGACTACAATCCCGGTTAGTAGGATCAAGCCCATGCGGGCGTAGGCATTGAAAGTTTCATCAAAAAAATAAAACATATAGGTGACTCCGATAAAGGCTAGAGGCAAGGAGAGAATGATCACAAAAGGTGAACGCAGAGATTCGAATAAGGCAGCTAAAGACATATAAACCAAGACAATTGCCGCCAGCATAACCCAGAGAAGTTTTCTGTTCTCCTCCTCATCACCACTGGAAAAACTTTCACCTGCTTCCAAAAGATAACCTAGTGGTCTGGGATAAACCGCGATTAGCTCTTCGATAAATTTTTCGCCCTTTTTATAACTTCCCCGAAAATCAAAATTAATATTCCTTTCATAGAGACGATCTATCCGCTTGATTTCACTCAGCACTTCCACCTTCTCGATCTGGGTAAAAGCGCTAATCTCGATTGGTTGACCGAGCCGATTGGAGCAGGAAAAATTGCGCAGCTGCTCGAGATCGAAAGTATTATCTGCTTCCTGAATAGAAAAAAGATATTCCTTGTTTCCCACTTTTTGGGCGAGTGAACCCTCGCGGCTTTGCAGAAACAAGCTCAATTGATAAATCACTGAACTGATATCTATCTGATAGGATGCCATTTTTTGACGATCAAATTCCAATTGATATTCATAAAGAATCTCCGAATTCCATTGAGAAATCGCATTGATATTGATATCGCGAACCCGACGAGAATAGGTTGGCATAAAATCTGCCAAGAGCTGAGCTTGTTGCTGTAATTTTTGGTGATTGTAGCCGCGAAATTTTAGATTAAAATTGGCATAACTGCCGCCACTGCCGCCAAATGAAGGTCCGAAACCCATAACGTAAACATCTGTATTGCCATAATTTATAGCATAAGCTTTTAGCTTTTCTCGCAAAACCAAGGGATAAGCTGTGGCTTTGATCGCTTCGGTAAAATCCACTCTGATCTGCCCATAACTGCCGCTGACATAAGTTTTCCAAGATTTGGTAGTCTCTTGCTGCAAGATATCTTCAAACTTTCTGACAATGAAATCGGTTTGCTCGATATTAGATCCGGTTGGTAAGCTGATTCTGATCATCAGATAATCATCTTTGGGGAAGTTCCAGACATAACCTTTATCAACATTTTGGATAAAGAGCCTGATCGTGAAAGCCAGAAATAGCGTTATGAGAATTAGCCAAATCCAACGAAAACGCAGCAGAAAGTTTAGAAATTTTTGGAAAATGTTCAGATTGGGATCAAAGTGAAAATGCTCTTCAGAAATGCGTTTGTCGGAAAACTGATTCAAAATATGGGTACTGGCAAAGGGGATAAAAGTGAAGGAGATCAGCAGAGAGCTAAAAAGTGCTAAAGTCAAAGCTTTGATAAAAGGCAGATAGAGAATTTTGAAATCACCCTGCAAAAAGAGAAAGGGAGCAAAGACAATCATCGTGGTAAAGGTAGAAGCCACAATGGGAAGCGCTACCTCTTGCGCTCCGACAATTGCTGCCTCTCTACGGGCTAATCCGCGACTTCTATTTCTGAAAATATTCTCATAAATCACGATAGAATTATCTACAATCAGGCCGAAGCCGAGGGCAAGTCCGGCCAGAGATAATAGGTTGAGTCCAATTCTCAAAAGATACATAAAGAGAAAGGTGAGTGCCAGGGAAAGAAAGATACTGCTGACGATAAGCAAGGTAGATTTGAAATGGCGTAAAAAAATGATCAGCACCAGAAAAATAATCAGTAGAGAAAAAAATCCGCGTTGATAGAGAACTTTCAGATCTTTGCTGATCTCTTCTGCTTCATCAGTCAGCGTCACCAGCGTAAGATTGGAAGGCAAGAGCATCATTTGCTGCTGCATGATTTGCTTGGCTCGAGCTGCCAGCTTGATGGCATTGGCACTGTTTTCTTTGTTGATGGTCAATACTACTTGCGGTTCGCCTTGATAGCGCCGGTATAATGAGGCTGGCTCCAAACCATAGCTGATCTCAGCAATATCTTCCAACCTCACTCTGCTACCATTATTGCGTGATATCTGCAATTTACCGATCTCTGCAATCCCAGCAAATGAATCATCCAATCTCAGACTGATGGTTCGCTGCTTATCTGCCAAGTTATTGATGGAAGAGCGCTGGCCGTAAGCCAGTAATGTTCGCTGAATGGTTTGATAATCTACCTGATCCAAATTGGAATCTTTTAGTTCTATCTGCACCAGACGCGCTTGCGCTCCTGAGACTGCTACATCGGCAATTCCGCTGAGCGCAGCGAGCCGAAATAGAAAGCTTTGCTCGACTAGCTCCTTGAGCTCCCAGGTTTCATAGGGCCCGGAAATACCATATTCTAAAAAGGAAGTTTGCTCTAGTTGCTGAGGAATATAGGCTTGGATTTGCGGTTGAACTCGGGGCGGCAGCTTATCGCCCAAAAGCTGAAGTTGTTCGTTCAATTCGAAACGGGCGTAGTCTAGATCAATTCCTCGTTGCAAGTAAAATTGAACCGATGAGATGCTGGTCTTGGAGATAGAATTTACTCGGGTCACTCCCTGAATAGTAGAGCCAGTTTCTTCTATCAGGGAGGTAATATACTTTTCCACCTCTTCCGGGGCAGCTCCTTGCCAATAAGTATTTACGTTCAAGCGCGGAAATTCTACATTGGGAAAATAGGAAATCGGCAATTGCCAAAGTACCACGATAGAAGTAAGCGCGATTATGACGAAGATCATGCTGATCGTCACCGGTTTATTGATGGAAAACTTGGTTATATTGAACATTTTTTAGCTTGTTGCAGAATTGGCTAAATCTCGAATTTACACTCGTAGATCTTGACTTTTTCTTCTTCGATCACAAAGATCTTGTTGTGGTGGATATACTCAATCTTATGCAGCGGAATCAGAGTGGGGAAGTCGATGCTGATAAATTTACTCTTCTCTGCATCATAAAGATAGATCTGATTGTGGGAAGAATCGAAAATATTAGCATAATTTTGTTGCTCTGACAAAAGCAGAAGCTGGTCATCGAAATGAAAGAGATTATTAATTTTTGGCAAATAATCAGGAAATTTCAGCTTAATTTGAGGCATGGTAACGGAGTCGTTCAAATAATCAATAATCTCCTGAGTTACTTTTTCCATGGGAATGGAAGCTAAGGAAATATCAGTGGAATCATTGCCCGCATATATCCTGAGCAGATCCGGATTGATGATTTTGGCGATCTCTGGTTGTAATGAAAAATAGTTCTGAGTAGTTTGAAAAGGGTTCATCTTTTTAAAGAGATCTTCAAAACTAGCTAATTCTCTGACCTTACTAACTGCTATCTCTTCTACAATTTCTGTTTCAGGATCGATTTTTACTACTTTATGCGTAATCTCCATGGGCTCTTGCATTTTTAACGAGGTACCTTCCGCATAAAATTGCCCCTGCAGCTGAAACATATGATAAATGGGAGTTAGCATCTGCTCCTGGTAATTGATGCTTTTGTAATATTCACCGTTCTTATAAAAAAATTCGATTTTAAAGCTTGGAATATCGGCTGCTACCAGATAATCTCCAATTAAACTAGTAGACATGGGAAATTGCGAAAATTCGCCCGGACCAGAACCTTTTGCACCCACCGACCACAATTTGTTTCCCTCGTAATCGTAACAGGAAATTTGGGAATCATATACTTCCGAAACAAAAAAATGACTCTCATTCGCACAAACCTCGTTAGACTCCACCTCGATAATCAGACTGTCTGTCACTACTACTTGCAGATTTTCACTGACCATAACCTTTTTAGCCTGCTTCCCACAACCCAACACTAAACTAGCAATGATTACAAAACATAAATTTTTCATGATTCCTCCCTTTCATTTACATTTCATGACCTGAACTTGGCAATCAGCTCAACCTTGTCAAGCATTCATTTTACTTAATTCTCATCAGAAAACTTTTTACAGCGAAAGCGAACTGCGCTGGTTAATATTCAACATCTCAAAATACTTGCCCGCCTTGGCAACCAACCGCGCATGACTGCCGGATTCGACAATCATGCCATTCTCTAAAAAAACAATTTTATCGCAGTAGCGGATCGTGCTGAGACGATGAGCCACAATTATTACTATCATATCATTCGGTAAATTATAGATAGTATCCATGATATATTTTTCGCTGA
>JAWOEN010000116.1:0-23014 GCA_046482725.1 Cloacimonadales bacterium (SeqCode)
CGATCCAGCAGCTGCTCTTGGGTGTAGTGCTCGTTGGTAGAGCCGATATTATCCTGAGCCAATCTTTGCAAGATATTGCGAGCGTGTTGGGGGGCATAGCCGCTGCGCATCAGATACAAGATACCCAGTTCATCAGCTTCAGCTTCATATTTTTCCAAGCGGCCGCTAAAGACTGTTTCATAAAAATCAAAGAGCTCAGCTTCCAATTCCTCTTCCACTTTCTGGATCTTTTCATCTTGCTCGATGCCCAGCAGCTCAAACTCTCTATCCATTTCGGCAAACATGCTTTCAGATTTGATCAGATCTTTGCGCTCTTCCATCTCCTGTAAACCGTGCTGCCGGATAGCATGTGCTAATTCGTGGGCAATGACAAAAGCCAGCTCCGCTTCGTTTTGAGCAGACTTCAAGATACCTTTGGTCAGAAAAATAATACCACCCGGGCAAGCGTAAGCATTTACCTTCTCGCTCTCTAAGACATAGAAGTGAAAGCGCTGATCATAAAATTCTGTAGCAGCTACGATAAGATTGCCAAACACGTTGAGAAAATCGTGCAACTGCTGATCTTGAGACAAGCCCAGATTAGCTATATTGGAGGCAAAGGCAGTGCCCAGATAGATCTCTTGGGGCGTGAATTGATCGCGGGCTCCATCCGGAAGTTGATGATGCTTCCTAGCCTTTTTTAGATATTTTCCCGCTTGTTGGCGTTGCAATTTGGTGTAGAGATTTGGCTGCAATTGGTTGGAATTCATGATTGCCTGGAATTTTTCAAATGAGCCGCTGCTTTTGGTAAATTTGGCTGCAAAGCCTTTGATGCCGGCCGAAAGTCCATGGCGTGAAGCTTGCAGATCAGTAGTTTGGCTACCCATTTGCTGAAAGATGCCATCCACTTTGCTCGGCTTGGTGAGTGCTTTGGCCGAGATATAGGCGCTCTCAGCAAAATCTATTTGCAGCCAACCATTGTTTTCAGATTGGATATTCACAGACTCATCTTGCTGCAAAGATCCTATTTTTTCATAAAAAATTCCGGGACCGGAACGTACGGTTGCCTGTTGGCGCGCTATCTTTTTCCAAGATGCAGCAAGCAGCTGAACCGAACCCAGGACTAGCCAAAAAATCAAATTTAGATAGATAATTTTTTTCATATTTTCATCTCCTATTTAGCATAAAGTTTTCTGATAGGGCTCCAGTTGGTGGGATTTTCCAAAAGCAAGCTATCGATGCGCTCCAGCAGTTTTTTGCTGGGTGGATCTGTGGTGAAATTGATCAGAATATTGCGTGCTTCTTGCCACTTTCTATCAGCATAAAGTTGCCAAGCTTGTTCGTAATAGTCAATTACTTCATCGATAGCACAGCCTTTGCAACCAAGAAGTTCGTAGATGATAGTAGCTCCACTACGACCTTTCACCATTACCATATCCAAAAATCGCACTTCGAAAAATTCTTGCACCAGTTTGTAGGTAGCTTCACTGATCAGATAATTGGTGCCATAGAGTTTGTTCACAGCTTCCAATCTGGCAGCCAGATTTACCGTATCTCCGATCGCAGTGAAATCCATGCGTTTGGAAGAACCGATATTGCCGGTGATAGCTACTCCGCTGTTGATAGCCAAACGCGTATTAAGATGGATTTTTTCGCTGAAACTGAGTTGTGATTTTTTTTGCAAGTTAGCACAAAATGCTTTGTGCTCCATCAACGCCTTACAAGCTTTTCGGGCGTGCTCCGCATCAGGTAGGGGAGAACCAAAAACTGCCATAATCCCATCACCGGTATACTTATCCAAAAGACCATCATTCTGCAAAATCATCCGAGTCAAATCATCAAAATATTCGTTTAGTGTTGCCACTATTTCGCTTGGTTGCATCGTTTCGGAAATAGTGGTAAAATCGTAGATATCGGAAAATAGCACGGAAACCTGAGATTCACGACCGCCCATTTTCAGCTCGGAATCGTTGGCAGCCAAGTATTCTACCAAATTGGGATTGAGATAGCGACCAAAGGTTTTTTTCAATTTGTTCTTATGTTTGACCTCGGCTGTATATTGGATAATTTGGATAATGATAAAGCTGATAATGGCACTGGCCAGAAGCGAGATAATATCGATTTGCAGACGTCCAAAAATCCAGCTGAGCAGATCGGCAATTACCAGCAGCACTAGAAACAAGCTGATCGCCAGATAGCTGAGATATTTTTTGCGTAGATGAGAAAGTAAGAAGATCAAAAGTGTGGTAAACAGCAGCAAGATAAAATTCCAATAGGGGGCAATTGTTTTTTGAAAATGTTGTTGCGCCAGGTTGCTGTAGAGGCTGGCCCAGATCTCGACGCCCGGGATATTTTCATCGATTGGCACAGCTCGGATATCTTTCAAACCGGAGGCTGTAGCCCCGATAAAGATGACCTTATCCTCAAAAATCTCATTGGCCAAAGTTTGAGGATTGCCAAATTCTCCAGCGCTGGCAGATTGCATTACCGCTTTGAAAGGGATATATTCGAAATCACCTTTTTGATACCAAGAGATTTGATAATTTCCTTTGCGGTCTGTGGGAATGCTGAGATCAGAAAATTTCAGGGCAGATTTTTCCAATTGCAGATTATATTTTTGTTGTAGATCAGCATACATCTGCAAGATCAAGCTGGGAATAACTTGCTGATCAGAGCGAGCTAAAAGTTTAGCCGAGCGAATCACTCCGTCAGAATCGGGGAAGATATTGATGAAGCCGGTTTTGGAAACAGCTTGAAAAGGTTCGATCGGTGTAATAAGGCCGGGATAATTGCTGAGGTGAGCAAGCTGACCCTCGAGCTGTAAAGAAGTGGAGATCTCTTGTTGAAAGCGTCTGTCATCAATCAGTTGAGAGGCCAGATAGACATTATCCATCTGGCTGAGGGCTGCGGCAAAGCTGGCATCGCTGGTAGTGGCATCTATCTCCTCGCGGTTCAGATCGCGTTCATTAAAGATCAGATCAAAGAAGATGGCGCGAGCTCCTGCTTGTTGCAAAAATTCCACAACTTTGCCATAAAAGAGGCGGGGCCAGGGATAAGATACGCCATTATCCTGAAAAAATTTCAAGCTGCTATCATCGATAACCAGCAGCATGATATCATCATCTGGGGGAGGATTGAGCGGAAACTGGCGGAACTTGAAATCTGCCAATTGCCGCAGTGGGTTTTGGATGAGAGGAGTAAAGGAAACAGCAAATAAAATCGAGGCCAATAAAAATGGAATCAGATAGAGCGAATATTTTCTTAGAAGCTGCATGCTTATAATTCTCCTCTCAAATTTATTTTTTTCTAAAAGGTTTCCGTTGCTCTGGGCGCTTATTTTGCCGCGTTTGCTTTTTGGGAAAACGTGGTTTGGAAGTTTTCTTTGTATCGGGCTTGGCAATTTCCACCATTTTGCGTTTGCCATTTTTCTTATCACCCAGAGCTGCTAAAATCAGCTCAGCATCAGCTTGCTGCGTGCTGATAAAGCTGAATGTATCTGAAACCAACATATTATGAATATTTTCAGATTTTACTCCACAATTTTTTTCCAGATAACCCAATAATTTGAGATTATCCATATCGTTTTTACTGCCTAATGCAATAAACAATCTTACCATCTCTGTTTCAGAATGTGCTGCTGCAGCCGGTTGAGGCGCTGCCGGTGTATCGTAAAAGCTGATTTCTCGGCGCGAAATATTTTGCTTCAGTTCCTTTTTCATCGCTGCAAATTTACGTTCATCTTCCGGTGTAACAAAGGTGATGGCAATGCCGGTTTTGCCGGCGCGGGCTGTTCGCCCCACCCGATGTACAAAGATATCGGGAGTTTGAGGCAGGGAATAATTGATGATATGAGTCAGTTCGGGAACGTCCAAGCCGCGAGCTGCTACATCGGTGGCGGTGAGAATGGTGATCTTGCGGTGGCGAAATTTTCCGATCACCTGTTCACGAATATCCTGAGCCAGATCACCATGAATACCGGCGGCGGCAAAACCCAATTTTGCCAGACGAGTTCCCAGATGCTTCGCCTTCAGCCTGGTGCGGCAGAAGATGATGCCGTAGAAATCTGCTTCATGTGCCAGGATATTTTTCAAATTGGCAAACTTATCATGAGAGAACATCTCAATATAGAGTTGCTCGGTAAATTCATCAGTTATTTTCTGTTTATCGATGATCACTTTTTCCAATTTCTTGGTGTAGACTTTTGCCAGATTATTGATCTGATAGGGCACAGTGGCCGAGAAAAAATAGGTACGCCGGGCGCGATTTGCCTTTCGCAAAATCTCTTCCATCGCTATGGCAAATCCGGTGCGCAGCATCTGATCTACTTCATCCAAGATGAGATAATCGATTTTATCGGTGCTATAATTTTTGCGCTCGATATGATCTTGAATCCGGCCGGGCGTGCCGATGACAATTTCGGCATTTTGGCGTAATCTTTTTTCTTGTGAGGCATAAGATTGTCCGCCATACAATAGCGCGATCTTGAGGTGCTTGCGACCACAGAGTGAGTGGATTTCGCTGGAGAGCTGAATCACCAGCTCGCGGGTGGGAGCCATGATCAGCAGTTGATTGGGCTTTTTCTCCTCCAGCTTCTCGATGAGCGGAATGGCAAAGGCTGCAGTTTTGCCGGTGCCGGTTCTGGATTGCACCAGCAGATCTTTTTCACCTGCTAAAATCAGGGGAATTATTTTTTCCTGTACCTCGGTGGGTTGGGTAAATCTTTTCTTTTCTATTGCTTTTATGGCGTTTATAGATAAACCAAAATCTGAAAAATTCTTCGTCATTATTTCCTCATTTTTATAAATTGCAGAGCTATCTTTGGCAGCTGACCCAAATGTCAGCTGAAAAAAAATCTCTTTTGACTATTGTGCATAAACCAGAGATAGACTTATACGTCAATTATTTTCATTGAACTAGGTTTAAACAGAGCTGTTGTCGGTAAATCTAGCTTCCAATTCCACTCCCAATCCCACTGCCATCCGATTGACAAAATTGAAATAGGCTACAATCGTGCAGATATCATGGATCGCTAGCTCCTCAAAGCCTTCTTGGCGCAATTTGGCAATATCTGCTTCCAAGATCGGCTGAGCTAAAGTATTCAATTTGTTAGCATAGCTCAGCATAGCTCGATCTGCTGAGCTGATAGAATCTTGCTCTTGCTTTTTATCTTTTAGATTATTTACGATCTGCTCAATATCTGTTTGGGTATATTTTGCCTTCTTCAGCTCAGCACGAAGCGCCGCTTCATGATGAGCTACTCAGTAAGAGCAACTGTTTTGCTGAGAGACAAATAGTGCCAGCATCTCTCTCTGAATTCTGCTGAGCGGACTTTTACGCCGCATCAGCTCCAGATAAAAATGGTAATGAGCTGACATGATTTTGGGATTGATCGAGTGGATATTGACAATATTGTCACTATTGGCTACCTGAAATTTTTCTGGGATATCTTTTTTGTCTACATATTTGATGAATGCCATTGCACTCTCCTAGATATTTATTTTTAAAAAAGTATAAGAAAAATATTATTGTCTTAGGTCAAGTATAATTATGCTAAACAAGCTCTAGTCCGTTGATTACACGAAAAGTAAGAGTTAGAAAACTTTTTTATTTGATAGGATTAAATAGTTTGCTCAGCAGTAAATAATTTGACATCTAAAAAGAGAAATCCACATATTGTCCTTTGGTTTTTATTTTTTGAAATTGTCTCAAATTTTCCAAGAACCGAGGTGAATTATGGATATTATGAATTTTGGTACAGAGATAGCACCGGGAAAATATCGCTTACATTCTCGTTTTGCTACTGTCTACAACTACCAAAACGCAGAAAAAATCATCTCTTTAGTCACTCCCCAGATTGGCTTTGGTCCCAATAATATCGTCTGCAGCAAACTTCCTGCTGCTGCTCCTGACTGTGTAAGTTTGGCGGAAAATAATTTGAGAATTGGTACTGAAAGTTTTTCACTTCCTACCCCATGTTTTTACCATGCCAAAAATTACTCTGGAAAACCTGCTGAGTTGAGAACAATTCTGGTTAAGCTGGGTCAGGAAATACCTTTTTCTGATCATAGTTTGGGATTTTTATTGCAACCGCATTTGACAAAAAATTTCACTACAACTTTTCAGCAGGCATTTTTGCATCATATGCAAGATTCGATAGCTGATCTTACCCTAAATAGTTTACCCCAAATCGCGACAGAAATCAAAGGCGCTGGTTTTGGGCTCACACCCAGCGGAGATGATTTTATCTGTGGAGCTCTTTACGCGCTACATTATCTCAGCTCTCTTTTTCACAAAGATTATCAGTCGCAGCTGCAAATGGTTTATCAAAATGCTCTCGGAGCAAATCTGATCTCCAATACTTTTCTCTATTTTGCCTATCAAAACAAATATTACCGAAATTTTTATCGATTTCTAGAAGCACTTGCTAGCGGCAATCCAGCACAAATGCAGCAGCGAGCAAAACAAATATTAACAACCGGGCACAGTTCCGGATCTGATACGTTAACAGGATTTATTTTCACTATGAAGGAGGTTATGAATGATCAAGAGCTTGGTTAAACAAGGCGAATATTTCGATTCAGTCAGTTTGATGATTGTGGGCAAGGAGATATCGAAACTGGAGGGAGTGGAAGACGCCACCGTGGTAATGGCAACAGCTGAAAACAAGGCAATTTTGCAGACGGCGAATCTCTATTTGCCTGAATTTGCCTCATACAAAGATACAGATCTGTTGATCGTAATCAAAACAGCAGATGATGATAATATAGATGAGCTTTTTGCTGCAGTCGAGCAGCTGCTTTCAGATATCAGGCATCACAAAGATGAGTCTGGCAGTTTTAGTCCCAAAAGCTTGCAGGGCGCGCTGCAGAAGCAACCAGAATCCAATCTGGTCTTGATCTCATTAGCTGGTCGCTTTGCCGGCAAGGAAGCGATGAAAGCTTTGCAAAATGGTTTGAACGTGATGTTATTTTCCGACAATGTGCCACTGCAAACAGAGATAGAGCTGAAGAAATACGCTGTGGAAAAAAATCTTTTGGTGATGGGACCGGATTGTGGAACCGCGATCATCAACCAAGTAGCGTTGGCTTTTTCCAACTCTGTGCAAAAGGGTGATATTGGCTTAGTCGCTGCTTCCGGTACCGGCTTGCAAGAGATCACTTCACTTATCTCGGAAGAGGGCTTTGGCATTTCGCAAGCTATCGGCACCGGGGGACGTGATATCAAAAAAGAGGTGGGTGGCTTGATGTTTTTATCTGGCATCGATCTTTTGGCCCAAGATGATGAAACTAAAGTGATAGTACTTATCTCCAAACCTCCCGCTGCAGAAGTCTTGGCAAAAATAAATCATAAAATTTCCAAAATTGATAAACCAATTGTAACCATATTTTTGGGAGCCACAGAGCCTCAAGCAGCCAATAAAAATCTGGTTTTCTGCAAAAATTTGCAAGAAGCCGCTCTGAAAGCTTGCGCTTTATCCAACCAATCTGAGCTCAGTGCTGTGGATAAATTTTTGGCTGAACAGCAGCAAGAGTGCCAAAAGATCGCAGCTGATAATTTTCCTAAAATTGGAAAAAAACGGCGATATCTACGCGGTCTATTTACCGGCGGCACACTTTGTGATGAGATGCAGATTATCTTGCAGCAAGCCGGGATCGAGATCTACTCTAACCGCGCCAGAGAAGATAAATACAAATTGGCTGATAATTGGCAAAGCCAGAAACATACACTTTTGGATATGGGCGAGGATGAGTTTACGGTGGGTCGTTTGCACCCGATGATGGATTTTGAATTGCGCAACAAACGAATTTTGCAAGAGGCAGAAACTGCCGAGACAGCGATAATTTTCTTGGATTTGGTTTTGGGTTATGGTGCCCATCCCGATCCTTTGGCAGAAAATTTGCCGATAATCCAAAAAGCGCAATCTATCGCACCTGATATTTTATTTATCTGCTCTGTTACAGGCACTCAGGCCGATCCCCAAAATCGCGAGCAGATCATCCAAACTCTGCAGGAGAATGGTGTAATTGTCTTACCATCCAATGCAGCTGGCGCCGAAACAATCAAAGAATTGATCAAGAAAATAGAGAGAGAAAGGGAGGAATAATGGCTTTCAAAAAACTATTTGGAGATAAAGTAGAAGTAATAAATCTCGGTTTGGAACGCTTTACAGAAGATTTGCAACAGCAAGGGCAGCAAGTTACTCAGGTAGATTGGACTCCGCCGGCCGATTTGGATCCAGAGATATTGGCAATTTTTGAGCAGAATCGAGCCAAGATCGTGGCAGCCAATGAGAAAGTTTTGGAGATCATCTTGCAGGGTAAACCTGTTTTGGTTGGCTTGGATATCGCCCGCAATGTAATTCCCGGAATGAAAGAAAATCTGCTGCTGCACTCGGGACCACCGCTGACTTGGGAAAGAATGAGCGGGCCGATGAAAGGCGCTATGATCGGGGCAATGATCTATGAAGGTAAAGCCCAAGATTACGCTGAAGCAGATAAGCTGGGAGCTGCCGGAAAATTCGATTTCGCTCCCTGTCATGAGCATCAGACTGTGGGACCGATGGCAGGAGTAGTTTCGGCTTCTATGCCGGTGTTTGTCCTAAAAAATGAAGAATTTGGCAATTTTGCTTACTGCACCATGAACGAAGGATTGGGCAAAGTTTTACGTTATGGCGCTTATGACGAATCTACTATCAAGAAACTAAAATGGATGGAGCAAGTTCTCTATCCCACCTTAAAAAAAGCGGTAGAACATCTGGGTCGGATAGATCTGAAAAATATGATTGCGCAAGCGCTGCATATGGGAGATGAAGTCCACAATCGTAACCGCGCCGGAACTTCACTCTTTTATCGGGCGATTGCCCCGGCTATCGTGCAGACAGCATCAGATACAGAAACCGCAGCTAAAGTGCTGGATTTTATCAATGGCAACGATCATTTCTTTCTCAATCTTTCCATGCCCGCTGCCAAGGTAACATTGGATGCAGCACGCGATATCGCCGATAGCAGCATCGTAATTGCCATGACCCGCAACGGAACTGATTTTGGCTTGCAATTGGCCGGAACCGGAGATGAGTGGTTTGTGGGCAAAGCTCTGGTACCGGATGCGCTTTACTTTCCCGGCTTTAGCAAAGATGATGCTAACCCTGATATCGGGGACAGCTCGATTACCGAAACTGTCGGTTTGGGCGGCTTCGCCATTGCAGCTTCTCCGGCCATCGTGCAGTTTGTGGGCGGCTCTGCCAATGATGCTGTCAATTATACGCTTGCCATGTATGAGATCGCCTTTGGCGAAAATAATATCTATCAGATTCCCTATCTAAATTTCCGAGGAACTCCCACCGGCATTGATGTGACCAAAGTGGTAGAAAAAGGTTTATTGCCTTTCATCGATACTGGTGTAGCTCACAAAGATCCGGGGATTGGTCAAGTAGGTGCGGGAGTTTTGAGTGCTCCGATGGAGCCATTTATCCAAGCTGCTAAAGGCTTAGCAAAGAAAATAACAGAATAAAAAAATAGGAGGAAAAGATGAAACCACAAGAATTTCTAGAATTTATGGACAAGGTAAAAGTTTATGATTTGACCCAAAGATTGAGCGTGCACACCCCACCCTGGCCCAGCTATATGCCGCTGCAAGTGCAATATTTCAAGCGTTTGGCCGGAGCTCATATGGGGCAAGGTGCCAATGGTCAGATTATCAAAACCAGTAATCATGTCGGTACTCATATCGATGGACAGATTCACTTTTTTGCCAGCGGTAAAACTATTGGTGAAGTGCCGATCAAGGATTGGATCGGAGCCGGAGTGGTGGTAGATATTGCGGACGAAGTTTCTGATTATTCGCTCTATACTCCCGAAATGCTGATGAAAAAAGCTGATATTCGCAAAGGCGATATCCTGATCATCAATACAGGTTATCATCGCTATAGCTGGGATCAACCCGAATCTGATGAAGTGCGCTATTTCGTCAAACATCCGGGGCCAAGTCCTGATTTTCATAAATGGGCTTTGGAGATGGAGATAAAATGGATCGGAGTGGATTGTGGCAGCGCTGATCATCCCATGAATACCATTATCAGAGATTGGCATCCCAAACCATTTAAGCAAGCTGAGGCCAAGCTGATGCAAGATTATGGTAAAAAGTGGGATGAGATGTTCCCGACCGAAGAGTATTATCAGGTGATGCATCTGAACCTTTTCCCCAAAAATCTGCTGCATGCCGAAAACTTGGGCGGAGAGATCAACAAAGTAAATAATAAACGCGTCTGGATCGGTATGTTCCCACTGCGAGGAATCGAGCTGGAATCTTCCATGTGTAGAATTATCGCGATGGAGATGGATGAATAAATAGAGATGGCAGGTCTTTCGAAATATCAGAAGGACCTGCTATTATCTGGATTAAGGCGTGTCTAAATAAGGAGTTTTTTATGGCAATAACTTGCGAATATAGATATGAAAAACCAAAAACTTTGCAGCAGGCTTTGGAATTGCTGGCGCAGTATAAAGCAAAAGCCAAAATTCTAGCTGGTGGCACAGATTTGGTAGTTCATCTGAAAGAAGATATGGTAGCACCGGATTTGGTACTGGATCTAAAAGGGATTGAACAATTACAAAAATTGGAGATCAAGCAGGATAATATTTTTATCGGAGCTGGCGTTACCTTTACCGAATTGATCGAATCGAGTGAGATCAAAACAAAATTGCCGATCTTATGGAATTCCAGTGAAACTGTGGCCTCGGTAGGCGTGCGCAATCGGGCGACTTTGACCGGCAATATCTGTTCGGCTGTTCCCAGCTTGGATGCCGGACCCGCTTTATTGGTTTACGATGCTCACGTATTGGTGCAAAATCAGCAAGGCAAACGAACTATCTCGATTCACGATTGGTTTACCGGTCCCAAGCGCACTTCTCTGCAGGCAGATGAACTGGTTTTGGGAGTGAAAGTTCCCCTCACGAAGCACCTGGGGACTTATGAGAAATTGGGAAGATATCGAGGTGAAGATCTGGCGCAAGCCGGCATAGCTCTCTATATAACAGATGATTGGCAATATCGTTTTGCCCATTGTGCAGTGGGGCCGGTAGCAGCTAGAATGCCTCAATTGGAAAATTTTATGCGCGGAAAAAAATTGCAACCCCAGCTCTGGGAAGCTGCTGCTGAATTGATTCCCAGCGAGATCTCGCCGATCAGTGACATTCGTTCTTCAGCCGAATATCGGGTTCATATGATGAAAATTATGTTCCAGCGTGGATTAGAGAAAATGTATCTTACTCTGCAAGGTGGTGAATAATGAAAGAGATAGAAATAAAAATTAACGGTGAATGGCGAAAAGTGGTGGTGAAACCCAATGAAACCTTGCTGACTGTTTTGCGTGAGAAATTGGGAATCAAAAGTCCCAAATGTGGTTGCGAACGCGGTGATTGTGGAGCTTGTGCTGTATTATTAAATGGCAGAAGCGTGCGCAGTTGTTTGGTTTTGGCTATCGAAACTGCCGGACAAGAGATCGTAACAGTAGAAGGTATTTCGCAAAATGGCTTATCCAAAGTGCAGAATTTGATGATCGACAAAAACGCTTTTCAATGTGGTTTTTGCGCTCCCGGTATGATAATCTCTGCTACCGAATTATTGGAGAAGAATTCTCATCCTACTTTGGATGAGATCAAAGAAGCTTTGGCCGGCAATCTCTGCCGCTGTACCGGTTATCTACCCATTCTGGATGCGGTAAAAGAAGCTGCGGAAGATCGATAAAATATTTGCAAAATATCATGATATAGACAGTATAAACATTCACAAACTCTCAATTGACAAGGAGTTATTATGGAAGATTTAAAGTATGTTGGTAAGCCTTCTGTCCGCATTGACGGCAAAGAGAAAGTCTCGGGCGCTACCCACTACACTGATGATATAGAATTTGGTCCCAATCTGCATTTTGCCGCAGTCGTAGAAAGCACTGAAGCACATGCCAAGATTTTGCGGATCGAGACAGCAGCTGCTTCGCAATATCCGGGTGTGGTGGGAGTGTATACAGCTCAGGATTTTCCTTACCGTTTCGGATTGTATATGCAAGATCGCTATATTCTGGCGATGGACAAGGTAAATTATGTAGGGCAGCAAGTTGCTTTGGTAGTAGCGCGTGATATCCAAACGGCTGAAAGAGCTGCCAAATTGGTAAAAGTGGAATATGAGAAGCTGCCGGCGATTCTTGATCAGATGACAGCATTCGCCGAAGATTCCGTCAAGATTCACCCCGATCTGGGAGAGTATTCGCACGTGCCGTGGTTCTTTCCACAAGCTGGCAGCAATATAGCGCATTGGCGCAAAACCAGACGTGGCGATGTGGAGCAAGGTTTTGCTGAAGCTGATTTTGTTTTGGAAGATAGCTACACTGTGCCACGCTATGCGCACTGCCCGCTGGAAGTTCATGCTGCTGTGGGCTTGTGTGATTTGAGCGGAAGATTGACGATTTGGGCAGCTTCACAATCGCCTCATACTCAGAGAAATGTCTTTGCCGAAACTTTGGCACCTTTGGGCTTCAGCAACAAAGATGTCCGTGTGATTGCTCCTCCCATCGGAGGTGGCTTTGGTGGCAAAGCAGGCGTTTCGATGGAGATCTTGGCGGCTGCAGTTGCGACCAAATCAAAAGGTAACCCGGTGAAGATTATCTGGAGTCGCGAGCAGGAATTTTACAATACTTCTCAGCGCCAAGGTTTGATCGCCCAAATAAAAATTGGTGTGAAAAATGATGGAACTTTCACGGCGATCGATCATAAACTTTATTGGGATACAGGAGCCTCAGCCGAATATGGCGCCAATGTGGTGAATGCTGTAGGATTATCGGCGATCGGTCCCTATCGCTATCCCAATGTGGCTATCGATTCTATCTGTCTCTATACCAATCTTCCGCCCTGTGGCGCTTATCGCGGCTTTGGTTATTCGGAATTTATGTTTGGTTTGGAATCTCACATCACTCGCATCGCTCAACATCTGCAGATCGATCCGGTGGAATTACGCCGCAAAAATGCGATCAAGGAAGACGATATTTTGGCTTATGGCGTACCGATGAATCCTAACGGCTTGCTAGAATGCATCGACAAAGTTGCAGCAGAAATAGAGTGGGATAAAAAGCATACCACCAGCAAACCTCACAAAAAGATCGGCAAAGGCTTCTCCTTGATTTGGAAGGCACCAGCCATGCCACCCAATGCCAGTTCTGCAGCATTTCTCAAATTCAGCGAAGATGGCAGCATCAATATTTTGGTTTCGGGAATGGATATGGGGCAGGGCTATCTGACAGTGATGGCGCAATGTGCAGCTGAAATCTTGGCTGTTCCCATCTCCAAGATTCGTACTGAAAATCCCGATACTGACCGCAATCCATACGAATGGCAGACAGTAGCTTCGCACGTAACCTGGAGCTGCGGTAATGCTGTGCGCAAAGCTGCGATCGATGCTCGAGACCAGATTTTTGATCTGGTGGAACGTACGCTCTATCTGCCCAAAGATATGCTTTATATGGAAGATGAAGCTGTGAAATGTAAAACCAAGCCCAGTTTCAAATTACCTCTGAAAGATTTTGTAATCAACGGAATTCAAGCTGAAGATTTTACCTTCAAGGGTGGACCGATTTTGGGACGTGGAATCTTTATGCCCGAATTTGCCTCTGCCAATAGTGATCCGGAAACCAGTCAGGGTGGACATCCCAACGTGCATTATACAGTTGGCGCTGCTGCCTGCCTGATCGAGGTGGATGAAGACAGTGGTGAGATCAATATTCTGAAAGCTGTGGAAGCAATAGATGTGGGAAAAGCTATCAATCCCTCTTTAGTGAAAGGACAGATAACCGGTGGCTTATTGCAAGGTTTGGCGACTGTGCTTTACGAAGATATGCGCTTTGATGCGCAAGGCAAAATGCTCAATGCCAATTTCACAGATTACAAAATTCCCACAGCCAAAGATATTCCGGAAGAGATCGTTCCCATCATCGTGGAAGTGCCACAACCGGATGGCCCCTTTGGCGCACGGGGAGTGGGTGAACACACCATGATCCCAGCTGCTCCCATGATTGCCAATGCAGTCTATGATGCCTTGGGCGTAAGAATAAAATCGATGCCTCTGACCAAAGAGAAAGTGGCTTTGGCAAATTTACACAAGGAGGATTGATGCAGAAACCTTTGGCAGGCATAAAAGTATTGGATCTTACTCGAGTCTTGGCAGGTCCTTTCTGCACCATGATTCTCGGGGATTTGGGAGCAGAAATTATCAAATTGGAAATGCCGGGGATCGGCGATGATTCACGTTATTTCGGCCCTTTCAAAAATCAGCAAAGCCTCTATTTTCTCAGCTTGAATCGCGATAAGCAGAGCTTTACCTTGAATCTAAAAACTGCTCGGGGCAAAGAGATTTTCCGATCTTTGGTACAGAAATTTGATATATTGGTAGAAAATTTCCGTCCCGGAACCATGGAAAAGCTGGGCTTGGGCTATGCCGAATTGAAGCAAATCAATCCGCGACTAATCTATGCTGCCAGCTCCGGGTTTGGGCACAGTGGGCCCGACTCCAAGAAAGCAGCTTACGATATTTTGGCTCAAGCACGTGGCGGCATTATGAGCATCACGGGTTGGCCCGATTCTCCTCCTACCAGAGTGGGTATGTCCACCGGTGATATTACAGCTTCTCTCTTTACGGCGATCGGCATCAATGCTGCCCTTTATCAACGAGAAAAAAGCGGGAAAGGACAAAAGATCGATGTGGCAATGCTGGATTGTCAGGTGGCGATCTTGGAGAATGCTTTGGCTCGCTATCAGGTCGATGGCGTAGCGCCACAACCTCTGGGCAACCGACATCCCACGATTACACCGTTTCAAGCTTTTCGGGCCAAAGATGATTATTTTGTCCTGCCCATCGGTAATGAAAACTTATGGCGGAAATTCTGCCACCTCATCGGTAGAACCGATTTGATCGAGGATAGCAGATTTTGTGATAATGGGCAGCGTACCAAGAATATCGAGCAATTGATTCCTCTGCTGCAAAAGATCATTTCGCAAAAAAATGCTGCTGAATGGATCGAGCTCTTAGAAGCAGCAGGAATTCCCTGTGGCCCGATCAATACCATCGATAAAGTGATGCAAGATCCTCAAATCGCTGCCCGTAATATGATCGTGGAAGTAGAAGATGAAGCAGCCGGAAAAATCAAGATTGCCGGCAACCCGATCAAAATGGACAATTTGCCGGAAACAGCAGAGCGCCAAGCAGCGCCCAAACTGGGCGAACACACCAGTGAAATTTTGCAAAAATATCTGAACTTATCGAAAGCTGAAATTGCTGAACTGCAGAAAGCAGGAGTTCTCTAAGATGCCAAAATATCTACATCCCTGCTCTTTATCAGAGATTTTGCAACTGCTAAAAACAGGTGATCTCTTGCCGGAAGAGCTAATTGATCTGCTCTGCGATAGAATAGAAATTTCTGATGCTGTAATCAGGGCATTTTTGCCTGAAGAAAAGCGACGAGAGCGTTTGCAGAGTCAATTGCGGGCTTTGAAATTACGTTGGCCGCATCCGGAGAAGCGACCCCTGCTTTTTGGAGTGCCGATCGGAGTGAAAGATATTTTCTGCGTTGATGGTTTTCTCACTCAAGGCGGATCCCAGCTTCCGCCGCATCTGTTTCATGACAAGCAAGCGCCTGTGGTCAGTCAGTTGCAAAGCGTCGGTGCCCTGATTTTGGGTAAAACAGTAACCACTGAATTTGCCTATTTTCAGCCCGGACCAACCAAAAATCCGCACAATATCAAGCACACACCTGGTGGCTCTAGTAGCGGCTCAGCTGCTGCTGTAGCGGCCGGAATGTGTCCTTTGGCTTTGGGAACGCAAACCATTGGCTCTATATCTCGGCCCGCTTCATTCTGCGGAACTTGGGGAATGAAGCCAAGCTTTGGTCAGCTTTCCAGAGCGGGGATTATTCCCTTTTCTCCGGCAGTTGATCAGGTGGGATTTTTTACTCAGGATGTGGCTGGTTTGCAATTAGTTTGGCAAGTATTGAGTGGGAAAGATTCGAGAGAGGCTGAAGCTATAAATTTGCCTCGTCTTGGAGTCCCATCACAGAAATATTTAGAGCAAGCAGAAGCGGAGACTTTGAAGCAGTTCCAAGTAATTCTGGAAAAGCTGAGCAAGATCGGCTATGAAATCATTTATACAGATTTATGGGATGATATTGCAGAGGTAAATTATCTGCATCGGGCTTTGAATGCGCGTGAATTTGCGACTGTGCATCAGAAATGGTATCAGGATTATCAGCAGCTTTATCATCAGAAAACTCGGCAGTTGATCGAGAGCGGCCAACAGATTTCAAAAGAATTGTATCAAAAAGCTTTGGCTGGCAGAAAGCTTTGGCGCCAAAAACTTGCAGCTATCTCAGAGAAGAAACAGATCAAAATTTGGCTTTCTCCGGCTGCGCCTGCTGCGGCTCCTCTGGGCTTGGATTCTACCGGCGATCCTATCATGAATCTGCCTTGGACTTATTGTGGAGTTCCTACAATAGCGGCTCCGCTCGGTATGCTTGATGATTTACCGCTGGGTTTGCAGTGCGCTGGTTTGTGGGGAGAAGATGAAGAATTGTTACAGTTTGTAGCAAAAATAAGTGTAGAATTAGGATAATATCGTAAACTGGTCATACTGAAAAATTGCAGAAATTTGGCTTAAAAAAATATTTTGCTTGTCAAGCCGAGACAATAATTTCTGTTTAATCAGTATTTGTAATGAGTTACTGATAAATGGATCAGTAAAGAAAATGTAAAAAATCAATCGTAAGGAGTACTCATGAAAGATTTGAACGGAAGAAATGTTATTTTAGGTTTTCAACACACCTTTGTGATGTTTGGTGCCACAGTTTTGGTACCACTGATCACAGGTTTGGATGTTGGTGTAACCCTGTTTGCCGCAGGTATTGGTACTTTGATATTTCACTTCATCACCAAGATGCAGGTTCCGGTATTTTTGGGCTCATCATTTGCCTTTATTCCCGGTATCATTGCTGTATCCACAGCAGCGGGCGGCTCTTTGCCGGAAGCTTTGGGTGGTATTGCTATCGCGGGTTTGCTCTATGTGGTAGTCGCCATAATATTCAGGTTTGTCGATCCGCAGGTTTTACACAAAATTTTACCTCCCTTTGTTACCGGACCCATTATTATTTTGATAGGTCTGATTTTGGCCCCAGTAGCGATTCAAAATGCTAATGGTAGTTATAATCAGGCAATCGTAGATAAGATTGGTGTAAACGGTTGCTGGGGGGTAGCACTCTTTACCTTTGCCGTAGCAATCTTTGTAAAAGTATATTTCGAGAAAATCGGCAAAAAACTTATTTCCATGCTACCGGTTTTGATCGCTTTGATCGCCGGATATATTTTGGCTATCATCGTGGGAATAGTAGATTTTACAGCAGTCAATGAATCAGCTTGGTTTGGAGTTCCTTCCTTCAGCTTACCTGTTTTTTCAGCCAGATCAATCTCGATAATTGTGCCGATCGCTATCGTAACTATTGTAGAGCACTTTGGCGATGTTTTGGCGATTGGTAATGTAGTGGGAAAAGATTTCATCAAATCACCCGGAATTCACAGAACTCTGATGGGAGACGGTATTGCTACCACTATTTCTGCTATGATTGGTGGACCTGCCAATACTACCTATAGCGAAAATACCGGAGCTGTCGCCCTGACCGGAAATTATAATCCCATCGTAATGAGAATTGCCGCTGTCTTTGCGATTATTCTCTCTTTTGTTCCCAAATTTACGATGGCTATTACCACCATTCCTACTCCTGTGATTGGCGGTATTTCCATTCTGCTTTTCGGTATGATCTCAGCGATTGGTATCAAAAATATGGTCGATAATAAAGTAGATCTTTCCGAACCCAAAATATTGATGATTGCAGCTTCGATGCTGGTCTTGGGTCTGGGTGGAGCCAAATTTGTCTTTGGTAATCTGCAGTTGGAAGGTTTGGGTTTATCCGCAATCGTCGGTGTTATTCTCAATCTTATCTTAAATTGGAAGCATATTTTTACCAATATTAGCGAATAATTTTTTCACCAGAATAATCTAAAGCCGGTTCAAAATTTTGAGCCGGTTTTTTTGTGCTGATATTTCCCATAAAACCAATTTATGCAGAAAAGTAAAAAAATCTTTACTGCCAAAGAGCAAATCATAAAAGTGCCATAAGATTTCAGGAGGTTTTAGATTATATGAAAGCTCATATTGCAGAAAGTGCTAAAATTGGTGCCAACACCGATTTAGGAATAAATGCTATCGTGATGGAAAAAGTCGAGATCGGAGCAAATTGCCTGATCGGGAATAATGTGATAATTTATGAAGGTAGTGTAATTGGTGATAATGTCAGAATCGATGATAATACGATTATTGGTAAAAAGCCACTCAGCTCACCGCGCAGTATATTCAAAGTAGATAATGACTTGCAGCCTGCAATTATCGGCGATCAATGCCAGATTGGTGCTTTTGTCACGATCTATGTGCAAGCAGAAATCGGCGCCAATAACCTGATAGCAGATTTGGCAACGATACGCGAAAATGTCAAAATTGGTGAGCTGAATATTATCGGGCGCAATGTGGCGATCGAAAATTTTTGTCAGATCGGAGATCGCAATAAATTTGAAACCAATTGCTATATCACCGCTTATTCAGTGATCGAGGATTACTGTTTTGTAGCCCCGGCTGTAGCTACCAGCAATGATAACTATATGGCGCGTGATCCCGAGCGCTATCAACACTTCAAAGGCATCACCATGAAAACCGGCAGCCGAATCGGAGTCAATTCTACGATTATGCCGGGCAAAATTATCGGGAAAGATGGTACTGTGGCAGCGGGAGCTTTGGTAACCAAAGATGTGAAGCAAGCTGAAATAGTGGCGGGAAGTCCTGCCAGAAAATTTCGAGCTGTGCCGGAAAAGCAGTTATTAAAAAATAATTTGGATAAAAAATAATGAAAGCATTAGTGATAATTCCCACCTATAATGAAGCTGAGAATATTCAAAGCATTATCTCGGCTGTCTTGGCAGAAGCAAGTGAATTGGAGATTTTGGTAGTTGATGATAATTCGCCTGATGGCACAGCAAAGCTGGTGCAAGAGATGCAGGAAAATAGCCAGCGGATACATCTGCTGCAACGAGCTGGCAAGCAGGGTTTGGGTTCAGCTTATGTGGCCGGGTTCAAATATGCCCTGAATAAAGAGTATGATTGTATTATCGAAATGGATGCAGATTTTTCTCATGATCCGGCCGAATTGCCCCGCATGCTAAAAGAGATCGAGCAGAATGACTTGGTAATCGGCAGCAGATATCTGCAGGGAGTGAATGTGGTGAATTGGCCTTTGTGGCGCTTGATTCTGAGCAAATTTGCTTCGCTTTATGTGCAAGTAATTACCGGGATGCCGATAGCAGATCCCACCGGTGGGTTCAAATGTTTTCGGCGAGAAGTATTAGAAGCGATCGATCTGGATTGGATTTTATCCGATGGTTACTCTTTTCAGGTGGAGATGAATTATCGGACTTGGATCAAGAAATTTCGGATCAAGGAGATTCCGATCATTTTTACCGATCGTCGAGTGGGCGAATCTAAGATGACACGCAAAATCATTTTTGAAGCAATCTGGATGATTTGGAAATTACGCTGGTTGCATTATAGGAAAAAGATTAAATGATTTTAAAAAATATCAAGATTGAGAAAGTGGTTTTTCGTGGTTTGGGTTTGGGCTTTGATGCAGATGGAGCCATCTTTGTCAATAGTGCTTATCCCGGTGATATTCTGGATCTGCAAGTTTTTCGGCAAAAGAAAAATACCCGCTTTGCTGAGATCAGCAAAATCGTAGAAGCTTCACCTCTGCGCCGGCAAGCAAATTGTGAAGTGTTTGGCGACTGCGGCGGCTGTGATTGGTTGGATATAAATTATTCAGATCAATTAGCTCTGAAGCAAGAGATTGTGGGCGAAGTTTTTGCTCAACAGGGAGAGATAAATGCTATCATAGGTTCGGCTCAAACTGAGCATTATCGCAATAAGAGCTTTATGCCACTTGCTCGGCAAGCCGGTGAGATCAGGATCGGCATGTTCCAAAAACGTTCGCATTTTGTGGTAGCTCACCAAAATTGTCAGATCCAACCGCAGATATTTGATCAAATAGCTAGCGAATTTATGGCTTATGTAAAAGCATCCAAAATAAAGATATATGATGAAAAAACTGGCAAAGGTAATCTGCGTCATTTAGGTTTTAGGATCAATAACAACCAGGCTCAAGTGCTGGTGATCTTGGTGACCAAAAATCGCAAGCTTCCCTTTTCTCGCCAGCTGGTATCTACGCTTACCCAGAAATTTCCTCAGATCAGCGGGATTATCCAAAATATCAATCCTGAAGCTGGTAATGTGATTTTGGGAGGAAGTGAGAAAATCTTATTTGGCAGCGAATATCTGCAGGATAAGATTGGCGAGATAGAGTATCGATTGCACTATCGCTCTTTTTTCCAGATTAATCATGACACTACAGAAAAATTGTATAACTATCTAGCTCAGCAGATCGAGGTCTCAGAAGTGATAATTGATGCTTATTGTGGAGTTGGTACCATCGGCTTGTATCTGGCAGCTAAGGCAGCGCAAATCTACGGAATCGAAAGTAATGCGGCTGCTGTAAGCGATGCTCAATACAATCAGGAGCTAAATAATTTGCAAAATTGCCAGTTCCAAGTGGGATTGGTAGAAGATAAATTGCAGGAAATTTGCCAAACTCAACAGATCGATAGCATCATTTTCGATCCACCTCGCAAGGGATTGGATGCTAAAATTATCGATATTTTGGCGCAGCAAAAAATTGCCAAAATTATCTATGTGAGTTGTAATCCCATGACCCAAAAACGTGATTTAGAGCTGCTTTTGAAATTGGGTTATCAGCTAGAATCTATTCAACCATTTGATATGTTTCCCCAAACATGGCATATCGAGAATGTGCTAGTTTTACGCCAGGATGCAGATGAGTAAAATTTACCGCTGCGCTTTGCTGTTGCTGCTTCTGGCGATCGCAGCCTGCCAAAGCACAGATCCGCAAGTTTATGCTAAAGCCAAAATCAGGGAAAATATTACCAATATCGAGCTTGCCTTTAATCTGAGTGATTTGAGTGGAATCATGGAAAATTATCATGAACAATTTCGGCAGGAAGAAGATGGCTATCCACTTGATAAAGCTGATATGGAAGCACGTTGGCTAGAGCGCCTGGAAACTTATGCCGAGCTAACTTTTCGCGCAGTAGAGATCGAGCTGATGGGAAATTATTGGGCTGTTGTCAGCTGTGAGATGGTTTTTTTTGATGGGGAGGAGCAGTATATATTTTATGAGCCCTCGGCAGAAAATGGTGATATTTCCTATTTTTTTAAGGATTTGGACGGTAGCTGGAAAATCTGCGGTAGAGATTTTAGCGAATTTTAAGTAACCAACTAGCTCACGGCGCACCAGCCTTAGCCTTAAACCTTGCGGCTATCATAAGCCCAATGCAGCAGAGATTGCCTCTGTTTGGGACGGCAGCTTAGGTCAGCGGGTTGGCAGTTCTTTTTTAGTTGAGCCAGATGGCGCTTCATCGCTTTCCATCGTTTGATTTGACGGTCATCATCAGCAGATCGGCGACCTAGATAGTAACGGCAATACCACTGAAACCAGCCGCGCGGATCTTCATGGTAGATCCAACCTTTTTCGCGCCAATAGCTCAGCGGCTTAGATGCATTCACTCCGAAAAAATTTAATTCAGGATCATGTTTTTCCGAACACAATTTTGCCTGTTTGAACCAAGCTCGGGGAAATTCAGCTTGGCAATCTGTGAGGTATTTGCCTCCAAAAACTCCCAATTGCAACATTTCTGCCGGAGTCAGTTCCGGCTGAAACTCAGGAGAGAAATTTTGCCCGATCGGCTCAGTCAGGATATATTCATAGCCTTGTTGCATCAGATCATTTACCACTATTTTTTGGGGCAGTATATTGGCTGTTTGAGATGGATCTTTTTTGTTGGAAGACATTGCGGTTGCTCCTCTATTGAATTGAGATTTTTGTTGAGAGAATTTTTCGACATCTTTTCCCAAAATCACTTTTGATGATTGTAGGCACCGCAACCCAAAAATGTATTTTCATCCAAGCGCTTGAGAAAAGTTAGCTTGGATTCTATCTCTTGGGTATTGTAATTACGCCAAAAATAATCTGTCCAACCTGAATCATAAGTTTGCATAATTCTGATGAATTTCTGGATGAAGAAGTTGCCTTTGGAATCTTTTAGCTCATATAAGTTTTTGTTCATCAGACTTTTATCTTTGCCATGGATCAGCATGTTACCGTCCATATCTATCACAAAGATGTAGAGATCTTTGTAAAAAAACTGCGATTGATCATCCACAAACTTGGCAAATGCAGCCGCTTGACCATGATTTTGGAAATAGTCATAAGCGGCAATAGTCAGCTCTTTTGCTTCGAAGGGTGTGCCTCGATCCAAACTATATTGGTTGTCGGGAGAATCAAACGAGCTACCGGAAGCTTCGCTTTCGATTTCAGGCTGAGATTGAGCGTCAGCAGCAGGGGTTTTTACAATATCGGAACAAAGTAATGAGAGGGTAAAAATTAGTAAAAATGTGAAGATTTGTTTTTTCATCATAACCTCCTGTTTGATAAAAAATCTTTCAATAATCATTACTATAACAAATTAATCTTAGGAAATGTCAGTAAAGCGTCAACTACTAATTTTGGCAGCGGATAATTGGAGTTTCGAAATCATCTGCTATCTCCACCACATTGAAGTATGGTGTTAAGCTGATGAAAATGTTGTTCAGGATAACAGCAGACTTTAGTCTGGTACTTGCTGAGCCTAGAGAGAAAGTACTGTAAACGTTTTAACGGTTCCTAAATAGATAGTTAGCAATGGAAAAGGATTCTAAAAATGAAAAAAGTCATAAACAATTTCCAGATTTAAACCTCACCAACCTCTCCTGCTAAGAGAGGCTGAAACGGAGGAAA
>JAWOEN010000144.1:0-4992 GCA_046482725.1 Cloacimonadales bacterium (SeqCode)
CAAGCGGGTGATCAGATTGAGAAAAAAATAGTGCGCTCCAAATTGCGGGCGGAAGATACAGCCCTCTTGCCCGATTACGATTTTTTCATGGAGCAAGAGATCGCGGCGGAGGTAGAATCTACCGGTAAACTGATCAAAATATTTCAGGGTGGTTCCAATACCGGCCGACGCATGATAGAGCTTTTGCAGAAAGAAAAAATGATGAAAGATATGAGTGAGCTCTACAATAAAATAGAGAAAACCGAGAAATTTTCCGAGCAGCAGAAAGCCTTTTCCGCTTTTCGCGAGTCGGAGAAAGCCCAGAAATTTTATGAAAAGGTGAAGAAAAATTATTCCACCATCTATGCTGAATTGGTAAAAGAAAATTTCGAGAAAAAGTATTTCTTCTCATCCGATAAAAATACTTTCATCGATCTGCTCAATCATCATTTTGACAAAACCAATATGCTGATTTCCAAAGCTTTGGACAGCATTGCCGAGCTGGAAGATGTGCAAGACTTTCAAAGCAATTTGCAGGAATTCCTGAAATTGATCGATAATACCAGCCAGAAAAATGGCACAATTTATGCCATCGCCTGCGGTACTTCTTTTCACGCTGCCAAAACTGCCTCGATCTTCTTCAATGAAATCGCCAAGATCAATATTATCCCCACCTTGCCCGGCGATTACCGAGGACAATTTTCCCAAAGCTTGCGCGATAATGATGTGATAATCGGCGTCTCGCAAAGTGGCGAAACCAAAGATCTGATCGACATCTTCAATGATGTGGATGAGAGCGGGCTGGATGTGAAAAAGATCGTCTTGGTCAATAATATGAACTCTACTTTGGGACAGGAAAAAAGTGATGTCTCGATTCCGATAAATTGCGGACCCGAGATTGCGGTGCCGGCGACCAAAAGTTTTTTGAACCAGATTACCCTCTTTTATTATCTGGCGATCAAGATAGCGGAAGCCAAGCTGAAAGATAAGAAATTGAACACAGCCGAGCTGAAGCAAGCTCATGCCGAATTGATGTCACGTTTCAAGTCGATCAATGATATTCCGGAATTGGTAAAAGCTACGATCGAATCCAGTCGCGAGTCGATCGAATTTGTAGCCAGCAAGATCTATATGGAGCCTTCGATGCATATCTTGGCAACCAAGATCACCGGTGTAGCCAAAGAGGGCGCTCTGAAGATTCGCGAGACTGTGCTCAATCACACCGAAGGCGGCGAAGCTTCCGAGTTCAAACATGGTCCCAACACGATTTTGGGAAAAAACACAGTTTTCGGCGTGAAGAATGTGCGCAAAATGTTGAAGATGTACAGCAACACTATCGATGAAGTTTATAAACAGTGCCACGAGCGCGGAGTGCTTTATGAAGAGCGGCACAAGATCAATATGGCGATCAGCAATTTTATCTTTACCCGCACCAAACCGTTTCATCTTTCCAAAGAAGGTACCGAGCTTTTTGAAGAGGTTATCAAGAATTACAATTTTTTCGATTCCGGCTATCGCAATTATCCGCTGATCTATGTAACAGGTCCCGACGAGCGCGATGTAAATCTGACGATCTCTCAGATCAATACTCACAAAATCCGAGGTGGCGATACTTTTGTGATCGCTGAAGAAAATGACAAACTTTTGGAAAACGCCCGCACCAATCCCCACGACGAAGGATATTATGGTTGGGGCTATATTCCGCTACCCAAAACCGGCGATTCGATGATGACTACTTTCTCTTCGACTGTGGTGCTGCAGCTTTTGGCGCTCAGCATGAGCATCAAGAAGATGAAGCGCCTCGATAGCATGGGAATCAGTGATCATGGTGTGCATCCTGATGTTCCGAAAAATGTTTCCAAATCTATTACCGTGGACTAGATTATGCTGAAAATCGGTTTGGGCTACGACGTGCACCGGCTGCAAGCTGGTAGGAAACTTATCTTGGGCGGAGTGGAGATTCCGCATCATTTGGGATTATTGGGTCATAGTGATGCAGATGTGCTGATCCATGCGCTGATTGATGCGATCTTGGGTGCGCTGGCTTTGGGAGATATCGGCCAGCTTTTCCCCGATAGCGATCAGCAATATGCCGCGATCGATAGCAGAATCTTATTGCGCCGGACTTGCAAACTGATGCAAGAAGCAGGCTACGAAATCGGCAACTTAGATAGCACAATTTGTGCTGAAAAACCCAAGCTGCAACCTTATATCAGCCAGATGCGCCAAAACCTGGCCGCAGATCTAGCTTGTGATTTTTCCCAGCTCTCGATCAAAGCAACTACGGAGGAAGGTCTTGGAGTAAGCGGAGCCCAAAAAGGCATCAGCGCTACTGCCATAGTACTACTATATGAAAAAAAATAATTTACCGGAATTACTCTTGCCGGCCGGAAATATCGAAGCTTTTCAGGCTGCTGTGGCCGGCGGAGCCGACGCTGTCTATCTAGGCTTGAAAAACTTCAACGCTCGCGGTCGCGCCAAAAACTTTCTGGTGCATCAATTGCAATCTCTGCTCAAAACTGCTGAAAAGGCAGGAATAAAAGTCTATGTCACGCTCAATACGTTGGTTAAAAATGAGGAACTAGCCGAACTGCTGGATACTCTCCATCTGCTCTCGCAAACCACAGTCTCGGCTGTGATTATTCAGGATCTGGGTACATACTATCTGATCCGGAAATTTTTCCCCAAACTAAAAATTCATGCCAGCACCCAGATGTCCGTACACAACTCTATCGGAGCAGAATTTATGCGGAAATTGGGATTCGAACGCGTGATCTTGTTCCGCGAGATTACCCTGCCCGAGCTGAAATTGCTAAAGCAGAGAACTACGATCGAGCTGGAAATTTTCGTGCATGGCGCTTTGTGTTATAGTTTTTCGGGACAGTGCTTGTATAGTAGCTATCTGGGTGGGATGAGTGCCAATCGAGGTTTATGCCGCCAACCTTGCCGCCGCATCTACACGGCGAATGATCAAGAAAAATATCTCTTCAATCTCAAAGATAATCAGCAATTGGCGCAGATCGCTGAGCTGAAGAAAATGGGAATTGCCAGCCTCAAAATCGAGGGTCGCATGAAATCGGCTGAGTATGTGTACAATACGGCTCGGGCTTATCGTTTGGCTTTGCAAGGAGAAGATGCGGCAGCAGAAGAATTCGCGGCCAAAGATCTGGCGCGGCAAAAGAGCAGCTACTTTTTGGGTGGTGATATCTCGGCAGCGCTAACTGAAAAACCTTATACAGGCAAGCATATCGCAGATTTGCAAAAGGCAGAGCCCGGTTTTGTGCAGTTTGTCTCTTCCCAACCGCTGCAGCGCAATAATCGTCTGCGGATCTTACCGCAAAGCGGGCATGATAGTGCTGCTTTCAAACTGAAAGAAAATTTTACCCAGGAAAAAGAGGAGAAGGGCTGGCTGGTGAAAGTGAGCTTGGATCAAGATTTCCAAGCAGGTGATAAAGTATTTCTAGTCGGCTGGGGCGAGCTGAAATTCAAAAATAAGTTTAGCTTGGATGGCAAGAAAGTAGAGACAAAGATGCCACGTAAAAAACAAAATAATATTTTGCAGAAGATCGGCTCTAGCAAGCAGGCAAAACGGCAGCAGATCTTCGTGCGGATAGACTCTATCAAATGGATGATGAAGATCTATCTGCCCAAAATAGATTTTTTGATTTTGCGCCTCAGCAAAACTGAGTGGCAAGATTTTGATCCCCGCACCGGATTTGTGCAGAAGAAAACCGATAAATTGATGGTAGAATTACCCAAATTCATCGCCGAAAATGAACTGGAATTTTATCGGGAGCTCTGCTCTAGATTGTATCGCAACGGCTTCAAAAAATTTATGATTAGCCACATCTCACAGAAATTGCTGCTACCGCAGAAAAATGATATTCAGATCGCTAGCAATGAAAATGTCTATATCTTGAACGACGCTGCCATCCAAATGCTGAAAGAGCAAAATATCGGGCTCTATCTCTATCCCCAGGAAAGTGAATTCGATAACCTGCAAAAAGGTAAAGATCGCCGCGGAATCATGCCGCTCTATTTCTATCCGGAACTCTTCTTCTCACGGATGCCGATCGGCTTGGAGGATGAACAGGAATTTACCGATAAAACTGATAGCTTCCACAAAACCAGCCTCAACGGGCTAACCGTGATTTTACCCAATCGACCTGTCTCCTTTCTGCAATACAAAACCAAACTCGACCAGCAAGGCTTCCGACGCTATCTGCTGGATTTTTCCTACTGCAAACCCTCCCAAAAATTGTTTCAGCGCGTTCTGAATAAGTTTGAATATTCGGAAGCGGAACAACCTAGCACCAATTTCAATTTCAAACTCGGCTTGAAATAGGTAAATTGTGAAAAAAGGCAGAACTGCAGGGAGGATTATACCAGACAGCCTATATCAGAGGAAACGGAGAATATCCAATTTTTGAAGTAAATGAAGCAGGGCTTACGACCTTTTATATTTATTCTCCAACCGGTTTGATTTGCCAGATTAATAATGATAACGAATACTATATCATCAAAGACCATCTCGGCTCAACCCGAAAAGTCGTAAATTCAGATGGAGTAGTCGTGTCTTCGTATAACTACGATGCCTTTGGGAACCTAATGACATCAACTGTTTCCGAAGAAGTGGTTTATCAATACACAGGTCAAGAATACGATTCCGAACTGGATTTACACAATTTCCGAGCAAGATTTTATGATAGCGAACTGATGAGATTTTATGCTGTAGATCCGCAGTGGCAAACTGCCTCACCGTATATTTTCTGTGGAAACTCACCGCTTATGTATGTGGATCCGGATGGGGAGTGGTATATTTCTGCTAACTTTATGGGATTCGGCATCCAACTGGGAGAAGATGGGGCAGGACTTACATTTATGGGAGTTGCAGTAAATTACGATTGGACAGGTGGAGGATTTAGTGCTGGTTTCAATCTATCACCAGCACATTTCAGCTTTAGTACTGGTGCATTTGGTGTTTCGGGAGGAGCATCATTAAGTGTAATGCAT
>JAWOEN010000031.1:0-19481 GCA_046482725.1 Cloacimonadales bacterium (SeqCode)
ACTTTTTTCTTTGGATTTCCGGGGTTCGTTGATAAATTCTTTCACTTTTCCACAAATCAGCTACAACTCAAAACCTCACTCTTCAGCTCAAGATCACTACTATCTTCTTTTTTTTTCTTTTTTCTTTTTACTTTTTTCTTTGGATTTCCGGGGTTCGTTGAAAATATCTTTAGCTATTATTCAGCAACCAACTCAAAACCTCACTCCTCAGCTCAAAATCACTTCTGTCTACCGTATTCCGTCTACCGACTCCTGGAGTCTGCCGCTTCATCGCTCTCTCGCCCTCTCGGTATCTCTTGCTCGCTGTTTTCGGTGGCTAATCTTCTCCTTCCTAGTTCTGCCTTTTGCCATAAAAAAAAGCCCTTCGTAAAGGGCTTTCGTTTGTATTGGATTGCAACAGAGCTATTTAATAACCGATAGTTTTATGAGCTGTTGCTGCTGCTTAGTTTTCAGTTGATAGTAATAATTTCCCGAGCTTACAGGTTTGCCATTTTGGTCTTTACCTTGCCAGCTGACACTATGTTTACCGGCTGCAAATGAGCCAAAATCATAAACGAGTTGGCCTTTGGAATTATAGATTTTCAAGGAGCCGGGATCATTTTCTGCCAGGGTAAAGCTGATTTTAGTGCTGGCGCTGCGCGATCCGGCCGAGAGGTAGAAGGGATTGGGGTAGCTTTGCAAATCGTTTACCATCTGCAATTGATCTTCGGTAATCTCAGTCAGCTCTATTTCCACTTCCACACTATTGGATGCAGCAGATTCGCCGCTGGGATAGAGAGCGGTGACATAGTAGCTATAGAGCCCGCTCAGGGTAATTTCATCAGTGAAATTGCTGGAAGTTGTTTCTGCCAAAAATTCTGTATTGCGGTAAATTTTGTAGTTGCTGGGTTGGGCTTCTGTCGGCTCTTGCCAAGAGAGATTTACCAGGTTTTCATCCAAGCTGTATACCAGATCTGTAGGTGGGAAAACAGAGGTGCTGGCAATTTGCAGATTATCCACAAAGAAATCGACATCTTCATTGGCAACAAAAGATTCTCCGTAAAATCCCAACTTGATATAGCCGCTATATTCGCCCAAATCGAGGGTAATCTCTTGGGCTGTGATACCGATTTCAGATTCCGCATTCCAGCCGATCAAGGCATTGTTTTCGCTCCAGCTGAGACCGCCATCTGTCGAGATTATCAGATCTACTCGATCATCACTGCCCAAGATTGCAGAAGTGTTGGCACCGTATTGAGTGAGGGCGATATCAAAGCTGAGTTCGGCATCGGGGCAATTATCCAGATTGATCAGGGGAGTGAAGAGCCAGTTATTGCGGGCAGTACCGTAGATATTGATGCGAGCAGATTTGTTGGGAGGTTCGGTGATATTGGCAAAATCATCGCAGGCCCAGCCGTAAGCAGGAATCACGATTTCGCTCTCGGCTGTCAGCTCGCCTTCGCCTCGTTGCCAATCCACAGGCGGCCAATCGGAGGTAGTGTATTGGTTGAAATCTTCGGACCAAGGAAATTGTGAAATGGAATTATCTGCTGAGGTGCTGAAGCTCCAAACCGGGCAATCTTCTGTCTCGCCCAGACTGTTATAAGGTATCACCTGCCAATAATATTGGGTATCGAAAGCTAGTAGCTCACTGACAGTATAGCTATTTGTATTTCCCAGATCGAGCCATTCATCTGGAGTGTCTGTTGTTCCCAGATAAAATTTGTAGCCTTCCGGATTGCCGCTAGTGGCAGCCCAAGTAAAAGTAAGGTTGGGAACAATATCAGCACTGAGGTCTGCCGGGTATACTACTTCTGCTGCTCCGGGTACTTCGCTGATTTCTGCTACTTCCAAACCGGAAACATCGTCCAAGCTGATATTATATGAGCCATAATCAGATATTGCGCGAAAGCGAACATTTACGGTTTCTGCCTGATAATCATCCAGCTGCAGGGCAAATTCGTTCCAACCTTCTCCGGCTAAACCATCCAAATAATTCAGAGTTCCTTCCTGCCAATTTTCGCCGTTATCGGTGCTGATGTCACAATATAGTTGCGAAGAGCTCCCAAAATCTCCAAAAACCAGCCAATAGTTCAGCCAAAAACTGAGAGTGTTATTCTCTTCAGTAACCAATAATTGCGGTGTGGTCAATAGTCCGCTTTGATCTGCCGGGATCGAGACAGCTTGGAAAATTGCCATATTGCCGCTACCGGTTGTATGATCCGGTAGCAAGCCGGCGCCATCAGAGATTATCCAGCCTGTCTCTGAGCTGCCTCCATTGCCCCAACCTTGCGGAATAGAAGTGGAAGCATCAAAATTTTCATCCAATATTTCTCGGTTTTGAGCCAGCAAACTGCAGCTTAGCAAGATTGCCATTAGTATCATAATATTTCTTTTCATTATTTCTCCTTCTTCTTTAGTTTCTTGATTGATCTGAAATTTGCAGAGCTGGTTTATGTGTCAAAGCAAATCCTAGACTTTGTCTTGCTTGCTGTGAATGAAGATTACAAGCTAGAATTTTGAGAAATTTTCGATCAGAAATTGCCAAGCGGGAAGATGATTTTGGCTTGAGCTAATGAGCGGGTAAAATGCAGGTTTGGCAGCCGAAAGAGGGGGATTTGTTGCTTTGTTAGCAAAAAAGCGTTGACCTGCATTGCTGCCTGACATTTTTTAATATGCTAATAAAAGAGAAGAGGAAAGTATGAAAAAAAAGGAAATGACAGGAATCAAATTAGTGCTGCTGGCATCTATGATATTTATCTTCAGCCATCTATCAGCAGCTCCTTTTGTTCCGGAGTATCAGGGCGATCTTCAGCCTGAAAAAGTATATCCCTCCCAGCGCTTTCAAAATCAGGAGCGAGGCCGCAATCTACCGGAAAATATTTTGGTTTTACGCGTAGAATTTAGTGATGTCAAATTTATCACCGAGCCCCAATATCCTGATTTTTTGCCGCACGACGAGGCTTATTTTTCCAAATATCTCGAGCACCTGAGCTCTTACTATCGAGATAATTCTCATGGTAATTATGATCTGAGTTTAGATAATTTCACCATTCATCCTCAAGTATTTACAGCTCCCCAAACGATGGCATTTTATGGAGAAGATAATAGTGGAAAAACAGCACTTTTGGTCTCTGACCTGATCGAGCTGGCTGATCCGGAGATCGATTTTTCGCTTTATGACGGGTTCATAGTTTTTCACGCCGGAGCCGGCCAAGAAGCTGATCTTACGGGAGAAAATTTAGATGGTATTATTAGTACTTTTCTCTCACGAAAATCTTTTCGCTACTATTTTGAGCCCGATAATGAAGAGTATCCGGGCTTGGAAACCGATGATGACGTTTACTTAAGCGAATTTGTAGTTTGCCCTTCTACTTTGTGGCAACCGGATAATGTGGAGCCTGATGCCAATGGCGAAGGCGGCTCGCCGGTTTACAGTTTTTTGGGAGTATTAGCACATCATTTTGGACATCTCATCGGCTTGCCCACTCTGTTTGATAATGTTTCCAGCAACGGAAATTCTCGCGGTATTGGTGGATTCGGGATCATGGGTTTGGGTTCTTGGAACGCCAATGGTTACGTGCCGGCACCTCCTTCTGCCTGGAGCCGCTATTATCTGGGTTGGGAAGATGTGGTGGTGGTAGATTCGCTGGCTGTGGATCTGGAAATCACTTATCCCAATGCTAGCAATGATAAGACCAAATTGTATAAAATCGATATCTCCGATTCGGAATATTTCCTGATCGAAAACAGTCAACAAAACCCCGATGGCAGCTATTTTGTGAATAGCCTGGGCGATACTCTGGTTAGCTTCACTTTTCAGTTGTCGGAAAATCAGCAATACTATCCTGAAGGTCATCCTTATGCCGGGCAACCTCAATTTGATTTTATGCAAAATAGCTATGAAGGCTGCGAATGGCGTTTTTATCTTCCCGGCTACGGCTATGGAGACTCTCCGGAAATGGATGGCTCCGGATTATTGATCTGGCATATTGATGAGTTGGTGATTGCTGAAAACTTTAGCAGTGATTTTAGTGACAATACAATAAATGGAAACGCTCAGCATAAAGGTGTGGATCTGGAAGAGGCCGATGGACAGCAAGATCTCGATACTATTTTCACTACAGTTTATGGTTCCCCAGACGATTCATTTCGGGCCGGCAATAATGATTATTTCGGCAAGCAAGTTTATCAGGGACTATATCGATCTCCCACTGCGGAAAGCTACTACGGTGGCAATCGGGTTGAGATCAAAAATATTAGCCACTCTGACACGATCATGACTTTTGATCTGCAGTTTGAATGGAGTCTGAGTGCAGGTTATGCCGGCGAAATCGAGCTGCCAGCAGCCTTGATAGATTTTGATGGAGATGGCTCTAATGAAATGTTTTATGCCATGCCCAACGGAGAGCTGAATTTGTGGAAAGATGATGAGCTGCTAGTGCATGTTTCTCAAAGTATCTCGAATCTGGGCATAAAAGAACTTTATGCTTGGGATCAGCTCAACCAAACTTTTGTTATTCCCTATTATCTGGGGGATATCGCCAACTATCTCAAACTCTTTTCCGCAAGCGGATATGAGAATCTCTACACTTCCGAAGAGTATATCTGGCAAGGCTCACCTCTGATCAATTATGATAATTCCAATCCCAACCATCTATTGCTGGCTGCCAATCACAGAGAGGGCAATGCGGCTCTGCTAAAAATCTGGGATCAGGATTTTGCAGAAGAGAGCGAGATCAATTTTTCTGCTCAGATTATTTCTAACCTGATGCTGAAAGATAATATCATCTCTTTTATCGACAGCGAGCAGAGGATTGTTCGTTTGGATTTAAGCGATTATTCTGAGGAAAGAATTGATCTGGAGAGCGAGCTGGAAACCACTATAAAATCGGCATTGTGGGCAGATATCAATGCTGACGAAAAAATGGAATATCTGGTTACGACAGCTGATGAGCAGCTCTTTGTTTTCGATGAAAATGGAAGTTCACTACCCAATTTCCCTCTGGCTTTGCCAGTGGAAAATAGCAAAGTTCCTGCTCTGGCCGACCTGGATAATAATGGCAGGTTGCAATTGATCTACGGCACAGAAAATAGTTTTTTCCTGGTAGATTATCTGGGGAATATAGCCCAGCCGGAAAATGGTGTGGATTATCCCGACAGTCTCAAAATCAGTGGTGGTGCATTCGCTGTGGATCTAAACGGTGATGAAAATTTGGAGATAATTTCCCATGTCTCGCGCAATCGACTTTGCCTTTGGGAAAGAATTTCCGATAACAATTTCCGCACGATCTCCGGTTTTCCCAAAACTTTTCAGACTTTGAGCCAATCTTATCCGCTGGTGGGACAGTATGCCGATTATGCCAACGCTGCCTTTTATCCTAGCAATAATGGCGCTATCTACAAAGAAGAATTGCCCTCACTCGATTTAGAGAGAAATCTCTGGCAGACTCCTTATGGCAATCTGCAAAGAACAGCTTCCTACTTGGCAGAGCCGCCGCAAAATATGCTGCAGAGCTCTGAACTTTTTGTGCCAGAAAAGATCTATTTCTTTCCCAATCCGCTCAATAAAATCTATCCCGGCAGTATCACCAATGGCGTGTATCGGGAAAATTTCATTAGCCTCAATCTGATGACCAGTCGCAGTACTGAAGTCGAGATAACGATCTATGATGTGGCGGGAAATAAGCTTTCCTCTGGAGAAATTGCTTGCGAGCCTTATGTGCAAAACGCTTATTTGATCGATTGCAAAAAACTCGCATCCGGAGTTTATTTTGCGGTGATTCAGGCTGAAAATAAAGTTATGAAAAAGAAATTTGCCATCGAAAAATAGGAGTGTTAGCAAAAGCAAATTGTTATAATAAAAACTAGTGTTGTCTAAAAAAGATTAAGCTAAGTGCAGATTGGTTCGGCGCATTAGCAGCAAAGATGGAAAATAAATTTTATCAAATGGAGCAATGATATGAAAAAAATAGGAATAATTTTAGCCATAATTTTGATGGCTGCGGCAATCAGGGCAGAAACCAGTGGCGAATATGGTATGCAAGTTTTGAAGTTGATCGTTAGTGCAGATGAAGCTGCCATGGGCGGGACAGGAGCATTTTATGCCAATCATGCGGCTCGCTTCGTCAGCAATCCGGCTGCCGCTAATCTCGACAAATTCCAAGCGCTCTCTTTCAACCAGAATTATTGGATTTTCGATACAACGATAAATTCTCTGAATTATCTAAAATCTTCGGGAAAATCTTCTTTTGGCATTGGTTATCGCTATCTGGATTATGGCGCTTTGCCGGGTGCTACCGATGATGGTCAGCTGACCGGAGATTTTTATCCGATGGATCTGGTGGTGAGTGCGGGAGCTGCTTATCGGCTTTCTCCCAATCATTTTGTGGGCGCAAATCTGAATGGACTGTATCAGAAGATCGATATCGAATCGGCGCTGGGAGGTTCTCTGGATCTGGGCTATCGCTATCTTTCACCTTTGCGTGGGATAGAACTGGCGGCCGCCCTGAAAAATTTGGGAAAAACCGGCAAGCTGGGAGATGAAGATATCAAATTGCCACTCTCGGCCGAATTTTCCCTGATCGCCAAAGAACTGAATCGATATCTGGCTTTGGATGATCTGAAACTCTCTTCCGAACTGAAAATAGTGCAGCATATCGATAATGACGAACTCGAGGCCAATCTTGGTTTGAAAGCTCTGGTTCATCCTAATTTCAGCTTGAAAAGCGGCTATGTCTTAAATCATGATATCAAAAGTTGGTCGGCCGGCTTTGGACTCAGAATGAAACGAATTCTGGTCGATTATGCTTTTTTGCCGATCTCGGGTGAAATCGATGATGTGCATATGATTCAGCTTACCTATCGCTTTTAGAAAAAAATAAAAAAAATGATTAGATCGAGGATAAAATGAAAAGATTTTTTGCTTTGCTCTTGTGCTTTCCTTTGTTTCTAGGAGCCTTGGAATATATGCCGGGCCAGATGATTGTGCAAACTTCCCAACCACAGCAGATCACCCGAAATAGTTTGGGACTGTCTGGGTTGGATAGCTATCTGAACAGTCGTCAGGTGAAGGAGATTGAACCTGTTTTCGATAAAGCAGACAATCGCTTCTATCTGATCAAAGTGGAGCAGGAGATAGATTTTTCCGAATTGCAAAATCTCAGATTTTCGGGAGTGGAAACGATCGAGCCCAATTATCTGAATAAGTTTTATCTGGAGCCCAATGATCAGGGTTTCGAGCAGCAAAGAATTCACTTTGAGAATATCAATCTACCTCAAGCTTGGGACTACACTACCGGCAACCATGAGGTTTTGATCGCGATCATAGATTCAGGGCTCTATTTCGAGCATCCCGATCTGCAGGAAAATGTATTTTATAACCCGCCGGAGATCTCCCAAGACGGCACAGATAGCGACAATAATGGCTATGTAGACGATTGGCGAGGCTGGGATTTTGTAGACGCTCCCGAATTGGCCAGTATTGGTTTGGGTGATTTTGTCGGACAAGATAATGACCCCACGGACGAAATCGGGCACGGAACACATATTGCCGGAATTATCGGAGCTACCACCAACAACGATTTAGGTGTAGCCGGCTCACTCTGGAATAGCAATATGTTGATTATTCGCGCCGGTTTTAATTCTACCTTGGGCGGATTTTTACAGAACGATGATGCTGCGGCAGCAATCATCTACGCGGCAGATATGGGAGCAGATGTGATTACGATTAGTTGGGGTGATGTCAACTATTCGGCTTTGATAGATTATGCGATTACTTATGCTTACAACCAAGGCTCTATCATCGTTTGCGCTGCCGGTAACGAAGGCTCTAAACCCGGCCACAATATCACATACCCGGCAAAATTTGCCAACACTATCAGCGTGGGTGCTGTCAATTCCCAGAAACAGTGGGCTTCTTTTTCCAGCTATGGTCCCAGCTTGGATTTGGTAGCTCCCGGAGTGCAAATTTTCAGCACATACAACAGCTCGGGCGAAAATGTCTATTACGAACAATCCGGTACTTCGATGGCTGCGCCTTTTGTGGCAGCGGCAATTGCGCTCTTGCTCAGTGTAGAGCCCGATCTTAATTTTGAAGAGGTGAAAACCCGCTTGCTGACCACTGCTGAAGATCTGGGACCAGTAGGCTATGATAACAAATTTGGCTATGGCTTGCTGGATACTTTCAATATGCTTTCCAATCCGTCTACACCACAGGTGGAGATCAGTTTTCCCGCCGATCAAAGTGGATTCAGCCAATCTTTCGATATTTATGGAACTGCCCGGGTAACTCCCGAAGAGGATTTTTTCCGCTATTCGCTTACCTATACTGCAGAGGCAAATCCTACTGCCACTGATTGGCAGAACGTCAATCCTGAGCAGGCACTTTATCATTACACTCCGGTAGAAGCAGGATATCTGGGAAGTTTTAGGGTGGATGAGCTAATGCCCGACGGCGAATATAAGCTGAAATTGGAAGTCGTAACAGCCAATCAGCAGCATTACCGTAAGGTTCATGAAATCACCATCGATCAGAGTGCAGCCCAATTGGATCACTCCCGCTCATTTGTGGCAGAGCGTTATTACGATGAATTCAACCGCTATTATATCGGTGCTCTCTATGATGATTTGGTCGATTTGGAGATTACCGAAGCCAATTCCGGCGCCAAATTTTACAGCAATTTTTCCGATTCTTTGCAGATTCTGCATATCCCCGATAACGGATTTGACAATATTGATCTGGAGCTGAAAGCTACCAACAGTTCCGGACTAGTGACTACAGATGACTCAGCTTTTATTTTTCCAAACATCAACAAAACTGTGGACACCAATAGTTGGGAGCAAACTTATTTGGACAAGCAGCTGATCTCGATTCGCTCTACGATGGATTTTGATAATAATGGAGTAGAAGAGATTGTAGCTTTGGAAGTTCAGGCTGATAGCACACGAATTGCCAAAGCTTTCGAATTTTCCGGTGAGCAATTGCTCGAGAAGCACATTTTCCCATTTGGCTCGCTGTTCTGGCCTTATGACGTGGGCAGCATGCGAGAGGACAAGAGACATCTGTTGGGCGTTATTTCCACCACAGCCAGTGTCTACGAAGCTGCTCCCGGTAGCGATTATCCCAATGTAGCAGTTTATTCGGTAGAAGATTCTTATGGCGGACGTTTATTGGATGTCACCGGTGATGGTTTGCAAGAAGCAGTTTTGAGCCGAAATATTGAGGTCGATAATTTCAATCGTAGGGTGATAACCATCACCAAGTATCTTGAACATAAGGAAGAATATACTGAGATAGACACACTTTGGAACTGGACTCCTACCAATAGTATCAATGCTTTCACCAACCAAATGGAAGCGGCAGATTTCAACCAAAATGGCATTCCCGAAATTTTGACAGCCGATACAGACGGCGATGTGATGCTTTTCGAAAATGGCGAGCCTATCTGGGGGGCACGTTTGTCAGTGGGTAATATCGAAAATTTGGCTATCGGTGATTTTGATGCAGATGGCAGCATCGATTTTTGTGTAGGCGGCTACAATTTTGATGTGGCAGAGCCAGCCCGCAGTTTTAGTTATTATGCTTTTTTCACTTATTCCGCCTCGGCAAAAGATTATGTGGAAATGGGCTCGATAAGTTTTGATAATCTGGAGGTGAGAAATTCTTTGGTAACAGCCGATCTGAATGGCGATCTCTCTGATGAAGCGATAATTCATGTCCCGCCCAACATTTATCTTGTAGATTATCAGCAGGGTGAATTTCTGCCAATTTGGAAAGGAGCAGCAGCCAAAACGTTCAAAAATGTCTTGGTAGCTCTGCCTCAGACTACAGAAAATTCAGCCAAAGTCATTGCCCCGATCTGGCAAGAGGGTGCGCTGAGCAGCTCTTTGATAACAGCGGCAGCAGATTTTAGCGGACCGCCCTCCCCCACCGGATTTCGAGCTGTGCCGGCCGATAGTTCTCAGGCTTCCTTATCTTGGGATGACCACGCTTATCAGCATTTGGTGGTCTATCGCAAATATCAGGACAATATTGTCGAGATAGCGACAGTCAATGGCACAGAATATCTCGATAGCGAGCTTCAGACAGACCAGAGCTATCAATACAGTATCGCCGGCTATGACGACAATTATTCGCCGGCTCTTAGTCGCAATACACTCTGGAAAGAAGTAGTTCCCTCCCCGGTTCCGCAGATGCAGAGCTTGCAGATGTGCTCGCCTTATGAGCTAAAACTAAACTTTGATCAAACTTTGCACAACAACTCGGTGAATTTGCAACATTTTAGCGTGAACAACGAGATAGGTCCACCGGCCAGTGTAAATTTCATCAATTCCAAGCGGGGACTTTTATTGAGCTTTGCTCAGCCCTTTGCCGAGCTCGATGATTATCAATTGCAGATATCCGGCTTGCAGGGTGCTACAGGTCTGGTCATTCCGGATGGCGCTTTTGCCTTCCCTTATGCCACAGATACCACGCCGCCCCGCATAATTTCTGCGCAAACAATTTCAGCTGAGCAAGTGCGCTTATATTTTTCCGAGACGATGCAGGATGAGAGCGTGCAGAATTTGGAAAATTATTTCCCGGTCTTTCCCCTGATCGACAATTCTAACCGGATAATTGCGGCAGAAAGCGGCATGGACGTGGAAGGATATTATGTGGATTTGAGCTTTGCCAATCAGCTGAAATTTTCTAATCAGAGCTATTTTTTGAAGCTGAAAAAGATGACAGATCTGGCTGGTAATTTGATCTCCAACAATGGTAATAAGTGTTCTTTCACCTTGACAGAAATAGTTGATCTCAAACATATGATAGTCTATCCTAATCCATTATATTTGAGTCAATTCGAAGAGATTAGGTTTGTGAATTTGCCCTTGCAAAAAGCAGGAAACATTCGCATTTACGATTTAGCCGGCGAGTTGGTATTTTCTGACCAGATCGCCCCTTTGACAGAGCTGAAGAACTATTATGGTTGGAACGCCAGAAATTCCAAAGGCAAGCGCGTTTCATCCGGAATGTATTTATATTTTATAAAGGTTGGTAATGATTTTAAGAAAGGTAAACTGGCAGTTATCCACTAAGGTAATAGGATAAGAGAATAATGTTTATAAAAAGAACCTCTTGGGAAGAGCAAGCCTATGGATAGCTGAATTCTCGGGTTTACTCTCGCCAAAATTTATTGCCCTCACACTTTTGAATAAAAAGGAGACATTATGATTTCATTAGATTGGAAAGAGAGATTGAAGAAAGATTCGATAGATTTTTATGAGAGAAAATTACCCGCAGAAGATTATGATATCGATATTATTTACAACGCATATCCGCAACGTATAGACAATAAAATCCCTCAAGCAGTACTTACTTTGGTGGCCAAAACTATCGCCGGTAAAATCTCCAAAAATGCTGATCAATATTTGGATTTTTATGATTATATTTATCGCAGAAAAGGCGAAAACGGCAAGATCATCTTTGCTTACCTGATCGCGGCAGCCTGCAAACATAAACCAGATGAGATCATGCAATACCTGCAAAGCAAATTATTCAAGATCAATGATCAGAAAGAGGCCAATCTGCTGATGGATAAAGCTGTCTTGCCACTTCTGAAAAGAGATTCTGAAAAATATCTGCCTCGCGTGTTGGCTTGGCTGAAAAAAGATAATCCAACCCTGATCATTGCCTTGGAACATCTGCTACTAAAATATATCAAACATGATAAAAGCAAGATCAAACCGATCTTTTCCAAAATAGAGATGGCTTGGTTTGCGCCTTCGCATGAGCTGGAGATGCTGAGTTATCATTTTCTGAAACAGGCCTACAAATTGGATAAAGATTTTTATTTCCAAGTATACCACTCTTACCAAAATACCAGAAATCCTGATTTTGCCGGAATTTTGTGTGAGGCGATTATTTGCCAGAACGAGGTGGTGGAACAGATGGTGGAAAATTGGTCCAAAAGCGGCAATATCAAATTGAAAAAAATCGGCCTGCATGGACAGAAATTGCTAAAACGATATCAGAAAAAAAAGAGATAAAAAGGAAAATTGGAGATATGGCAAACTATATTACCAAAGAAGGAATGCAGCGCTTGCGCCAGCGTTCTGCAGAGTTAGTCGAGATCAGGTCAAAAGTTATCAAGCAGGTGGTGGAAGCGCGTGAGATGGGAGATCTAAGCGAAAACGCTGAATATCATGCCGCGCGTGAACGTCAGCGCGATGTGGAGACAGAATACAATCGCATCAAGCAGCGGATGGGAGATTTGCAGGTAATCGATGCTGCCAAACTGCCCAAAGATGCTGTGCGTTTCGGCGCCAGAGTTACCCTGAAAGAGCTGGCAAAAGACAAAATCCTCAAAGTACACTTGGTCGGAATAGATGAAGTATATGAGACCAAAGAGGAGTATGAGCGCTTTTCATTGGCTTCGCCCGTGGGCAAGCAGATGATCGGCAAAAAAGTCGGCGAACATTTCGTGGTGAAAGCGCCGATTGGTGATCGTGAATTTGAAGTATTGGATATAAAATAGAAATGAAGGAGATAAGATGAAGAAAGCAAAAGAATTGATGCAGGAACTTAGCTACCAACGCCAAAGTTTTTGGCAAAAAGCCCCTGCCGCCGAAAAGCAAGCAGCCCAGGATTTTTGTGAAGGATATAAAACATTTTTGGACGAAGCCAAAACCGAGCGGGAAACTATCAACTTTTATGCCGCTCAATTGGCAGAACGCGGATATGCCAATATCGACGCAGCTGCCAAAGGCAAGAAAATATACCGTTTAGCTCGCGGCAAAAATGCAGCGATCGCCTTGATTGGTAAAAAGCCGATTAGTGAAGGTGTGAACCTGATCGTATCGCATGTCGATGCACCTCGAGTCGATATCAAACAAAATCCGCTGGAAGAGACCAATACAAATTTGGCAATCATGAAAACTCACTACTATGGCGGAGTGAAAAAATATCAGTGGATGAGCACACCTCTGGCGATCCACGGAGTATTCGTCAAGCGCAATGGTGAAGTGGTGGAAGTAAGTCTGGGAGAAGCTGAAAATGACCCTGTATTTGTGATGCCTGACCTGCTGCCGCATCTGGCGCGCAAGGTGCAGTCTAGCAAAAAAATCGGCGAAGCTGTTGCGGCCGGCAATATGAAATTGATCTTTGGCTCCGTTCCCTTTTTGGATGAAGAAGATGACGAGACTAAAAACGCGGTAAAACTGAATGCGCTCTATCTCTTAAACGAAAAATATGGTATTATCGAGCAAGATTTCCTCAGCGCCGAATTGCAGCTGGTACCGGCCGGAAAAGCCAGAGATTGCGGCATGGATCGCAGCTTTGTCTTGGGCTATGGTCAAGATGATCGCGTTTGCGCCTATACCTCTGCCGAAGCTATCTACGCTTTGGAAGATCAGGATTTGGAAAAAACTGCTATCGTCTATCTGGCCGATAAAGAAGAGATCGGATCGGATAGTAATACTGGCGCCAAATCTAATTTTATCATCGACTTTTTAGCTGACTTGCTGGCGCACAATAATGAACAAAATGACAGTAACACTCTGCGCAAAACTTTGATCCGCAGCCAGATCCTTTCGGCTGATGTCAATGCTGGTATCAATCCCAACTATCCTACTGTGCATGAAAAAGAGAATGCTGTGCACATGGGCTTTGGGGTGGCAGTAGCCAAATATACAGGCTCCGGCGGCAAAGGCGGCTCCAATGACGCCAATGCAGAATTTAATGCCAAATTGTATAATATTTATGATCAAGAGAATGTCTTCTGGCAGATTGGTGCTTTGGGCAAAGTAGATGAAGGTGGCGGTGGAACGATCGCCAAATTTATGGCTGAGTATGGCGCTGAAGTAATCGATTGCGGACCCGGAATTCTGGGTATGCATTCGCTCTATGAACTCTCCAGCAAGGCAGATGTCTATTCTGCTTATCGTGCTTACAAAGCTTTTTTCCAAAAAGCCTAAAAGTAGATTTTATTTAAGTAGAGCTTTGGTTTAGAAAGCGGAACTGTGAAATATCATAGCTCCGCTTTCTGCTATGGAAGCCGGAATATAGAGTTTGAACGATAAATTTATGGACAGCGAGTAGGCATTTGAAAAAAATGTGGATAGAAAAAATTTATTGAGATAATAAGGTGAAAAAATGAAAAAAATAATTTTAATGATGAGTTTGCTGCTGCTATTTGTAGCTTGTAGCAAATATAAGCTTACCGATGAAATGCCGGCTTCTCGCAAGATGGAGATTGCCAAAGAATATTTTGAAGATGGCAAATATAACAAAGCTATTCCCTTTTTGCAGCAGATCGCTTTCGAGCGCAGCTCTGCCTATACAGCCGAAGCTCAGATGCTGTTGGCAGATAGCTATTTTGCCCAAAACAAATTTACCGAAGCTCGCTTTGAATATCAGGAATTGATTCGACTTTTCAAAGATTATTCCCGAATTGGTGAAGCCTATTTTCAGATCGGGGTTTGCTATTATGAAGAATCTCTGGCAGCGCATTATACCCAAGAAGAAACTCAATTGGCTATCGACGCCTTTGAAACCTTTATCAATCGCTTTCCCTTCTCTCAACAAAAGCAAGAGGCAATCGATTATATTTCTCAGCTCAACTATAAACTACTCGAGAAAAAATATCTCAATGGCTATGCTTACTACAAAATGTTCGATTATAGCGCCGCTTTGCTCTATTTTGATGAAGTGATTGAATTGGGGAATAAAAATGAATTGGATCGCCTCTCTCTCTATTATGCGGCGCGCATCTACGCAGAGCGCGAAAATTTGGAAGAGCTCAACCGAATTTACCAACGTCTGCTCACTCGATATCCAGAATCAGAAGAAACTGCTAAAATCGCCAAATTATTGGAATAATTTATGAAAATCGGATTGTTGGGCGGCTCGTTCAATCCTATCCACAAAGGGCATCTAAAAATTGCTGAAACTGTCTTAGCGCAAACCGAAATCGAAAAAATCTGGTTCGTGCCCAGCGGTAATCATCCCCTCAAAGCTAGCTCTCAGCTGCTAGATATCAATCAGAGAATTTCTCTGATCCAAAAAGTAATCTCTGATTATCCTGATTTTGAGCTTTGCACTTTGGATGCTGCCAAAGCTAAGCCCAGCTACACTTCTGAATTGATCAAAAAATTGACCCAACTTTATCCTCAACACAAATTTTATTTCATCGCCGGCTCTGATATTGTCGCTGAAATTCCGCTCTGGCACGATTATCGCTGGCTTCTTTCTCAGCTCAATTTCATTATTCTCAGTCGCTCCGGCGTTGCACCTCAAGAGTGGAAAAAATTAGATTATTTGGATAAATTAGATTTTCTGGAAATGCAGCCGATCGATATCTCCGCCTCGCAGATCCGGGCAAAAGTTTCAGACTCCGAAGATATCAGTGCACTGGTGCCTCAGCAAATTAGCGCAGAGGTTGAGCAGCTCTACAAAAAATAGATCTCACTCCAAAAATTTTTGCAAAAAAAAAGCCGAATCAGCTTCAGACTGACTCGGCTTTTTGACATATATTAGCGACTATTTTAGCAGCAACATTTTGTTGGTCTGCTGAAAATCCGCCGCTTGTAGACGATAATAATAGATGCCGGCGGCTAAGCTGTTGCCGCTGCTATCTTTTCCATCCCAGGCAAATTTTTGGCGACCCGCTGCCAATTCAGAGGAATTGAGGCTGCGAATTTTTTGCCCACGGATATTATAGATCTCTAGCTCCACAAAGCTAGCTTCAGGCAGATTGAAACTGATAGTTGTCGACGAGGTGCGTTGGCTGGTAGCCGGATTGAATGGATTGGGATAGTTTTGCAAATTCAGGTGCAGATCTAGCTCGGCTGCGGCGCTGCTGCCACTGTAGATGAAGCTGTATTCCAGCAATTCTGACGTTTCAGTTTCATAATCTGCATTGAGTCCAACTGTATATTCAGTACCAAAGCTCAGGTCGGTAAGTTGATATTGGAAAGTTTCACTATCTAGATTGATTAAAAATTCTTCATCCAAATAGAGATTGTAAGCAGCGGGAAGATCGTTGGCAGGGGCATCCCAGCTAACGAGGCCGCTAAATTGATCAACGCTCAAATTTTGGGGAGTTTCCGGCACAAATTCCAGAGCTCCCAAACTACCGTCAGGATTGATATTTTGCGCCCAAAGTCCACTATCCTCGCGCCAGAAAGCTACGATCTGATCGTCTGCTAGTTGCACAGCTTCCAGATCGCCGGCACTGACAGAATTTGTGCTGAGCTCTACGGTCTGGGCTGCCCAAACAAAATCTCCATTTTGGTCCAAACGGAAAGCGTTGATCGTGGTTTGGTTGGAATATAGAGCCAGCATCTGATCATCTATAACTGTGGTCAAAGCGCTCATTGGGTCATTATTGCTCAAGCTGAGGGTTACCATTCCAGCTGGGCCCCACAATCTTTCTCCCTCTTCCGAGATTCTCTGCACGCCGATGCCACGCTGATTTTGATCAGCATCCATTTTCACCCAACTAGCGTAAAGATCACCCGATTGGGCTCGGGCAATTTTGGGATAATAATTTTCGAAACTAGGTGCTACAGCTATTTCCAAGCCGTTGCTATATTGGGCGCTGCCGTCGGCTAGAATATGCTGAAGATAGATATTGGCGTTCATGTCGTTATCTCGATCTTCGTGCCAAGCGATAAAAAAGCCATCTGCCCCATCCGAGATCAGTGAGAAAATCTGGGTCCAGGCGCTGATACCGCCAGCTGTGGAGATCGTAGCATCTTCGGTCCAAACAGCTGTGCCCGAGCCCGATAGTTTACGCGCGAAAACATGGCGAGTAGGAGACCAGCCGGGGCCTGAGTCTTCGAAATATTTCACAATCACACCATCATCACTGGTGGCTAATAGTTGAGGCCAAGTGTAGCTATTCTCGCCCTCGATCAGATAGGTCTCGTCCCAAAGCAATTCGCCGGTAGCGGAAATTCTTTGTAGGCTAATCGTAGTGCCATCAGCCGAGCTCCAAGCTACCACAACCTGATTATTTTCTGTGGCAATAATCTTGGGAGCCACATCCATAGTGGTAGCAGTGGATAATTCGATTCCAGCTTCGCCCCAGAGAAATTCACCCGCAGGCGAGATCTTGTAGGCAAAAACATCCCAGTTACCATTGCGGCTATCATTAAAGGTCAAGAGCGCATTTCCGGCATTATCGGTTTGCATATCCCAATCCGTAATCCAGCTCTCTTGCGGATAGTCACTGATCAAGATTCCATTTTGTTCCCACTGTCTTTCCCCAGCCGCATTATATCTTTGCAAACGCACATTATAATTTCCCGTCGCATTAGACATCCAGCCCATATAGGTATCACCATTGGCTGCTGCTGCCAGCTTGGGAACTGCCTGATCGCCTGTTAGGTTGGAGACAATTGTATTGGCGGTGGGATCAGAGCTCCACTGCGCGAATAAGGCGCTGGGTAAGATAAAGATTAGCATTATTGCTAAACTAAAAAAAAGTCGGTTACTTTTCATCAGACTCTCCTTGCTTTTTTAGATATTTGGCTTTGAATTGTTCGACGGTCATCGCCTCTTTCCAATAGTGGTAAAAAGTGACGGAAAGGGCGAGCGAAAGATCTATATTATCCACAAACATTGCGGTGAATTGATCGTTGGGCTGGAATTTGTTATTGATTGTACAAACTACTTTTTCTTGGTCAAAGATCAATAATTTCATCGGTAATTTCTCGACGATTCTCACCTCTTCCCCGGCATCCTGAAAGATCTTTATCCACTCGATAAAATTCTCTATATCAGATAATTCCGCTTGATAGATAGATTTTTGCTGCAGCTTTGGTCTCTTTTCAAAAACGTTGGCTCGCTGTTGTGAGTAAGGAAAGGAGATGTTCATCATATAGGGAGGTTTGCAAAATGATAATATTTCGCGCTGACTGGCGAATTCCAGTTTTTCCACTTTGTTGATGATATTTTGGCGGGAACTGAGAACCTGAATAAAATCTAGGCTGCTGTTACCATTATCAGAGTTATACATTTTGCTCAAGGGTGCTGCTAATTCAGCAATTTTTGCTTGCTTGTGATTGATCTCCTGCTCGAAATCGCTCAGTACGTTTTGGGGATTGACCGCTGAATATTTTTTTACTCGACCCCGGCTTTCCACAGCCATACCCCGCTGCAAAAGCTTGGCCAAAATGTCGTAAGTCTGGGTGCGGTTTACCCCCGAGGCAGCTGAAAGCTCGGTAGCGGTGAAGGTATTTTTTTGTAATAGTGCCAGATATATTTTAGCTTCCAGCTCGGTTAAACCAAGCTCCACTAAACTCTCGAGATATGAACTCATAAAAACTCCTAAAATATTTTTGTTTGTACGCTGACAACAAAGTATAAAAAGAGAATTATGGTCAAGCTGATTTTGCTGCCACCGCCAAAAATCTACTCGCCTCAGCAGGAGCAGGCAAACATAATTTGACAAGATAGAGAATCTTTAGAAATTTATAAAATCATTATGGTGAAGCAAAAGTGATATACAAAATTTATAAATAAACTAGCTTAAAAAAGCTGAAAACAAGGAGGAGAGATGAGAAGATTAGTGCTACTTTTTTTGTTATTGAGTGTAGGTTTGTGGGCGGAGCTGGAGCTAGATCTGGAGAGTGGAGCTCTTTTTTCGGGTTATAATGACGTAGGAATTCCGGGCGATGTTGGCACCAAATTTTCCTTAACCGAAGATCTCAGCACTGAGGTGGAGCCATTTTTGCGGGCCAGAGTAAATTATCATTTCAATCCTCGGCATCATATTTCGCTGCTCTATGCGCCCCTGCAGGTGGAAGCTACTGGCAAAATAGAGCAGGAGGTGATTTATCAAGGCGAAACTTTTGCGGCCAACAGCGAGCTGACTTCGCAATTTAAGTTCAATTCTTATCGTCTTACCTATCGCTACGATTTCGTGCGTAAAGCCCAGCTGACATTTGGGATGGGTTTCACGGCCAAAATTCGCGATGCCTATATTACCCTGGAAAATGCAGAAAAAAAAGCTGAAAAAACTAATGTCGGTTTTGTTCCGATCATCAATTTTAGGTTGGATTGGAAAATGATGCCCCAGCTAGCTCTGATTTTTGAAGGAGATGCTTTGGCTGCTCCGCAGGGACGAGCCGAAGATGTAGCGCTTGCTTTGCAGTATCAGATCAATCCAAAATTAGCGATTCGAGGCGGTTATCGTCTCTTGGAAGGCGGAGCTGACAATGATGAGGTTTACACCTTTTCGCTCTTTCATTACGCCAGTCTCGGTTTGAGTTATCGCTTTTGATCACAAATTACTAGAAAGATAGATAATATATTCGGAGGTAACTAGATGCTGCCAGGAAATGTGCTTTTTGCACTTGCTTTAACTGTATTTGCCGGTTTATCAACGGTGATCGGTAGTTTGATGGCTTTTTTATCGAAGAAATTTAATCCCAATTTTTTATGTGGTTCTTTGGGTTTTTCAGCCGGAGTGATGATCTATGTTTCCTTTGTCGAGATCTTCGTCAAAGCAAATGAA
>JAWOEN010000160.1:0-35286 GCA_046482725.1 Cloacimonadales bacterium (SeqCode)
GCACAAGAGATATAGCCTGTATTACCAGCAACTTGATCCAAACTTTTCAGCTCTGCCTGCAAACGCCAATCAGCCAGATGACAGTGAGCATCTACAAGACCATAATCAAACATTTTGCCCTCCATAAAAAATGGTTCCACTGAGGCAGCAGAACCATTTTATCATTATTTTTTTCATCAATTTAGAAGCGGAATTCCACTCCCATCGACATTGAGGTGATAGTTTCTTCTTCCGAGTCTATCGAGCCACTATTATCCAGATCTACAAATTGAATGCGATAATTCAGTTTCAGCTCGGTATTGGCGGAGATGCCATAACCCAAGATGCCTTCCACAAAAGCATTTTCGTTCTTGATTTGCAATTTGGCGATAGAATCAAAACCTCTTTGCATATAGTTTATTTCAGCGCTGTTGAGGCGAGGAATCAGGCTTTTGTCCAAACTGAGATTTCCCCAAAGCGATTTATTGGAGATATCTTCAGAATACATATCTTCGTAGGCGATAGTCAGGTAGAGAATGCGCAGAATATTGGAAGTGATGCTGCCATACCAACCTCTAGCTGCGTTGTATTCGGAGATGCGATCATATTTGGTGACAACCTGATTTTCCGGTGATGTATAGGCTGTAGCGCGCTGATCATCGTAGATTCGATCAAAGAATCCGGGAATAAATTCAGCCTGATATTGGCGATATTCCAGGTTCATTTGGAAGATGAGGAATTTGGAATAGAAACCGGGGAAGATAAAGCCGGCTCCCTTATCGGAATCCGAATCGGCAAATTTGGCAACTTCGGCATAATGTCCCAATGATAAGAGCTTGTTACTGAGAAGTGGCAGCTCATAATCCAAGCCGATAATTGTCACGTCTTTGGTGCCAAATTCAGCTGTCAGGTCGTCAAAAGAGGGATTGCGTTCTAGGATTTCGGAATTTTCAAACCACTGCTCGAAATCATCCAAACTTCCAAAGATCTCTTCATACAGATCTTGATAGTAGTCGGTATTATAATCTACTTCATCGTGCCAATCTGCGTCGTTGGGAAAATCATCAAACGCGTCGGGATAGCCGTCTCCATCCTTATCTTTCAAGCCATTAATTTGGTTGGTATCATGAGCGATGGTAGTACCAAATCTGATGTTTTTGAGGATGGGCAGAGCTTGAGTTTGAAGCGGAGCCAGAGTAACTCGGCCGGCCAGAATTTCATTTTTAGTTACATTGGAGGTAAAAATTTCTGCTTGCATATCCATGATGGGGATTTGTCCGCCCAATTGCAGTCCGATCTGTTTGGTTTCGGGATAGTGTAGCATATTGGTATAATTTTTCATGATGAGGCCATGTCCCAAAGTATAGGAAGGAATCGAGCCGATGCGTCCGTAGATTTTATCACCGCGGTAGCCATAGCGCAGATAGTAGAGTTTATTGACATAATCTTGCCACTCATCCCAGTCACTTTCGCGGATATTACCTTCATTATCGATCATAATCTCCAGATCCAAACCCAGACCAAATTTGCCAAAGCGCAATTCCGGGAGCAGTCGGATTTGAGTATAATAATCATCGCCTGAGGAGACAGTGCCAATGCCGCCGCCCATGCTGAGTGGGGCCAAGCCAAAGCTGCCACCGCTCGCAGATTCTTCTGTCTCTTCCGGAGCTTCCGGCATCTCGATCGAAGAGGGAGAAGGTCGAGGCATAGCCGGGGCAGAAGAGCCTTCGGGAGATTGGGGAGCTGTCTCGGGCTCTGCTTCCTGAATGAAATCTACGATATTATCCGGCAGATCGCTCAGCTCGAAAGGCTGAACCATGATCTGACCCTGACCATTGCTGCTAGCATGATTTCCCGCTGTCACATTGGCTTTGAGACCATCAAATTTATTGGTAAATTCTACTGTGCCATCCACAGTGTAGAGGTCGGTCAGCCCATTTTCATCTACAGTTAGTAAAAATCCGGTTCCCTTCACACTGGCTACAGTCGTGGGTGTTTCCACTTCGAAAGTGCCACTGTTTTTATCGATCTTACTCCAGAGCTCGCCCATTTTCAGCAGATTTTTCTTATTCTGCTGGCCGTTGGCTTTATTGGCATGAATCACCAAAACGCTGTTGGGAAAGATTTTTACAAGGCTGCTATTATCAGAAAATCTGATAGCAGCATAAGCATCTTTTTTACAATGAATCTGATCATCATTAAAGAGGCTGGTGCCACTGGCAATTTCGTAGAGATTTTGATTCCGGGTTAATTCTACTGCACCACTCGTCTTGATGGTAGAAGCTACCGGATCGAGAGCAGAGAGAGCAGTAAACAGTACAATTAAAGATAAAAATAGCAAAAATTTCTTATTCATAATTTCCTCCAAGTTTGGATTATTTTTAGCTTCATTAAATTCAGATTGCTTATCTTATGTGTCAAGATTATTATCACGATGAGCAGAGTATTAGAAGCAATTGAGCTGTTTTTGCGCTGAATAATCTGGGCAGAGAATGGATTTTTTATAGACAGAATCATCCCACCAAAATTAGCTATCATCAACAAGAAATTTAGGGAGAGTTGATGAAATATAAATATTTAGCTGCCTGGTCTGCAGAATATGCCAAGGCAAATTTAGTCTTTAAAGATATCGAGCGATTTGAAGATCAATATCGCTTGCTGTTTCGTAAACAGAAAAAGTATCTGCAGATCAACTTTGCTTCGGAAGATAGTTTTTGCTTCTTTTCAGATAAGCAGATCTTACCTTGGAAAAAAGCCAATGAGCTCTCCAATATCCAAGTTCATCTCAGTAGCGCCAGATTTACCGGCGCCCGGATCTCTGAGGCAGATAGAATTATCTTTCTCCATTTTGAAAAGATCGATATCTACAATCAACGCCAGAAATATAGCCTCATCGTCGAGCTGATTCCCCGCTATCAAAACCTGATCCTGATCGATAAAGAGCAGCAGATAGTTGATTGTAAGAAAAAGATCAGCTTTGCTGAAAATCGGCATCGCCAGATTTTGCCATCACTGCAATATGCTGCTCCTCCGGTAACCTATCAAAATGCTGATGAAGCTGTGATTTTTCCTCTGCAATTGCAGAGCAAGCAGATCTTGGAAGCGGCAGATTCGGGATTCGACAACCTGAATTCTTTGTTGGAAGAGCTTTATTATCACAAGATATTTAGTGAGCGTACCGAGCAGAAGCGAGCTGCCGCCATTGGTAAGGTGCAGAAGCAGATCAAGAAAAAAGAGCGCAAAATATCCAAGCTGCAAAAAGAGCTGAGTGCTGCCGAAAAAGTGCAGGAGTGGAAACAAAAAGCCGAGCTGCTCAAAGGTAATTTTGCCCAATTGAAACCAGGTATGGAAGAGATCTCGCTACTCGATTATTATCAGCCGGATTTTCCTGAAATTACGATAAAACTGTTCAGCGAGTTTTCACCGCAAAAAAATATTGATTGGTATTTTAAGAAATATCGGAAAGCTCGGGATGGGAAGAAGAAAATCAGTGAGCAGATTTCCCTGACTTGGAGCGAAATAGACAGCTTGGAGAGAGAGATCTTTGAGCTGGAAGAGCAGGAGTTTTTTTTCTCAGCAAAGCAAGATCAAGCTGGCCCCAAAAGAGAAAAAAAGAGTTTTAAGAAAATCTCTATTGACTCTGATTGGGAAATTTTTATTGGTAGAACCAGCAGTGAAAATGATCTGCTGACGACAAAACTTGCCAAGCCTCAGGATTGGTGGTTTCATACTCGGATCTATCGTGGAACTCATATCATCTTGCGTAATTACCAAAAACTAGCTTTGCCGGAAGAGCTGAAACTGATCTGCTGCAGAATTGCCGCCTATTATAGTAAAGCAAAGAAGAGTACCAATGTGCCGGTGGATTATACCGAGATTCGTTATGTACGCAAGCCGCGTGGTAGTGCGCCAGGATATGTAACATATAAAAATCAGAAAACTCTGTTTGTGGATCCTCTCAGTATGAGGGCTGCGGTAGAAGTTTTGGAAAAATGGAGTAAAAAATGAAAGGAATAGTTTTGGTAAGTGGCGGAATAGATAGCTTGGTAACAGCAGCTATCGCCGACCAAGAATGTGAGGAATTATATTTTTTGCATCTGAATTATGGTCAGGCCACAGAATCGCGAGAAATGCGGGCTTTCCGACAGCTGGTGAAACATTATAAACCCAAAGATTCATTAACTGTCGATATCGCTTATCTCAAAGATATTGGCGGATCCAGCTTGGTAGACAAAGCTCTGCAGATCAAAGATTATGATGGTAGCGCCGGAGTGCCCAATTCCTACGTGCCTTTTCGCAATGGTCATCTGGTAACTATTGCTACCAGTTGGGCCGAAGTCTTGCCAGCTGATCGAATTTATATCGGAGCTGTGGAAGAAGATAGCTCGGGCTATCCGGATTGTCGAGAAAGCTTTTATCAGGCTTTGGAAAAGGCGATAAATCTGGGCACTAAAGATGAGACCAAGCTCCAGATCTGCACCCCGATCATCCATATGCGAAAAGCTGAAACGATCAAGCTGGGTGTAAAATTATCAGCTCCCCTGCAACTGAGCTGGAGTTGCTATCGCAATAATGAAATTGCCTGTGGCAAATGTGACAGCTGCGTGCTGCGGATAAATTCTTTCAAGGAAGCAAAATTGCAAGATCCTATCCGCTACGAAACAAAGATAGATTGGGAGCTGGATGTTTGATGCTGAAGGCAATCGTGGTCAATGGCTCAGCTTTATCAAAGCAGCGGTTTTTGGAAATAATTGCCGAGGTCGATGAGCTGATTGCAGCCGATGGTGGCGCTAATATTTGTAGACAATATGGGATAGAGCCCGATATTATCATCGGTGATCTGGATTCTTGGCAGCAGGAGCAGCCAACTAGGGCTCAGATTATCTCTGTGCCGGATCAAGAGCGAACTGACCTGCAAAAAGCATTGGAATATGCAGATTTGGAAAATTGTGAAAAAGTGAAAATTATCTCTGCTTGGGGCAAACGCAGTGATCATAGTATGGTAAATATGATCATCTTGTCCCAGAGTAAATTTCCCGAAAAATTGGAGATTTATGATGATTTCAGCAAGACTATTTTGCTGGCTGCGGGTCGACATGAGATCGAGGTTCCTCCCAAGAATCTGATTTCATTTTATGCTTTTGGCTCAGTACAAAATCTCTCTTTGCAGGGAGTGGAATATGAGCTGAAGCAGCAGGACTTTGCTCAGGGATTTTGCGGGATTAGTAATATCACACGCAGTAAGCGCATAGATGTTTCATTGGATAAAGGGTTATTATTTTGTGCTATAGCAGAGTGATCCGCTATTTTTCCCAGAAAAGAAAATAGTCTAAGATTTGGATTTGAGAATAGAGATTGAGAGAAAAAGAGACAAAAAACTTGCAATGATAATCAAGTAAGAAAAAATTTGAATAATAAAAAGATTTAGCTAACTGGAGGCGAAAATGAAAAGAAAAATATTATTATCACTTAGTGTAGTGATTTTGGCAAGTTCCCTGATGGCTGCGAATATGAAAGTAGCAATCTTGGATTTTGCTAAAAAAGACAGAAACAGCGATTATGTGGTGAAGTCGATGATGCGGCGTGATCTGAAACAAGTATTTAAAGATGCTGAATCCCTGGAGTTAATCGACCTGAAAGATTCGCAGGAATTAGCGGAAAAATCTGGTTATACCAATCTTTTTTATGCTGATATCTCAGATATCAAAGCAATGGGAACTGAATTGGGAGCTGCTGTGGTAGTCTGGGGAGAAGTACAGGAAAGACCTTCGGGCTTGTACCGTATTACCAGCAAAATTCTCAGTATGAAGTCTTCGGAAGTAGTACAGATTAGTTTTGATGTGGAAAAATCATCCAAACCGCGACGCGAGAAATTGGCAGAAAATCTGGTAACCAAGATCCAAGAATTTAGTAGTGGTGAAGTATCCAAGCTTTTTGGCATTGCCACTCAGTATTACAACAGCAGAAATTATCCTGAAGCTGAAAGAACATTTTTATCTTTATTAGAATTGGATCCGACCTATGTGGACGCTTATTTTTATCTGGGTTTGATCAAATTTAATGCTCAGGATTTTGCTCAAGCAGTGATGTATTATAATTCCGGTTTGGAATTGGAACCTGAAAATGTAGATTTATTGAACTTTGTGAGCAAAGCTTATGAACGGATGGGTAATGTAGATTCGGCAGCAGATGCTCTGAGGAAGATAAATGATGTCGAGCCAGATAAAGAGATCTTATTGAGAATCGGCGATATGTATGCAGATGTCGAGTATTATGAGCAAGCCGCCGAAGCTTATAATGAAGCTTTGGAGCTCGATCCCGAATTTGCTGAAGCCTATATGCAATTGGCCCAACTTTATTATGATCAGGATTTCTATGATGCGGCAATCGAGCCTTTTGAAGCTGCTGTCAGAGCTTTCCCTGATGATGAAGATCTGCAAAGAAACTTGGCTAGATGCTATGATAGAACCGGCAAGATCGATAGTGCGATCGCCCAATATAAAAGCATTATCGCTGAGCAGCCGGAAAATGTGCGAGCATATCTGAACTTGACAAATGCCTATTTGGCAACTGAACAGTTTGACTTGGCACTGGAAACAGCAAGTCAGCTTTTGGAGATGGATCCCGATGATACAAATGCCTTGATTTTATTGGCCAATGCGCACAACTCTCTGAAAAATTATCAGAAAGCTCGGGAAGCTGCTGAAGCAGTGATCAAGATAGACGCAGAAAAGTATCAGCCCTATCGCATCATTTCCGATCTCTCTTTTGAGCGTGGTTATGCCAAATATGAAGAGTTTCTGGAATTGGAAGAAAAAGCCAAAACAGTTTATGGCGAGGAAGCAGATCGTTTGGTAGATGAGCGCGATCGTGTGAAGCAAGTTGCTTATGAATTTTTTGAGGATTCCAAAGAGTATCTGAACAAAGCTAAAGCAAAGACTAGTAGCAATTCCGAGATTCGCTATATCAATTCTAGAATGGAAACTTTGAACCAACTGCTCAAAGCGACTGAAAAGGATTTTTTCTAAGCGAAGATGGATAACTTTTCAGACCCGGATCAAGCAGATTCGGGTCTGAAAATTTGTTGGTGATTTTTTACTTTATTGGTTGCTAATGGGGGCAGCATGAAAAAGCAGATAATTTATATAGGTTGCAAAGAAGAGATCAATTGGTCAGATTTTGCTGGTTTTGACGAGAGTGGTCTTTCCATATCGCAACCCATTGCAGATCTTACTCAGCTGAAAAAACAATTTTTACGTACTCAACCAGAGTTATTGTTGCTAGATCTCGATACTTTGGAAGATGATAACTTAAAAAAGATTTGCACTTTCTTACGAGCAAATTGCAGCTTACCAATTTTTTTGCTCTCCCACAAATCAGTCGATGAGCAGCTGATAGCAAAGGAGCTTTGCAACTTTGCCGGCTATCTCAAAAAACCACTAAACTTTGTTACTTTGCCGATAATTTTGCAAAGCAAACTCTATGAATTGGCTTTGGCAGATGCTTTGAAAAAGAGCGATGCAACTACAAACGCACTGTTGAATGTGAGCTCTGATTTGGCAATGGTGACCGATATCAATGGAAAGATATTATATGCCAATAACAGCCTGAGTGAATTTTTGCAAAGACCAATTTATAAGCTGATCAATCGTAGATGTTCAGAGATTTTGGACCAGCAGTTATTCGCGCAGAGAAATTCTTATATTGAGCGAGCTTTTAGCAAGGGCGAAGAGGTTAGCTTCATCGATAATTATCAAGCTCGAGTTTACGATAATAGAATTTATCCTGTCCTAGATCGCTCTGGTCAGGTGATTCGGGTGGCTCTCTACAGCCGCGATGTAACCGAAGATCATGTGGCTCGAGCCCGCAATATTCAGTTGCTGAAAGCTTTGGAGACAATGCAATTGGGAGTGACGATTTTGGATATGGATGGCAAAATACGTTATTGTAACAAAGCTGAAGCTCAGATGCACGGCTATCTGGCCTCAGAATTATTGGGCAAGTCTGCCTCTATTTTCCGCCCCGATGATCATCCTTTGGAGAGTATTGATGAGATCAAACAGCACTATCATGGTTTAGCGCGTGAAAGCGTGAATCTTAAAAAAAATGGCGAACGCTTTCCGGTGAGAGTAATTTCTGATCTTGTACTCAATGCGGAGGGTAAGCCTTTTGCTATGGTAACCACCTGTGAAGATATCTCCAAACAGAAGCAGATGGAAGCACAGCTTTTGCGGAATGAGCGCCTGGCCGGAGTGGGAAATTTGTCAGCCGGAATTGCTCATGAGATCAGGAATCCTTTGGGTAATATTAGTTCTGCAGCTCAATTTTGCCTCAATCATGAAGATTTGGCTGAGAATATTAAGGTGTTCTTGGATATCATTTTGCGCAATACTGAGCATGCCAATAAGATTATTACCGAGTTGGTGGATTTTGCCAATCCTCGTGAGACAGAGAAAAAACCAGAGCAGATCAATGATGTTTTGGATAAAGCTATCGCAGCTTTGCACAGCAAGTTTCAAGCTGCTACAAAACAACTGATCTGTGAAAAAACTGCAGAATTACCATTGCTGATGCTTGATGCCAAATGGTTGCAGCAAGCTTTTGAATATATTATTGATAATGCGGCTGATGCAATTGAAGCAGGTGGTTGGCTCAAGATTGTTTCCCAAAAAGTAGAAAACCAGATCTGTGTGAGCTTTGCAGATAATGGCTGTGGAATTCCCGAGGAAAATCTCGATAAAATTTTTGATCCCTTTTTTACTACCAAAGATGAGGGAGTAGGTTTAGGCTTACCTACCTTAAATTCTATCTTGACAGAACATAAAGCAAAATTGCAAATAGAGAGCGAGGAAAATATTGGTACGAAAATCACAATCTGTTTTCCCAAGATAAAAAATGGCGGTATTAGATGAATACTATTTTAGTAGTTGAAGACAATAAAGATATGCAATTTATTCTAAAGAATGTTTTAGAAGCAGAGAATTATAAATTTGTTAGTGCCGGCAACGGCAAGCGCGCGATTAACGAAGCCAAGAAAAAAAAACCGGATCTAGTCCTGCTGGATATGCGCCTACCCGGAATGAATGGATTTGATATTTTGCAGGAAGTGCAAACATTGTATCCGGGGATTTTGGTCATTATGATGACAGCTTTTGCAGATGTGAAGGATGCCGTAATTGCCATGAAAATGGGAGCTTATGATTATATTACCAAACCTTTTGATAATGATGAATTGCTGCTGATTATTCAGAAAGCACTCAGGACAGAATCTTTGACTCGGGAAGTAAGCTGTCTGCGTCGTAAATTGCGGGAAAAAGAGAATCAACCTGAGTTTATGGGAGAGAGTAAAACGATAAAAGATGTTTTACGCAAGGTGGAATTGATAGCTCCAACCAAGATGAGTGTGATTTTGCAAGGCAAGAGCGGCACCGGTAAAGAGGTGATTGCCAGATTAATTCACCAAAAAAGTGAGCGAAGTGAGAAACCATTTGTGGCGGTAGATTGTGGGGCTATTCCGCCGACCTTGGTAGAGAGTGAGCTCTTTGGATATGAAGCAGGTGCTTTTACCGGAGCAGAAAAGAGTAAGCAGGGAAAATTCCTAGAAGCTGATGGCGGCACAATGCTTTTAGATGAGATTACAAACCTCTCTATTGAAGGGCAAGCCAAGCTTCTGAGAGCCTTAGAAGAGAGAAAAATTCTTCCCCTGGGGGGCAAAGAACTGATCGATGTCGATGTCAGAATTATTGTAACTTCCAATCTCAGTTTCTCTGAAACAATCAAACAAGGTGAATTTCGAGATGATCTGTTTCATCGCCTCAATGAGTTTCAAATTATCCTTCCTGAACTAAAATCACGGCAGGAAGATATCTTACCTTTGGCAGAACATTTTCTCTTTGAAGCAAATACTGAACTGGGAAAATCGATCGAAGGTTTTGAGCCTGAAGTTGCGGAACATTTTACCAATTATCATTGGCCGGGAAATGTGCGGGAAATGAAGCATATGATCAAGCGTGCTGCCTTGATGACTAGTGGAGAGTTGATCGAGATCGATTGTATTTCATTTGAAGAAGTTGGTGAAAAATGCCAGCCGGATTTGCAGTTGGCCCTAGATCAGGGAAGATCTTTCAATTCGATAATTATGGAAACAGAAAAAGAGTTGATCCGCCAAGCTCTAAGATTGGTAAATGGTAACAAATCTCGAGCAGCAGAAATGCTGAGCCTAAACCGAAAAACTTTATATCGTAAATTGGAAATTTATGGATTGAACTAAGTAATAGATTTTCTGGCTTTTGAATAAAACAAGCAGAAGTTTATGCCACTGTATAAATAATGCACAATTTTTGTGAATGTGCAAGGAGGGAAGATGAGATCGATTTTGGTAGTAGACGATAATGAAGATATGAGAACTTTGCTGACAAATCTGTTGGTTACGAATGGATTTAAGGTAGATCTGGCTCAGGATAGTGAAATAGCCTTCGAGATATTAAGTCGGCTCAAGCCCGATTTGATCTTGCTTGATATTCGCTTGCCGAAGTTAAACGGTTTGGAGATGTTGAAAAGAATAAAAGAGAACAATCCTGAGGCAAAAGTAATTCTTTTGACTGCTTATAGCAGCATCAGCAGCCGGAACAAAGCAGTAGAGTATGGTGCAAACGATTATGTCACCAAGCCCTTTGATAATTATGAATTATTAAATCGCATCAATCTACTCATGGGCAAAGAGAGCTAATCTTCTACATTCTGCAGCACTAGATTTATTTTGCTGATTAGTTCATAAGACTGAAACGGTTTTAGCACATATTCATAGTTGACATCAGATAAGATTTTATGCACGATCTCTTCATGAGAATAAGCCGAAACAAATACGATGGGGATGGGCTTTAGTTTTACGATAGCTTCTGCCGCCTCGATGCCATTCATCTCCCCGTGCAACAAGATATCCATTATCACCAAATCCGGTTGCTGCTTTTTTACTTCTGCTATTGCATCTTTACCGGTCAATACTACAGATGTGATATCAAAATTTTCCTCAGTCAGATAGCCCCGAATATCATTGGCTATTATCAGTTCGTCTTCTACTATCAAGATCTTCTTTTTTTGTGGCGACATATTTACCTCTTATTTGTTGTTTACCAGACATTTAATCTAAGAAAACAATATTTACAGCAGGTGAAGTGTCAAACAAAAAAAAGTCTTGGCAGCTTAAAATTTACTTGTGTATAAAATGCACATTTTTCAAAGATTATTGCGCTTGTTGCAGATGAAGATTATTCGGTTTACAATTACGATTTGTAGGCCGGCTATTGCAAAATTTTTTTACTGTTTTTGTAGGATCATTTTGGCTTGATCGGAACAGTTTGTTTTGGGAAGAGCAAAAAAAATTGATTTGACGAAAGGATAAGAAATTTTGAATTTGCTAGGAAAGGAAAAAAATGAAAAAAAATAACCAAATTATTGCCTATGTTTTACTGGTCTTAGCCCTTTTTGCAAATGTGCTAAAAGCAGAAACACGCGTTGTCGTAAAAGATTCAAGTCCCCAGCAATTACAGCTGGAAGTTAGCAGCAGCGATTTTGTATTGTCAGAAAGAGTATATCCCGATCAACAAGCCTACAGCAATATTTTACCCGGAAGCGGAAAGCTACTACCCGGCCAACCGGATTTACCTCAAAGTGGTAGATGGATTGTTGTGCCCAACGGTGCCCGCATAGATCTGGCCTGGCAAAGATCAGAGCCGGTTTTAACGGAAAATATCTTATTAGCTCCGGTGCAACCGCAACGCCGCGATCAGGCAGCTGCTGAAAATCCACCCTTTACACTTGATAAACAGATCTACTCTGCCAACTCTTTTTTCCCTGAGGAAATTGTAAGAATTGAAAGAAGAGTTATCAAAGATAATCAAGAATACGCCTTGCTCAAAATATCACCTTATCAATACAACCCTCAGACAAAAGTGTTAAAATTTTATCCAAATTTGCAAGTGCAGATAACTTTTCAGGGCGGAGATAAAAATATTGTTTCGAACAAATTTGCCTCTACTTTGAATGCAAATATTATCGATCCTCAAACCAATAATCGCCACTTAGAGCGTCAGAGCGGATATGAGATGTTGATAATTACCGCTGCGGAATTTGCGGCAGCGGCAGAAAATTTGGCGAATTGGAAAAAGCAGCTGGGCCTGAAAACTTTGGTGCTGACAACAGACGAGATCGGCAATACAGCAGAGGCGATCGAGAATTATATCGATAATAGCTGTGCAACCTGGGAGATTAATCCCAGCTATCTACTTTTATTGGGCGATGCTGAATTTATCCCAACCCATTATCGGAATGAGCATCCTTACTCAGACGGAGATCAGGGCTATACAGCTTCCGACCTCTATTACGCAGATCTGCAAGACGATTTATTGGCAGATATGGCTTTTGGCAGAATTCCGATCGATACAGTTGCGGAAGCTGATAGCATTGTTGCCCGGATTATTCGCTATGAAAAAAATCCTCCCGCTCAAGCTTCATTTTACCAAGACGCCATCGCAGCTGCTTATTTTCAGGAGCAAGATGGTGGCAATGGCATTGCAGAAAGACGCTTTGCCAAAACAGCTGAAGATTTTCGCAATTTTTTGCAGCAGCAAAATGATTATCAGGTCGAAAGAATATATGTGACGCAAAATTCCACCGATCCTCTCTATTGGAACGATGGACCTTATGTTTTTGAAAATGATGAAGCGGCAGAGCCTTTGCCTCTGGAATTGAGGCGTCCCTCTTTTGCCTGGGATGGCAATTACACTGATATTATCAATTCAGTCAACGCTGGGAAATTTATGCTATTGCACCGCGATCATGGCTGGCGCCAAGGTTGGGGAGATCCCTATTTTGATGTAAATAATGTAGCGCAACTTTCTAATATAAATTTGCCACCAATTGTCTGGTCGATAAATTGTGAGACCGGCTGGTTTGACAATGAAACAGATGCTACTAGTTGTGGAACTTCTTTCAACTCCGAAAGCTTCACCGAAGCTTGGCTGCGACATAATAGCGCTGGTAGCGTGGGAGTTTTTGCTGCAACCCGGGTTAGCTATTCGGGCAATAACGACCGACTGGTTTGGGGCATGTTAAATGCTATTTGGCCTGAATTTCTCAGTTGGACAGGAGCAGATTATCCGGCGCATGCAGGTTTGCATCGGATGGGTGATGTGCTGAATTATGGCATAGAATATTTGATGGCAAATTATACTTGGGGCGATGATGTTTTATTAACTACTATTGAGGAATTTTCCTATTTTGGAGATCCTGCCATGCGTATGTACACTCAGCAACCGCAAGATATTGTCGCTACTCATGAACCAATTATTACTTTTGGTACAGAAGAATTTCTGGTGGAATCTGAGGCTGAAGGCGCTTTGGCTACTTTGGTCTATCAAAACGAAATTATCAGCAGAGGTTATGTCCAATCTGGGGAAGTCTTATTGGAGCTAGATGTTTTGGAAAATATCGGAGAAGCTGTGTTGACAATTTCAGCTCACAATCACCGTCCTTATATAGCAGAAATATTTGTAGAGCCAGAAGGTGCTTATATCAAATCAGAGCTCAGCTCGATCAGCGAGCAGGGTGATTATATCGATGGTTCCTGGCAATCTTTAGATTTGTTGGATCTAAACATCCAAATTAGTAATATTGGCTCGGAAGATTCCGGTGAGCTAGAGCTAAATCTTATCTCTACAGATGATCGGGTCGAAATTTTGCAAGCTAGTGCTACCAGCTCTGGGCTAGCTGCCGGTATGCAGAATTTGCTTGAATCTGCCTTTAGCATCAGCTTGTTGGAAGGTATCGCTGATAGTACGATGATTGGCTTACAGATCGAGGTAGATAATGGTGAGCAGCAGTGGACAAGCCAGATAGAGTTTCTAGCCCGTGCTGCCAATTTAGTACAAACAAATTATCAATTGGCAGTAGACAACCCCAATCAGATCTTCTCTCCAGGCACAAGCGGCCAGATATATTTTGATCTGCAAAATATCGGCAGCGGCTATGCTTATCAGGTCAATACCGCTCTTAGTAGCGAGAATGAGCTCGCTACAATTGTCGGTGCAGAAAGTATTGAGCAGTTGGCACCGGGCGCAATATATAGTTCAGAGCAAGCTTTTCAGATATCTCTGGATGCTGACTTCCCGATCGACACTTATCTGCCGCTGCAATATATTCAATCTGATTTGGCAGAACTTACCTTTGTCAGCGAAAGCTCGATTTTGATCGGAGTTTTACTATACGACTTTGAAGCAGTTCCTGCTTGGGAAAGTGAAGCACTAACCGAAGGCTATGGCAATCAGTGGCATCTTTCCTCCCAGGCAAATGTTACTCTCGATGGTGAGCAGGCTTACAAATTTGGCAGCAGTAATGCTGATACCTATCATAACTTGCAACACGGTGCTTTGTATACGCCCGAAATTCAGCTCGACAGCGGTTCATTTTTGCGTTTTTGGCATAAGATGAATGTGGGGCATCAGTTCAATGAGGTTTCTTGGGATGGGGGTTTGCTGGAGATTTCGGTAGATGGTGCTGAATTTGAGCAAATCTATCCAGTGGACGGATATCCCAATAGCTTACTGAATTTGCCCAGCTCACCTTTTGCTGCAGACACAGAATTTTTCTCGGGTCATTTTGATTGGCGCCAAGAAGAATTTGATCTCTCTGCCTACAGCGGCTCTGCGATTATCAGGTTTGTTTTTGGCTCGGCCAATATGCAAACTTTCGAGGGCTGGTATCTTGATGATCTTCGTTTTGGTTCGCATTTGCAGACCGCAAGCGATGATTTTGCCGTAGAGGTGCCCGATTATCAGGCCCGTAATTATCCCAATCCTTTTGTCCCTGGACGTCCCGGCAGCCGCCAAGGTGGAACTACTATCGAATTTACTCTGCCGCAACCAGAAAGTGATGCAGCAAAAGTCACCATCTTCAATTTGAAGGGACAGGTTGTGAAAAATTATCGGCTTGCGGTTGAACCCAACCGCAGTGGCACTTACCAGGTAAATTGGTCGGGAGATGATGGCAATGGCAAGGCAGTTGGTAGTGGAATTTATTTCTATCGGGTAGCCTCGGGCAGATTCAGCTCGACTCACAAGATGATGATTATAAAGTAGTGAAATAAATACACGGTTTTAACAATAGCGGTATCGTTCGATACCGCTATTGGCCTATATGAAGCTTCTGTAAGAAACCAGAAAGGTTTTCGCCTGTCCTGCTCAGCAGTGACAGGGTAAATATTATACAATACGGATAAAATTATCTCAACTAACTAGTGCAATAATTCCTAATCTCAAACTCTGCGGAAAATAGTTTTGTTTTTATTCGTAAACAGAAATAACAATTTTGTAAACTTCGTGTTGAATCGCTCTCAAAAATAACTAACAAGTAAAATTATCATTTCTGACAATGCCCAAAGTTTCAGCAGTAATTTTTTTTTTGTAAGACCTCAGACAAAAATAAAAACAGTTCTTGCCCCTGAATTAATGAAGGCAAAACTTTCTAAAAATAGTTTTGAAGCAGTTTTACAGGTGGTCGAGATAAAAATAACGATTAGCAGGCAGTTACAAACCTAAAAAATAACTTGCAGATATAAGGCTTGGTTTTAGGTTTCGGAACAAGAATTGCAAAATTAATGGAAAATTAGTTTTTTCATAAACCAAGGAGGAAAACGTAATGTTGAAAAACTTAAGAAGTCAAAAAGGATTTAGTCTTGTGGAATTATTGGTAGTGGTGGTAATTATTGCCATCTTGGCAGCGATCGCTGTCCCTATCTATATGAGTTATGTAACTCAGGCAAGAGCAACCGAGGCCCAGTCAGCAATCGCAGCTATTAGAAGTTCTTACAGAATTCAGTACCAAACATTTGGATCTACTGAGAACTACACAATCGAAGATGCACTGAAAGATGCAAAATTGGGAAGACGTACGGAGTTGAACTGGGAATTTGAGGCAATCGGAAACCCACCAAGAACTTATATGGCTACTTCCACCAGTGAATTCCCCGGTGGCGAAGGCAAACAAGTATGGTATGATGTAGAAACAGCTGAATACCATGGCTATGGAGTAGACGAAGAAGAAGAATCAGAGGAAATTATTGATTAATAACCGGAGGTGTTTTTTTGACTATACGAGAATTACTTGAATTTACGGCAGAAGCCAATGCATCTGACTTGCATATTAGTGCAGGATCCACACCGATGGTGCGTGTCCACGGTCAGATGAAAAAATTGAATTTGCCGAAATCAACACCTGAAGATGTGAAAGGGCTCATTTATAGTACTATGAATGATTCTCAAATCGCAATCTTTGAAGAGAAGCTAGAAATTGACTTCTCGACCAAGTTGGATGATAATACTCGTTTCCGTGTTAATGCTTTTCACCAAATTAACGGAATGGGTGTAGCTTTTCGTCTGATTCCCAATCAGATATTAAGTTTCGATGAATTAAATCTGCCGGAAATACTGAGTCGCCTCGCCATGAAAGAAAATGGCTTGATTTTGGTGACAGGTCCTACCGGTAGCGGAAAATCTACGACTTTGGCTACAATGATCGATCATATCAATGATTCCAGACATTGTCATATTCTTACGATTGAAGATCCGATCGAGTTTGTGCATGGCAGTAAAAATTCTTTACTGAATCAGCGCGAGATCGGGCACGATTCCTGGTCATTTACCGCAGCTTTGCGTTCTGCACTGCGTGAAGACCCGGATGTGATCTTGGTAGGTGAGATGCGTGACTTGGAGACTGTGAGTTTGGCGCTAACTGCTGCCGAAACTGGTCACCTGGTATTGGCTACTCTTCATACTAGTAGCGCCACAAAATCTATCGATAGAATTATCGATATGTTCCCACGTGAGCAGCAGGCACAAGTTAGATCGATGCTTTCTGAGTCTTTGCGAGCTGTAGTAGCTCAAAAGCTCTTACCCAGAAAAGATATCGAAGGACGAATTCCTGCTTTGGAAATTATGATTGCCAACTCTGCGGTTAAAAACCTGATACGTGAAGAGAAAACATATCAGATCCCTTCTGTAATTCAGGCGGGAACCAAAGAGGGAATGCAGTCGATTGATCAATCTTTGTATAACCATGTCATGAATGGTCTTTTGGATCGTACTGTTGCTGAGCAAGTAGCAGACAATCCGAAGATGTTTATAACAGGGACGGCATTTTAATGTTAAAAAATAGACTAGATTCCGAAGCTGGCTTTGGGATCATCCATGTATTGGCAACGCTACTTATTGCAAGTGTTGCCATTGCAGGGCTTTTCGTAACTAGTTTTTATGTGCGGCAAAAAGCACAAGAAAATTATCATAGCAGAGTAGCTGTTCTGAAGGCTTCAGAAGCTTTGGAAAAGATCAAGCTATTCAATCGTTCCAATCAGGGTCCGGTAGATGTTACCCATATCCCTTTTTTGGCAGGCGAATTTATCATGGATGAGCGTGATGGCAACCAGTTGGTGGCGACCATCCAAAATCCACGGGTAGTTTATGGGCAGCCCGACATGAACGTGGCGCCCTTTTGTATCTATGATAAGGTTACGATAGAGGTTACTTGGACAGAAGGTCCCCGCTTTGCCTTTGGCAGTAGCAGTGAAGACAATTCAGAAAGATCAATAGTCTTGCGGGAAGATTATTTTCGCAAGTATTCAGGCGGAGGTGAATAATGCTAAAAAATCAAAAAGGTATTTCCCTGGTTGAATTGATAGCAGCTTTACCTTTAACTGTTTTGGTTTTTGTGATAATGACGATGGCTGTGGCTAATTTTGTCTCTACTTACAATGAAACTCGGCTCTACATTCAGTTGCAAGACGAGCTTTATTCTGTGGTAGACATGATTCGACATGGCTATGTAGAAGAAGGTATCGAAGCTGATGACGGCTTGATTGGACTGATGACTGCCAATCGGGTAGAGGTAGCTGGCAATCGCAATGCAATAACTTTGCGCCCGGTAGTAATTACCGAAGGCTTGCCTGATGCTTACCGCACTACTTATTTCGTTGATTCGGAAGGTAGGATGTCGGTCAGTGGTAGATATGGACTTAGTGCTTTCCAGGAAACTCAGATATTTCCCAGCAGCAACCGTAAGATAGGACGCGAATTACAATTTAAGATTACCAATCCTAATAACGTATTTACAGTAACCAAGAGTTCTACTAACGGTCCGATAATGATAAAAATAAATCTTCAAGGTGAAGTACGTTTCCGTGAAAAGGAGATGGGCCAAAATCCTGAAGAAGATAAAAAACTAAATACAAAATCAGTAGAGTTTGAAACTTCTGTTTTTGTGGCAAATACCAAAGGTTAGGAGAGGTGAAAATGAAAAATATAAAAGAACTTCTTCTAAATAAACTGAATTTGAAAAATGAGCGCGGAGCAGCCATGACAATGGTGGTAGCTATCATCGTAGTTGGTGTAACGCTCGCTTCCAGTGTCTCATTGGTCGAATTGATCAGAGCCGATTCCTTGGCTTTGGAATATCAGCAAGATGCTGTGCAGCAAGAGCTGCTTTTACGCTCGGAAGCCGGCAGAACTCATATTGCGGTAGAGTATAGCGAACACAGACCCTTGCCCGATCGTACAGTAGAAATTATCAATGGCAATAATGAAAGAGTAACAACTTACAAGATCAATAACTCCAAAGAAAACATTATTGTCTCTAACTATATGGGCTATGCAGCCAAGCAGGTTGTTTCTGTACGTTCGCATATTACAGCACGCCGTGGTAGATCTTATGCTCCCTCCTATAAATCTCCAGTCGAGAGATTATCAGAAAAGTTGATGCAGCACGAATCTTTGGCGGAGTTTCAATATTTTACCGATGTAGAAGAATCGGAAAATGCTGATGGTGGCACAGAAGCGGCTGCGGTAAAATTCTGGGGACAAGATGTACTCTACGGTAAAGTGCATAGTAACGACGATATCTGGATCCAGAATGCCGGTGGCGGTGAGACTGGTTGGCCAATTTTTTATGAGACTGTTACCACGGCCGGAATTTTCCGACGCTATCCCTCGGGAGAGGCACTTATTGGTTCCGGTGCACCTATAGATGATATCTTCCGCAAGGATTATGCTGAAGAAGTAGCCCCCATTACTTTTTCTGCTACTATGGATGATATCCGAGCCAATGGTGATCCTTTGATGCCAACTGCTTATGATGTAGCATATGTAAATATGAATGGTTCTAGCTATACTGTAGAGATGGGAGAAATTGAGCTGGTAGATGTCAAACAGTTTGAAGTCTATAGCTGGCATCCGCTAGATGCAGTGCAAGCAGCTCAGACCATCGCTGACGGCGGCAATTGGTTTGAGGATAGTGACTTGATCTATACAAATTCTATTGCTATTTTTGATACGCTTTGGTCGACCAATTCTGGCTTTGTTAATAATAACTCGGTCTATTGTGCTGGCAAATTGCATATTCAAGGAGAGGTTGCAGGCAAACAAACCTGGGGCGCTTCCGATACTGTCTATACAGTGGGAAATATTACCTATGCTAATACTGAGGTGGGAGATCACCCCGACGGTTTTACCGGTATGTCTGACGAAGGTGAAGCAGAATATGATTTAAATGCTGTCAATCAGACTGACTTTTTTGGTTTGGTCTCTGAAGAGAAAATATTGATTTCCTACAAATTCCGCCAAGAAAGTATGGGAGCTGTAGATTTTCAGGATAATAATGCAGAAGGCATTGTGCTCTATGGCGCTTATGCTGCTATTGGCGAAGGCGATGAAGATCTACATGGAGAGATGGTTTGTCATCACGATGGCATATTTACCTTCCAATATCATCATCCGGCCGGCTCTACCCCAAATTTTAGAGGCGTCAGCCCTTATTTGGTGGAAGAATTTACCTTGAAGATGTATGACACTGAAGGTAATGGTTGGGAAGGTGCTTCCTTGGAATTGCATAAGAATGGTGAGCTCTGGGAAGATGATCTCTCTTGTGAGGACGATGAAACAGAATTTTCATTTTTTCTTGAGAATGGAGATATCTTGGAGGTCTACTATATAGCAGGCGCCGAAGGTAGTGAGGTAGAGCACAGCTACGAAATCTTTGATGAAGATGATGCTCTGGTTGTGGGCGATGGCCCCCCACCGGGAACAGGAGTGGCATTTCAAGCCTTTCTAGAGTTTGATTTTAACAATCCCGATACTCTCTATCAATATGTAGATTTGCATCGTTATATCTATCCACCTAATCCCTTTGTTGGAGATCTGGATGTGTTTAACATGCAAAGTAATGGTTATGGTGGACCTTATCCTTTTAATTTGGTAGGTTTTCCTTACGATTCTTCGCAAGCTCCTGCTGCCTATGCTGATGCTTTCCCCAATACAGGTCCGAATTATGTCAGACCTGATGGAACAGATTGGCCTTGGTATAATCCTGTCTGGCCGGAAACAGCTGAAACTGTGGCTAACAATATGTGGTTTGAAGGTCGTTATGCTACTATCTATGGAGCGATAGCCCAAAGAAGGCGTGGCTTTATGCGTAGGTCAGGCTCAGATCCTTATAATCACCCCAATCCAGCTGATACGGATCCTAATGATTATCACTACGGTAGACTGCATGATCCCACCGGTTTTGATAAAGAGTACTATTATGACCGACGTTTCTTATTCGAGCAGCCACCTGACTATCCTCAGATCTATCGAGGCTGGGGTACAGATGATGTAACCTCATTTACCGAACAGACCTGGTATTTTAAGAACGTAGGAAATTGATAAAGATAATCCCTAAAACCCGATTTTATCTAAATAAGAAAGTAAAATAAAAACGAGAGGTAATATGGCGAAAAAGAAAGTTAAAAAGTTTAAAGAGTCGATAGGCTTGGACATTGGTAACCATAGTATTAAGATGGTCCATTTGAAAAAGCAACATCACGGCTTTAAGCTTTTGAATTACGAGGCAAGGTCGACAATACCAGAAGGACACGAATCGAGTCTTTCCGACCTGTCACCCGACAGATTTGCGCCGATTTTATCCGGAATGTTGAAGTCGATGAAAATTAGTCCTAAGAAAGTGAAACATTTGGTTTCCTCAATAGGCGGCGACGAAACAAGTATCAAGCAGATCAAGACAATCTTCTTGCCGGATGAAGAATTGGAATCAGCGCTATTTTTCGAAGCGAAAAAGCATCTACCGATTGGTGGAGCAGAAATGCTATTGGACTTCCAAGTGGTGAACGTGGAAGAGAAAACCAATAATATGAATGTGCTACTGGCCGCGACAACCAAGACCATGCTGAAGCAGCATAGTGCTATCCTGCGCAATGCAGGCTTGGAAGCAGGCTTTGTAGACATGGAATCTTTGGCTGTTGCCAATAGCTTCTTTTTGAATAACGCTTTGGACGATGGTGTCTACATTTTATTGAATATTGGAGCTTATAAAACCAATATGGTAATTTGCGGTCCTGCGACAAAATTCTTTGCCCGTGATATTAGTTACGGTGGATTTCATATCTCCAAAGATATTGCCAAGAAGAATAAGATATCTTTTGAAGAAGCAGAAAAGCTGAAAATAGAGCATGGTCTGGCCGAACTGAAACAAGAAGTGCAAGGAAGCTCCTTGCTTACTCTGGACATCTCTGATAAAACTCCGGCCGAGCAGATTGCTATGGAAGTAAAGCGCTCCCTGAGATTTTATGTGAAAGAAGCTAGTAACAGCGATTTCCGTAAAGTTGTCTTGATGGGTGGAGCTGCCAAAACCATAGGTTTGGCCGAATATATCAACGAGCAACTCAATATTCCAACCGAAGTATTCAATCCGTTTACCAGTATTGAAACATCAGGAAATTCCAACGACATATCTGATCCACAGTTCTCTGTAGCAGTGGGTTTGGCTATGCGGAAGGAATAAGGGAGTTTAAATGAGTCAATTTTATTATAAAATAAACCTAAACAAATATGGTGAGATGAAGCAGCAGGCTGAGCGCCAAAAGAAAACTTTTATCAATCTGACAGTTACATTTTCTGTAATCACGGCAGTGATGATTGGCTTTCTTTTCTATAACGTTTCTTTGATGAATAAAAAAATCGAGAATCGTGCAGATCTGCTGAAAGATATCAAGCAAGAGATCAAGTCCTATCAGGTTAGTGGAGAATATCTTTCTTCCAGCGATCTAAATCGCATTGCCGAAGTCAGTTCAAACAGAATTTTCTGGGCAAAAAAACTGGTAGCACTTTCTGAAAAAACAACCGATAAAATAGCGATTACCCATTTTTCTTATAAAAGTGGCAAACTGAGTTTATTCGGGATAACCAAATTGGATAAAGATGTGAAAGAGTTTGATCTGATCGATAGCTTTATTGGTGATTTGAAAGCTAATAAACAGATTAGTGAAGATTTCCCCGATATCCAATTTGTAAAATCTACTACAGACTACGAGAAAGATGTCCAGATTTTGCGTTTTCAGATCGATGCTAAGATAGAAGATCAGGGAAAAAGAGGTAGAATATGAAGAATAAATACATAACTCTTTTACTCATAATGGCTGTCATAGCAGGTGCTTTTTTCTATTATGGTTCTGATATCATCAACAGTAAATCTAGAAGAATCAATGCTTATGATCGTAGAATAAAAGAAGAACAAGAAAAGCTGAACAGTGCCAAAGTGTTGAATGATCAGCTATCTGAGGTTTCGAAAGTGATCTTGGCCAGCATCACTGAAGAGCGTGAATATAGCTCGGAAGAGATCAATGCTTTTGTCAAAAGATTGGCAGATTTGGCTGACAAAAATGAGATAACCGTCGATAATCTGGTTCCCAAAGTGGTAAGTGGAGTTGATCGACATTATGTCGAGCAGCAGTACACTTTGGAACTAAATTGTACATTTGTACAGCTGGGAAATTTCCTGGCTCAACTGGAAGGCTTTGATAACATTATGGAAGTAAATACACTCAGTGTGAATCCTGTTACCAGTAATCAAAAATCAGATCAGCTAGCTGAAACCAGATATCGTGTAACCATGCTGTTAACCACAGTGAAGATAGTGAAGGAGGCATAATGGAAAACAAATATATCAAAGATTTTGTGATAACCATTGCAGTCCTTTTACTGCTAGCTTTCGGAATGAAAAATTACTATACATACCAGCAAGTAGATCAGATTCCCAACGAATCTGAATACAAAAGTCTGGCTTTGGGAGAAACCCTGCTCAATCAGATTCAGGATATTGAGCTTTCTATCAAAGATCGCAAGTCTTTTCAATTTACCGTGACCAAAGATCCACTCGAGCAAAATCTCATCGTGAAGACAATGCAGGATCTGGAAAAGCAGTGGCGGGAAGAAGTGGAAAAACTGATTCGCTTGGAATCTACTGTCATCCCGGCTGATGGCGATAAATTGGCCTCAATAGCGCATCAGGGTGAAAGCAAAATGTATAAAGTTGGCGAAACGTTTATGGGCAGAAAGATCGAGAAAATCAGTAGTGGCAAGATAGAATATACCTATCGCGGAACTACCGGTTTTTTGCAGGTTACAGAATTGCCACCTAAACCTGAAGCCATTAATAATAGCAGTAAAAAACAAAATCACGTACCAAATTGGTAGAGAAGGAGAATTATATAATGAATTTTAATTTAAAGAGATTTGTAGCTTCGCTAATCTTGGTTTTATTTATCGCTAGCTCTGTTTTCGCTTCAGAAACAGATCCACTGAATAAGAAAATCAGCATTGACGCGAAGGATGCAGCAGTATCACATATTATTTCAACAATGGCTAAACTTAGCGATTGTAATATCGTGCTGGCAATGGAAACAGAAAGTGATGAGAAACAACAAGCTTCTGAAAAGAAGATAACTATCCACCTGGAAGATGTTCCGATCGAGCAAGCTTTGTCTTTGGTCGTAAAATCTATCGGCCTCTCGTATCGTTTGATCGGTGACAGAACTTTCTTGGTTGGACAAAAAAACAGAATCGAAGAAGAGATTGGCGAAAGAGCTTATGTAGTAGAACTGAACTATGTAGACGCCGCCAAACTGAAGAGCGCCTTGGAAATTATGCCAGGCGAGATTACTGTAATCGACGGTCAAAACTCATTGCTCATCAGAGCAAACCCCAATACTTTTTCTGAAATCAGTAAGAAATTGGAAGAGATTGATGTTCCGCAAAAACAGATCGAAATTCAAGCTCGCTTGATTGAGATCTCTATAAATGAAGCTGAAAAACTTGGCGTAGATTGGTCTAGAATTAGTCAATTGACTACTATTTTGGCTGAAGATCCTGTCAATGCTAACGGAATCGGTCTGCCTTACAATTATGATGATGCTACCGGCAACAAGCCTCATGGTCAACTGACTACTTTGGGCCAACTGCCCGAAGATCAGTATTTCCAAAAAATGGATGACTTTTCTGATGTTGGTAAATTTAGTCGTCAACTGACAGCTTTTGATATCACCTTGGATTGGCTGATGGAAAACAATGCAGCTCAATTGCTCACCAATACTCGCATCACTGCCAAAAATGGTGAAGAAGCTATGATTCATATCGGTGAAGTTGTGCCTTTCGTAGTGGAAGATAATGAAAGAAATATTCAGGTAGAAAGAGAAGAAGTCGGCATCAAGCTGAAAGTAAGACCTACTATCAACAGAAATGGTCAGATTACTACAGTTCTGGAGCCCGAAGTAAGCTCTGTGATCGAATTGGTGGGTGGATATGTTCCCAGAACCAAAGTAAGAAAGATCACCTCTACTATCACAGTTCCCGATGGTAAGAAAATTGTTGTGGGTGGTTTGCTGAATTCTTCGCTCAACAATCAGGTGAGCAGAGTTCCTTTCCTCAGCAGAATTCCCTTTATCGGCAAACTGTTTACCCATAAATATGAAGTTCTGGAAACTACAGATTTAATTATCGAAATTACCCCCAGAGTTGTTACCTTCCAAGATGAAGATATCGAGTATAATATCGATTCACGTTTAGAGCGTAGTCTGATCGAGATAAAGACAGATGAAGAAAAGATTGATGAACAAGAGTAACCCGGAGGAGAAAATGAAGAAAAGATTATTATTACTTATTGCAGCGACAATGCTATTTTCTTTGATAGTATTTTCTGGCTGTGATGATCGTTCACTGGCTTTGGATGATATCAATATCGCTAGTTTGACAATTAGCCCCAACGAAGTGGAAGTAGGAGACACTCTGTCAGTATTTGTCAGAGCTATCCTCAAAGATGATGACGGTTTTGGCGTAACCAATACCAAGGTGTTATTCAGATCTTCTGCTGGAAGCTTGAATCCTTCCTCTGTTTATACAGATAGCTCGGGCGTAGCTAAAGTAGAATTTGACTATAGCTCGATTGATACAGCAAATGTTGTTACAATTGATGCTTATGTAAATGATAAAGATAGTGGAGTTTCCAAAAGCGAAGAAATCACTATTGGAAATGCTAATTATCCAGAGATCAGATCCTTAAGATTTGACGTAAATCCAATTGCTTTGCAGGTAGCAGAAACTGGTGGCACCGAGTCTGCCGACCTCAACGTGCATGTCTATGATTATCAGGGTGAATTGATAACGCAGCCTAAAGAGATTAGCTTTATAATTGTCAGTGGTCCAGAGGGACTAACCATGAATGATGAGGTGACATTTCCTGATACTGTAAGCGTGATGTCACAAAATGGAATTGCAACTGTATCTATCTCTTCTGGCCAAGATTCTGGCGGAGGAAGTATCAAAGCCTTTGCTACCAATACTTCAGGCCAAATGATTCAAGCAACTAAAAACAATATTGTCGTGCAAGCCGGACCTCCCGAGACAGTAGAATTTATCATGCCGGGTCACAATAGTGCAGCTGATATGGGCGCAGGTAGCTGGAAAGTTCAGGTTGCTGCCTTGATCAATGATGCTTATGGCAATCCGGTTGGAGATGGTACTACTGTCTTCTTCAAGATCGAAGATGACATCAGCTATGCTTCTCTGGAAACACAATATAGCTATGTGGGAAATGAAAATGCTTCTGGCGATACTTTGGCCGGTGCTGCCTTCACTTTCCTCAACTATGATGGTACACATACCAATGATAGCTTTAATATTTCGGTAGAAGTATCAGATATCGACTTCCCAGCAGAAACAATCACTTTACCGATTCAATTTCCCGTTTTAGAAGTCACAGCTATTCCTATGAATTTGGCTTGGACTATTGAAGGCGATAACAGTGATAAAATAACAGAATTGCACGTTGTCGTCACAGATGGACAGCAGAATAGAATCAACAAACAGTTACTCTATTTTACAGGAAACTTGGGTGAACCCAGAGAGCAGTCAGCTCCGGAGCTAGATGATCCCGGTTTGGAAGGCTTGGGAGATGATTTGGAACTATATGAAGGTATCACCTACGACGTAAATTTTTTGGCTGGTAGAGTAATTAAGGGTTGGGGTTTCAGCAAGTATGAATGTCCACCACCTTCTCAGGCTGGTCCAGGAACAACTTCTGCCAATGTCAGCGTTACTATTCCCGGAGCCAATACTAGCAATAACGTCAATGTTATCTTATACCGTTACGTAGACTAAGGAGCGAAGATGTCTTTTAACCCACAATTTGCACAACTTGGAGAGATCTTAGTCCACAAAGGATATGTGAACAAACAGCAGGTGGAAGAAGCTCTGCAGAAGCAGAAGAACTTCAATGCCAAAATTGGTGAGACCTTGATAAAACTGGGTTATCTGAAAGAGCGAGAACTACTTACTGCACTCCAGCTTCAGCTGGAGTGTGAGGTAGTGCACGAAAATGAGCTGATGGATCTGGATGAAGAGATCGTCAGCCTGATTCCGGAGCCTTTTGCGGTAGAAAACCGAGTAATGGCTATTCGTGATGAAGGCTTTGCTATCGCTGTAGCGATGACAGATCCCGAGAATGTCGTGATTCAGGATAGCTTGAAGAAAATGGTAGGGAAAAATATCATCCCACTCTTGATCGGAGAATCTACCTTGGTAGATACTTTGGAAAAATACTACAAGAGCATTCGTACTACGACTCAGGTAGATGACGCTGTGGGAAATTTTGATTTTGTAGCTGTGGATGAAGATGAAAATGAGATCTCGATCGATTCGCAGCAAGATGCAGATGCCCCGGTTGTGAAATTGGTAAATCTGATTATCACAGAAGCTATCAAATCTAATTGTACTGATATTCATATAGAGCCTCTGACCAAAAAAACCAGAGTTCGTTTTCGTGTGGATGGAGCATTGCGCGAAGTAATGTCGCCTCCCATCGGTATGCATGCCGGTTTGGTTTCCATCATCAAGGTAATGTCAAAGCTAAATATCGCTGAACGTAGATTACCTCAAGATGGTCATATCTCACTGAAAACTGCGATCAAAAGCGTGGATGTTCGTGTCTCGATTACACCGACTGTTACAGGCGAGAAAGTGGTAATGCGTCTTTTGGATAAGGGAGATTTTGGTTTTAGTCTGACCAATCTCGGCTTTACCGAAGAAAACCTGACAATGTTCAAAAAATGGATTACTCGTCCCTATGGCATCAACATAGTTTCTGGTCCTACCGGTAGTGGTAAATCTACTACTCTGCACGCAGCCTTGAAAGAGATTATGGATATCGAGAACAATATTATCACAGTGGAAGATCCGGTGGAATATCGTCTGGATGGTATCACTCAGATCGAAGCAAACGAAAAGATCGGCTTGACCTTTGCCAGTGCTTTGCGCTCTGTCCTGCGTCAAGACCCCGATATTGTTTTGATCGGTGAGATTCGTGACGAAGAAACTGCCGATATTGCTGTGAAATTTTCTCTAACAGGTCACTTGGTGTTTACCACCTTGCACGCCAACGACGCTCCTGCCACGATCACTCGTCTGATCGATATTGGTATAGCGCCCTATCTGGTAGCTTCATCGCTGAACCTGGTGATGGCACAGCGTCTGATGCGGAAGGTTTGTACACATTGTACGCAAGATTATAAGCCCACTGAAAAAGAATTGGAATTAGCCGGCATTGAGCAGGAAGAAGCTGAAAGCATTAATTTCAAGAAGGGTGCTGGTTGCGTTCATTGTGATAACACAGGTTTCAAGGGAAGAACAGGAATTTTTGAGATGTTAGAGCTAAATGCCGAGATCAGGAAACTGGTTTTTGGAGAAGCTAATCAGGATATTATCCGTGAGAAAGCTCTGGCCAATGGTATGCAAAGTTTGCATGATGCCGCTTTGGGCAAAATGAAAAAGGGTCTGACTGCCATTAGCGAAGTTATCAAGCTAACAATCTCAGATTAGTAAAAATTTAAGCGGGGTTGCTAGGGCAGCTCCGCATAATATAATAAATAAGGAAAATTTATGGCTGGATTTCGATATATAGTAAAAGATGCCAAAGGTGTTCGGGTAGAAGGAACTGTCAAAGCCAATTCGATGGATGAGGCAGTAGATAAGCTTACCCAAGAAGGCAGCGTTATTATCAATGTGAAACCTGAAAAAGATGGTGTTTCACGTGGTAAGATGTCTTTATTTGAAAAGCTGATGTTCACTTTCTACAAAATCAGGACAGGTGTTTCATTAAAAGTTTTAGTATTTTTCACCCGACAGATGGCAACCATGTTTTCGGCAGGTCTCACGATTGAGAAATCGCTGAGTAATCTGGAAAAAGGTGAAAAAAATAAAAAATTCCGCAAAGTGCTGAAAAAACTTTCTGATGATATCAGAAAAGGTTTTAGTCTTTCGGAAGCAATGGAACAGCATCCGGGTGTGTTTAATGCTCTTTATATTTCATTGGTGAAAGCCGGTGAGGTTTCAGGTACTTTGCACACAGTTTTGGACGAACTTTCGGAATATCTGGAAAAGCTGGAAGATACCAAAAGAAAGGTAGCGGGAGCAATGGCTTACCCTGTCTTTATTCTGGTCTTTTTAGCTTTTGTGGTCTGGGGCTTGTTTGCCTTCATCATTCCTATGTTTGCGGGAGTTTATGAAAGCTTCAATGCAGATCTACCCTTGGCAACCACCACAGCGATTGCTATCAGTAACGTAGTACGTGAAAATGCCTTCCTGACCTTCTTGGGATTGTTTGGTATTGTCATCGCGTTCTTCCTCTTCTATCTTTCCGATAAAGGAAGATATCTGCTGGATTCAATGGTGCTGAAAATCCCTGTGATTGGTTATCTGAAAGAAAACTCTATTATGAGTAATTTTGCTCGTACCTTTAGTATTCTGATGGCTTCGGGTGTGCCGATAATGGAAACCATGGAGCTGGTGGAACATGTAGTGCAAAGTGCACCAATCGAGCGTGCTTGCCAAAAAGCCCGTAACTGGGTGAAAGAAGGTTATTCGGTGGCAGGTGCTTTCAAGAAAACAGGTGTTTTCCCCTCTACTTTGCTGCAGCTAATAGCTACCGGTGAAGATACGGGAGACATGGATACTTTGCTGGCAAAAGGCGCCAGCTTTCATCAAAAATTGGTTGATAGTGTGATCGACCGTCTAACCTCACTGATCGAGCCCATGTTGATTATTCTCATGGCTGCGGTAGTGGGTTATATCATTGTTATTATCTATTTACCTATTTTCAATTTGGGACTGGCAATCAGTTCCGGTGCAAAATAGAAAAATCGGATAGAACTTAGGACAGGGGTTTAAAAAGCGATTTTAAACCCCTGTTTCTAAATCAAATATAGCTGGAGATTAAACCAAATGCTGGCAGAATTAATCATAATCTATGTTTTCATATTTATAATGGGAGCTGTCTTGGGCAGCTTTTTCAATGTCTGTATTTCAAGGATTCCGCAGAAAGAATCTTTGATGCCGGCCTCACATTGTCCCAATTGTGGAAGCAAGATCAAGCCTTATCATAATATCCCGATTCTCAGCTATTTGATTTTACGCGGCAAATGTCGCAGTTGCCGGCAACCAATATCATTTTCTTACTTTTTGGTAGAATTACTTACCCCTCTTTTATTTATCTTGATATTTTATGTCGCCAATTCTACCTTTTCTCTGCTCTTTTTTCGCTATATAGTTTTTGCAAGTTTTGGCATTGTTATCGCCTTTATCGATTTTAAACAGCAAATCATACCCGATCTGCTTTCTTTGCCCCTGATCGGCTTGGGCCTTTTGTTTGGTTGGCTAGAGAGTGGAACGGCAGGCTTAGTCCAAGCTGCGCTCGGCGGTGCTTTTGGTTTTATGCTGTTTCTGCTAACTGCCATATTTTATACAAAAGTAAGAAAAATAGAAGCTTTGGGCGGAGGTGATATCAAATTGATGGCAGCTCTTGGCACTTTTGCCGGCTGGGCCGGCGTGCTAGCTATCACTTTTTTAGCTTCGCTTTTGGCGCTGATCGTTTTATTATTACTACAGCATGATTATAAAAAGCACTTTCCTTTCGGACCTTTTTTGATCACAGCAGCCCTGTTTTATCTGATTGCCGGTCGGCAGTTGGTGAACCTTTATCTAAAACTTTTTATATAAATATTTTGAAGAAATTAAATTTATGGAGGAATCATGAAATTGAGATTTACTTTTTTAATGATAATAATCTTCTCGGGTCTACTTTGGGCTCAGAATACAGAAGATTTTGAATCGGGTGATTTTAGCGGCAACGCTTGGGAATTTTCCGGTGATGCTGATTGGTCTGTGACCAGTGCAGAAGCTCATGGCGGCCTTTACAGTGCCCAAGCCGGCACGATTTCGCATAGCCAAGCTACCAGTATCTCTGTTACTATGGAAATTACCGATGCCAGCCCTATCAGCTTCTGGTGGAGCACTGATAGCGAGAGTAATTATGATCATCTGAGATTTTATATCGATGAGGAAGAGATGGCAGAGCTCTCCGGGGTGCAAGCTTGGACTGAAGAAAGTTTTGACGTTGCGGCCGGAACTCATACCTTTCGCTGGGAATATTCCAAAGATGGTAGTGTTAGTAGTGGTCAAGATACCGGTTGGGTAGATGATATTACTTTTCCCTCTACTTTTACCTACGATAACGATCTGGCTTGCGCCGGCCTCACCGGACCAGCCTACGCCAATGTAGGTGGTACTGCTGTATATCAAATTACCATCAGCAATATGGGATACAACACTATTTCTGATTATACTGTATCCTTGCACAAATCCGATGGGGAAGAGCTGGCTTCTATCGACGTCAACCAAGCTCTGCCTTATGAGGAAAATCGTCTGCATTCGGTTCCCTGGAACATTCCAGCTTCAGAAGAAAACAATACCGTGATCCTTTATGCCAAAGTTACTCTGGCCAATGACGAAAATACCGGCAATAACCAATCAGGTAACTTTTCTACCACAATCTTTCCTCCCGGTGTCATCGAAGTATCTGTCGGTAACGGCACGATTTCTGAAAATAGAACTCCGGTCAGCCTTTACTATGCCAATAGCTTAGCTCAGATGCTCTACTTTCCGGACGAAATCGGAATAGATCAGGGCAATATCACTTCGCTTCACTATCAATACAATTTTGATGAACATATCAACGATGAAAATATTACAATCTGGCTGGGAGAAACCATTCAAGCCGATCTTAGTACAAATTTTATCTCGGCAGATCAGCTGACGCAAGTCTATAGCGGCACTCCAAACTTTATTGGAGATTCGAGCGATCGCTGGGTCGAGTTGGTCTTAAATAGCGGCTATCAGTACAATGGTGGCAACCTGGTTGTGATGGTTCACAATCCGCTGACAGCTTCCCACAGTATGCAAACAAATTTTATCCATGACGAGTCATCATTTTCTGAGCATCCAGATCGAACCAGATATGCACGTGATAATGTCGATATTTACGATCCATATGATCCACCATCTGACGAGGATAGCTACACTTTCGAGAAATATCCCAATATTGTATTTTCATTTTATACCGGGCCCAAAGGCAATCTGGAAGGCTTTGTTACAGATGAAACAGGCAATCCTGTAGCTGGTGCTGAAGTATCTCAACCGGATCTGGGCTTGATGGCAATCACAGATAATCAAGGTTATTATATTTTGCCAGATATTCCCGAAGGCGAGCATACTTTTTTAGCTGCAAAATTTGGCTACGAGAATGATCTGCAGGATGCTACCATCGTCCAAGATGAAACAACTGAGCAAGATTTCACAATAAATAGTTGGCCTACTGTTACCCTGAATGGTATTGTTCATGCCTCCGATGATCTGGATAGTGGTCTCTCGGGATGCAATGTGCAATTGCAGGGTTTTGCAGATTATGATGTGACTACCGGACAAAGCGGTACATTTACCTTTCATAACGTATATGCTAATCAGGACTACGAGATTAACGTCAGCCACGAAGATTATCATGATTATAATGCTGAGGTTACTGTCGGTAGCGAAAATCTTGATCTGGGCTCGATAATTTTGCTGGAGCCCACAACTCCTCCAGGCAATGTAGTAGCTCAACAGAGTGACGATGAATCTACTGCTACCATCAGCTGGAATTCACCGGGAATCGGTGGCAAAGAATTTCGCTATGATGACGGCGAGCCGGTTGATCAGGTGGGAATGACCAATAGCAACGCAGTCTTGGGTGCCAAGCATGAAACAAATTCTGTTCTGCAAAGCATCAGTTGGTATCTTACCAATGCAACTGCCAATCATGGAACAGTGAAGCTGTTTTTGTTTGGCTTGGATGATGAGGGTCTGCCGGATCAAACTGATCTTTTATACAATTCGGGAACAATATTCAATATTGATAATCAATGGAATACCCACCAGCTGCCCAACGAAATCAGCGCCCCCAATGGATTTTTCGTCGGAATCTCTACCATGGGGCAATACACTGATATCGCTTTGGACGATGGAGTGGGAGCACCCTACGAATATCAAAATCAAAGCCATTATGCCATCGCTGATTATACTGATGCCGGCGAAGAGTGGATCAATATGACAGCATTTGGCTATACTAAAAATATGCTAATTCGCGCCTTTGGCATCGAGTATGGCAGAGCTGAGGCTCAGAAAGATATTTCGCCCAACCGCGAGCAGGAAGGCTTCAATCTTTATCGATTGTCTTATCAAGATCAGTACAATCCCGATAACTGGGATCTGATAGAATCTGCCTTGAGCGACACAGTCTATATTGACCCGAGCTGGCAATCGGTAGAAGCCGGCCAGTATAGATATGCTGTAAAAACTCGCTATACAAATGATGTAGAATCGAATCCTACCTTTTCCGGCGTGTTGGTGAAAACATTCACCTCTACCACTGATAATATTCTGGTACCTGAAAAAGTTAGCAACTATCCCAATCCTTTCCGAGCCATCTCGGGCAAGCGTGGAAGTGGGACAACGATCGATTTTAATCTGCAGAATTCATCGCTGATAAAAATAAATGTCTATAACATCAAAGGACGCCTGATTAAGCGCCTGATGCAGACAGAATTATCTGCCGGCAAGCATCAAGTTTTCTGGGATGGGCATGATGATAATTCGCGACCCGCTAGCTCGGGAGTCTATTTCTATCAGATCGAAACAGAGACTCAGAAAGTTAGCAAGAAAATGCTTCTGATCAAATAGAAGCTGAGGAGAAATGATGAAAAGTATAAAATTACTATTGGGAATTTTTCTGCTGGTGCTTATCTTTTCAGCCTGCGATGATAGATCGCTGGAGATAGAAGAGTATTCGATCGAAAATGTATTGGTGGAAAAAGATACAATAACGATAACCCCGGGTGGAACTCAGGAAGCATCTATGATCACAGCTTTTATCGTAGATGAAGATGGTTGGCCGGCAGAGAACGTTGATGTGAGATTTCAAACTGATCTGGGTAAAGTAAATGCCTTCAATTCGGCGGATGCTCCCGGGCCGATTGCAGATCTGCTATCTAATGCTGAAGGCAAAGCTGAAGTGTTGCTCTATGAGCAAGATGAGGCCGGCACAGCCAATGTGGATGTGATCGTGCACAAAGATATAAAAACAGTACAGGTTGAGATCGTCGAACCTGAATAAAAATAGGAAAGGAAGAAGAATGAAAAAAAGTGTATTAATAATGACCTTGCTGATTTCTATTAGTTTATCAGCCGAATGGATCAGTCTCGATAATAACGCGACCGACCTTTTTGAAACGAGTAGTAGTAGAGCTTTGGATAACACCAGATTGGATTTCAGTTTGGATGGCTATGCAATAGAAAAAATTGAGCAGAATGGAGTGGAATATAGTAAAATATCCTATCCCAATGCCAGCCAGATAATTACCGAAGGCGTACCAGATCTACCCCGATTTAGCAGACTAATCGCCATCCCCAATTCAGGAGAAGTGGAGCTGGAGATTGTAGATTATCAGAGCGAAACTCTCAGCGATCTGACCATCTATCCGCGTCAGGCTTTGGTTAGCGAGAGCCAAGCAGTGGACAGAAGCTTCAAGCTTGATCAAGAATATTATAACTCAGAGCGCATTTTCCCCGAGCAAATAGCAGATTTGGGAACTCCGGCGATTTTTCGTGATTATCGCGTGGTCAGCGTTACCATCAATCCTTTCCGCTACAATCCGCAAAGCAGAGAACTGGAGATCATTACTGATATCTCTCTGGATGTGAAAACCAGCGGGCGTGGTGGTGAAAACATCAAACAGAGAACAGGCAAGCTTTCGCGCTCTTTCCAAAACCTTTACCGAGCTTCCATAGAAAATTACGATCAGATAGCGCAAGAACGCGATCAATATCAAACTCCCAGCTACCTGTTTATTCATCCCAATGATAGTGAATTGGCCGCAGCGGTAGAAGAATTGGCAGCTTGGAAACATCAAAAAGGTTTTGAAGTTACTTTGGTAAATACCATGGTTATCGGCAATACCACTAGCAATATCAAAAATTATATCCAAGATGCTTATGACAACTGGGAAAATCCCCCGGAATATATTGTTTTGGTAGGCGATGCGGGAGGAAGCTTTAATATTCCCACTTGGACAGGAGAATTTGGTCCCGGAGATCATGGCTATATCACTTTGGAAGGAGATGATATTTTGGCAGATGTTTCGTTGGGCAGAATCTCAATCGAGACCATGCAACAGATGTATACCATCTTAAACAAAATATTTACCTATGAAAAAGAACCCTATCTGGGCTCAGACTGGATAGAACGAGCTGTGATGATAGGTGACCCTTCACATTCATCAGGTGGAACTACGATTGACGTTAGCCAAGAACTAACCGATATGATCCAATTTGCCAATGAGGATTATGAAGTTGTAGAAGTCTATGATGGTAATTGGGCTAACAGCTTAGCAAATGAAATAGATTCAGGTGTCTCTTTTGCCAATTATCGTGGCTGGCTCGGGATGAGTGGCTTTACAAGCTCTTCGGTAAATGGTCTGAATAATGGACCACAAATGCCCTTTGCTACCTGGCTTAC
>JAWOEN010000205.1:0-5447 GCA_046482725.1 Cloacimonadales bacterium (SeqCode)
TTGCGGGGAATCACAGCGCAAAAATACTCTTCATCATCAAAGAGAAATTTCAGATATTTGGTTTCGGATGTAGCCTCTATCTGCCAAGGAATATAAAAACTGTAGATCAACTGTCCAGCTTCTACCCGAGCAGAAAAATTCTCTACCTTCTTTACCTGAAAACGCTGATTTCCTTCTACAAAATAGGCAAAATATCCTGAATTGGCCAGATAGGAAAAAGCATTGGCTTCGATCTCCGCCTGTTCAGCCTCATCAATTATATCATCTCCATCTGTGTTCATATCCAATACTTCCCAACTAAACATTTCATCAAAGGTCCATTCGGTCTGCACACCCTGGAGGCCGCTAGCATCGAAAATCAGCTGAGCTGAATATTCGATAAAGACGTGGGGATGCGAAGATAATCCTACAGACAGTAGAAGTAAAAATGCTGATAACCAGATCTTGCTTGTCTCATTTTTTTTCATAGATGGTAATTTTCCTGAGCTACAGTTCTCTGCAACAATTTTTTCGTTTACGTTTCGTGGAAGTGCATTTTTGTGGCAATAAAAAAATTCAGGAGATATTCTATGCACTTTATTATTACCGGCGATGGCTACACTTCACCGCTGATCCCAAAAGCAGGAACCGAGATCGTAGTGCTGACAGAGCAAGAGCTGGCAAACTCGAATCAAAGATTTACCGAAGATGACCTGATCTATGTACCTTCTGAATCAGCTCTGGAGATAGTTTTGGCGCGCTCTGATCACCAGCTCTTTATCGAGGCAGTGAATAGCCTAAAAGATAAATACAGATTTCGCCAGCTTACCAGCAAGCTCTTCCCCGACTTTTTTTATCGGAAAATCCCCTTGGCAGAATTGGCAGAGCTAAAATTGCCTGCCCAGCAAAAATTTATGGTCAAACCGGTAAAAGGCTTTTTCGGAACAGCAGTCAAAGAGATCGACTCAGATAGTGATCTGGACAAAATTTCGCGTGAGATCAGCTCTGAACTAGAGATAAACAGCCAATATTTTTCCGAAGCGGTCTTATCGCAAAATGAATTGATCGTAGAGCAATATATCCCCGGTGAAGAGTATGCGGTGGATCTCTATTATGATGCGGAAGGAAAAGCTCAAATTATCAATATTTACTACCATCCCTTTCCACTAAAAACTGAATATTTTCATGTCTTATATTATACCAATTCCCAGATTTATACTAAATTCAAGCAGCAAATTCAGACGATTTTTCAAGAATTGAATGCACATCTGCAAATTTGTAATTTCCCCATTCACGCAGAATTTAAATATTACGACGGAAAATTGTTACCGATCGAGATGAATCCTTTGCGTTACGGTGGCTTTGGCTTGGCAGATCTTACCTATCACGCCTTTGGCATCAATCCCTTCACTGCTTTTTTTCGCAGCAAAAGCATGGATTGGCCAAAGATCTGGCAAAAACATAGCGAGCAAAATTTTGCTTGGGTCCTGGCTTACAATTCCGCAGAAGCAGATCTAACTCAGCAAGCTCCCCAACACCAAAAATTTCAGGAATATCTGGGAGATATTTTACACTATCAAAAGATGGATCATCTGAAAAATCCAGTTTTTGCGCTGGCTTATCTGCAGGATAAAAATAGCGAAAATTTAGAGCGCTTTCTCAGCTTGGAATTTGCCGATTTCTTTCAATAAGCGCTGCTTGTAGCTAGCTCTGCAATCTGCTCTTGAGCTCTTGTTGCCAACCGCCGATCGAATTGATATAATGAAAGCCATGATAATCTTCCGGCACGATTGTATCAGATTCGCGCAGCGCTATCACATTTTCTCGACCCAATAATCCGACAAATATCCCCAATTCCAAGAGCAAATTCTGATCGGGATATTGCGAAGATTCGCTCTCAGGATTCAGCACAATAACTGCTTTGGAGATCTCTCCGGTAGTTTGAATCGTATCAAAAATGGTGGATCCTGCTTGGGAAAACTGCTTCATCAACAAAAGCTCAAAGCCCTGCTCTTGCAAAAACTTCATCACTTGCCGGGTAAATACGCTATCTGTGGCATGCAAAAAATAGATCTTCTCCTTGCTAGTTTGCTGCTCAAAAATTTCTAAGCTGGAATTTATCGAACGCAGTTTTTGGCATTTGTGCTCGATATTTTTATGCAGTTTAGCGATCTTCTCTTCTCGGGTCAGCCCGGTAATCAAAAAGGCCTCAACCGATAAATTACTGCTAGCATACTCTTCAGCAATTGTTTTTAGATTGAAGATCTTTTTTAGCAGGTTAAAGTTCTCATTATTCCACTTGTTGAAGCGATTCTCAACCGCATGCAATTTCTTGTCATTACTGATTTTTTCTTGCAGCAAATCTTCCCCTTGCTTGATCTGCTCAGCAATCTTCTTGGAAGCATTTTTTATGGAGAGCTGCAGCTGTGGTGAGTTGCTTGTTCCTTTTTTATTTTTCCTATTAAACATGCAAAACCTCCTGTTTTATTTTCTAGCTAATCTACAGATAGAGTTAAGTTTATTGCATAAAATTGTCAAATTATCTCTTTTGGGGAGCTTCATATTGCAAGAAATAATTTGTCAGATCAGCAGAAAAGATTAGTTTAACACCATACCCCCAGAGGGTATAAATTGGAGGTAATCGTGATCAAGGAAAAAGCAGCTTGTCATGCAGATACAGGACACCACTCTGCAGAATTTAAGAAAGCTATGAAAAACCGGCTAAACCGGATAGAAGGACAGATACGCGGAATCAACCGCATGATTCAGGAAGATATATATTGTGATGATATTTTGAACCAGATGGCTGCTGTGCAGAACGCACTGACCTCATCAGCAGAAAAGCTTCTGGATGCTCACATCAAAAGTTGTGTGGTCGAGCAGATCTTAGATGGACGCACTGAAGTGGTGGACGAGCTGATGATCACCATCAAGAAATTGATCAAATAGGATAGCTATGCAGTTATTTGATGAAATCTTCCAAACATATCTCAGCATAGCGCCCTATCTCTTTTTGGGATTGGTTTTTGCCGGATTTTTACACGTAATTTTCAAGAAAGATTTTGTAGCTCGCCATTTGGGGAACAACAATTTTTTCTCAGTTATCAAAGCAGCAATCTTGGGCGTGCCCTTGCCGCTTTGTTCTTGCGGCGTCATCCCCACAGCCATGTTTCTGCGCAAGCAGAAAGCCTCCAAAGGCGCTACTATGTCATTTTTGATCTCCACTCCTCAAACCGGAGTTGATAGCATCATTGCCACTTATGGCATGATGGGGCCGATTTTTGCAATTTTTCGCCCGATTGCAGCTTTTATCACCGGCATTTTGGGTGGTCTAATCACCAATATTTTTGATCGGAAAGAGCAAAGATTTGAATTGAAAAGTATAGAGACGAGCCACGCTTCCTGTTCAGGCAGCTGCTCTACCGAGAGCGAATCAGCCGAAGAAGCAGACAGCAGTTATTTTCAGAAAATTTCTAAAGGCCTAAATTATGCCTTTGTAGAATTTCTGGATGATATCACCTGGCAGCTTTTGGTGGGAGTAATTTTAGCAGGCTTGATCTCTTTCCTCATCCCGGATAATTTCTTTGTCAATTATGGCGGAGAGGGCTGGGTCGGCATGCTAATCATGATCGCGGTGGGCATTCCACTTTACGTCTGTGCTACCTCATCCATTCCTATCGCTGTTTCTCTGATTCTGAAAGGCATTTCCCCCGGAGCTGCCTTTGTCTTTTTGGTGGTAGGCCCGGCCACCAACGCTGCCACCATAGCCTTGATCGCCAATACTCTCGGCAAAAAATTGATGCTGATTTATCTGACGGTGATCTCGATCTTTGCCATTCTTAGTGGTTATCTGCTCAACTACATCTTTGATATTTTTGGTGATCCTCAGCTGATGTTAAGTCAGCACGAAGTGGGAGAATCTCCCTTGCTCTTAGGCGCTACCATCATTTTTTCCTTTTTACTTTTAGGCTCCATTTATCGGAAAGTTCTCCGCAGATTTGGTCAAAAATCCCAAACTCAGTCAACGACCGGAAAGGTATTCACGATAGAAGGCATGACTTGTAACCATTGTGTCAAACACGTAAAATCTGCTATTTCAGAAGTTTCGGGAGTGGATTCGGTGCAGATAAATCTGGAGAAAGAGCTGGCAATTGTCGAAGGCAGCTTCGATGCTACAGTGCTAAAGAAAGCTGTGCAAAAAGCCGGCTATAAGGTAGTCTGATTATTTTTATTTGGTGAACAAGGATTATTGTCTTATACTTTCAGTGTTAAATAAAAAAATATTGGAGGAAATATGTTTGCAACAAATTATCAGGTGGATTTTGCCAATCGGAAAAATGTTTCTGAAGTAGATCCGCTCTTGATTGAACGCTGGTCGCCGCGTTCTTTTCAGCCCATAGAATTGCCCCGGGAGATTCAAACCAAGATATTCACAGCAGCCGGTTATGCGCCTTCTGCCTTCAATGAGCAACCTTGGCTGATCAAAACAGCCGGGCGCGAAAGCAAAAATTTTGCCAAATATCTGGATCTGCTGGTCGAACAAAATCAGGTTTGGGCCAAAAATGCCAGCCTCATCGGTTTTATCTTCAAGCAAAAACACTTTTCCTATAATGACAAATTTAATCGTTGGGCTAGCCACGATTGCGGAGCTGCCTGGATGAACATGACCTATCAGGCCCGCCTTTTGGGCTTGTACACTCACGCCATGGCTGGCATCAAAAGCAAGCAGTTGTGCTCAGCTTTGGATGTTTCAGATGAAAAATACAAGCCGCTAACCGGCTTTGTCATCGGCATCATCGATCAGCCGGATAAATTGCCGGATGAATTGGCAAAAGAGGAAAAGCCCAATCAGAGAAAAGCTTTGCACGAGATCTGGATTGCCGAGTAATTAGTTTATTCTGAAATATATAAACCTCAGCCTGCTGACAATTGTAATGTCAGCAGGCTGAGGTTTCTTTTATGCTCGTCTTGAGCTAAATCTTACAGAAGCCAATTACTTCAGCATGATCAATTTTGCTGTTTCCTGATGTTGTTGCCCAATCGCCAATCGGCTGTAAAAAATTCCTGAGCTCACCAGCTTACCAGCAGCATCGCGTCCATCCCAGATAATCGTATGATTGCCGGCAGCTTTTTTTTCTGCCACCAAGGTTCTCAGCAATTGTCCGCGCACGTTGTAAATCTTGAGGCTAACTTGCTGATTTGCCAGATCTTGGGGCACACTATAGCGCAGGGTTGTGCTGGGATTAAAGGGATTGGGATAATTACCCAAAGCGTACAGATCTTCCGGAAGAACAGGATTTTCATCTTCTCCGGAATTCTCAAAGATAAATCTAATAGGATTATACAAAATGGAAGAACCATCCAGATCAACCGATTCTAAATAATAATCATAACTTTGCTGAGCATTTGCTTCATAATCGATAAATTGGTAAGTGTGACTATGTGGCAGATTGGCAGCTGCAATCAGT
>JAWOEN010000190.1:0-21037 GCA_046482725.1 Cloacimonadales bacterium (SeqCode)
ATCATCGAATTTCTCGGGATTAACAAATCTGACATTGCTAATATAGCAAATAAGATCAATTACTATAATCGAACTATAAAAAATTGGGAAAATCTTTCTGATAAAGAACTTTGGAGTGCTAAAAAATCTGTACGCTCTCTGGTAACAGAGTACAATGAGCTAAAAGAAACCAATGCAGCCAAAGCTCCCGATTTCAGAAATGATTTCTCTGATCTGGATAACAAAATCGCCAATTTGGAAGCCAATCTACAAGCTGCCAAACCCAAATATTACGAAGATGAATATACTGTGGTCAAAGGTGATGCACTTTCAAAAATCTCCGGTTATAGCTTTATCTACGATGATACTACCAAATGGCCGATCATCTATCGTGCCAACAGAGATCAAATCAAAGATCCCAATCTTATCACTGTGGACCAAGTACTGAAGATTCCACGTGGTCTTCCCTACTCTTGGAAAGTTTACAAAGGTGAATTTCTCTGGAAAATCGCTTCTTACCCAGAAGTGTATGGTGATGGCGCAAAATGGCCTCTGATCTACAGAGCTAATAAAGATCAAATCAAAGATCCTGACTTGATCTATCCAAACCAAGTTTTCGAAATTCCCAGAGACTAATAATTTCTTTTGATAAATATAATAAAGCCTCTCCTGCGAGAGGCTTTATTTACTCTGAAAAGAAACAGGAATATTATAAATGACAATAAGCAAAAATAATCTGCTGATCTTTACCGCTCTGCTCATCGCCTTACTATTTTTTGTCTCCAATCCCGATAAAATTGCCTTCTCCAAATATAATTATAGTCTGGGGCAAATCTCCGATCGGGATGTGATCGCGCCGTTTGATTTCAGGGTCCATAAAAGTCCTGAAGCTTTGCAAGCAGATCAAAAAAGAGCTGCCCAAATGACAGAGCCCATCTACCGCGTTTCAGAAAATTTGAAATTCAACGCTCAGAAAAATTTGGATTTTATCTTTCAGCACTTCAATATTGCCAGCACAGAACAAGACAGCTCGCTGATTCGGCAAAAATTGCTGGAAAATGGTTATGAGATCTCACCTAGTAGTGTGAACTTTCTGAATAATCTGCAGAATCGTCAGATTATTTATGAATATCTCAGCAGCGAATTGAGTAAAATTTTTTACATCGGCATCTATCCGGCTAATATCGCAAGCGAACAGATAAAAATGAAACGCAACAACAAATTGGAAGATTATAAATTGGGACGCCTCTACTCTTTGGAAGAGGCAAAAGCAAAACTAATCTCCAATATCTCTGGTGATCTGAAGCAAAAGATCATCCAAGAATTAGCTGATATTATCTTGATAGAAAATATTGTAATAGACAAAGAACTTACCGAAGCAAGCAAAGCCGAAGCTCGAGATTCTGTTTCTCTCTATTCTGGCCGGGTGCAGAAAAATGAGAAAATTTTGGATAAAAACCAAAAAATCACCCGCAATGAACTGGATAAATTAAACTCTTTGAAACTCTATCTGGAAGAAGCAGAAGGGCAAAATAGTCTGGCAGAAAATTTCTTATCCAGTTTGGGTGCCTTCTTGCTAATGCTGATTCTCCTCTTCTTCCTCAAATATATCCTGATCATTATTTTTCCCCATGAATACTCCACTTTCACCTCTTTGCTGATCTTGGCATTACTGGTTTTGGGCTCTGCCCTGCTTACTTTTATCGCCAATAGCCTTTTGGAAATACCTGCTTTGTATGTGCCAATGCTGCTGCCCGTACTGCTAATTACCGTGCTTTACGATATCAAACTCGGTCTTATCTTCAATTTTATCAATTTCATCGTCATTGCATTTTTTCTGAATTGGAGCTTTGTGGAACCACTACTTTTTAGCATCACTGCCTTGGCCGGAATTTCAGTCTTACATCGCATGAAGAAAAAACAAAATTACTATCAGCTGACCATCTATCTCTTTGCCGCCTTCTTTCTGGTACTCTTGGCTTTTTCACTTACTCGCTTTGAAGAAACTTCTATCTTTCTCTCCAAATTGCTGGCCGGGCTTACCTCACTTGTTATCTCCATGATCGCCCTCTCACTGCTTACCCCGATTATCGAACGCAAACTTAATATGGCTACCAAACAGGTCCTTTTGGAATTATTAGATTTTGATAATCCACTTTTGAAAAAAATCTCTGCTACTATTCCCGGCACTTACCATCATGCTCTAATCGTGGGTAATCTGGCTGAAAGCGCTGCCGAAGCTATCGGTGCGAATCATCTGCTGACCAGAGTTGCCAGCTACTATCATGATATTGGCAAAGTGGAAAATGCTCCCTTTTTCATCGAAAATAATCCGGTCTCTTCCCAATTGCATGAAAAACTTCTGCCCAACCAAAGCGCTTTGCTGATCAAAAAACATATCACCGACGGGATTGCTTTGGCTCAAAAGTATAACCTACCCAAACAAGTTATCGATATTATTCAGCAACACCACGGCACCAGCTTTATCAGATATTTCTACAATCTGGCTCAAGAGGAAAAGCTCAGCATCAACGAAAAAGATTTCCGTTATGATGGGCCAAAACCCAAAAGCAAAGAAGCTGCGATCGTGATGATCGCTGACATTGTGGAATCTACTACCAAATCACTGCCGGAGATCAAGCCCGATATCGTGCTGAAAGTTTTGGATGATACAGTTAATAATCTTATTTTTGATGGACAATTGGATGATGCCCCCATCACCCTAGAAGAGCTTACAAAAATCAAAAATGCGATGATTCCCATTTTGAACGGAGTTTATAATAAACGCATTGAATATCCCAAAAATGATCAAAATAATCATTGATAATCAAACTGAGCAATCATTTGATCAGCAGCTTTTCCAGCAAGTTTTGACAGCAATGCAGCCAGAGAATATTTCTCATGCTGCAGAAGTAAATCTGCTGCTGACAGCTGATAACACCATTGCAGAGCTCAATAAACGCTATCGTGGCAAAGCCGGCAAAACTGATGTTTTATCTTTTAGCTCACAAATACCGGGTTTACCTTTTCTAGGAGACATTATCATTGACATCTCGGTGGCAGAAAATCAAAAAGGAAATCATTCTTTGGCAAAAGAAGTTCAATTGCTTTTTTTGCACGGAATGTTGCATCTGCTGGGCTATGATCATATCTCGGTGGCACAAAAAAAATCAATGCAGCAAAAAGAAAAATTGTATCAAAATAATCTAGATAAAATAATAGGAGAATAATATACCGTGGACGAAAGTTTCTCGCAGCCTTTACTGCTTCTCATGTTTCTGATCATATCCGGATTTTTTTCCGGCTCGGAAACTGCCTTCTTTTCTCTGACCAAACTGCAACTAAAACAATTAGAAAGTCATCGCACTCCCGCTTCCATCAGGATCTTCAATCTGCTGAAGCACCCCAACCAGTTACTGATTTTGATCTTATTTGGAAACACCCTGGCCAATGTGGCAGCTAGTGCTACTTCTGCCCTTATCGCTATTCAGGTGGGAAATGCCCTGCAAATGGGAAAATGGCTGGTAATGAGTTTACAAGTAATCTTGATGACCTTTATCCTCTTACTCTTGGGCGAGATCACTCCCAAACTTTTAGCTTATGCTTCCCCGGTAAAATTTGCCAAAATTTCCAGCTCGATTCTCATCTATCTGCGCATTATTCTCTGGCCTGTTATCAAAATCCTAGAATTCATCAGCAATTTTTTTTCCAGTGGCAAAGAGCACAGACACGCCAATATCACAGCTGACGAATTGAAGCATATTTTGCACTCTACCAATTCCAAAACAGAGTTGGAAGAATCGGAAAAAGATATTATCAGCAGTATTTTTCGCTTTTCCACAACCGAAGCTCGCGAGATCATGACTCCCCGGGTCGATATGATTACCTCCGAACTATCAGAAGGTATCGACGCTGTCAAACAGTGCATCATAGATTCCGGGCATTCCAAGATCCCCATCTACAACCAGACAATTGATAATATCGTCGGTTTTATCTATGGCAAAGATATCTTACTTTCCAAAGGCAGCAAAACCATAAATTCACTGCTGCGAGAAGCATTTTTCATCACGGAAAATACCAAGATCCAAAATCTGCTCAATCAGTTTCAGACCAAGCAATTTCAAGTTGCTGTAGTTGTGGACGAATATGGCGGCACTTCCGGCCTCATTACTCTGGAAGATATTTTGGAAGAATTAGTCGGTGAGATTATGGATGAGTACGATTCTGAAAGCTTGCCGATCATGCAAATAGCTGAAGATAAATATCAGATCAGCGGCACAGTTGCCATCTCCGAGCTCAATGACAAATTTGGCTTGCGGATAGATTCTGAATCTTATGACAATCTGGCCGAATTTATTTATGATAAATTCAACCGTGTCCCGACCAAAAACGAGACTCTCAAGCTCAGTAAAAATTTTAAATTTACCATCTCCAATATCAAAGATCAACGGATCAATCACGTCTTACTACAGATCAAACCGGATGAGAAAACTACTATTTAGTCTGCTGCTTTGCCTGCTTTTTCTCGGGACATTAGCTGCAGAAAATCTCCAATTAGCGATCAAATATTTGGGACTGACAGTGGTGGATGTAACCATAAATGACGATGGTCAGCGCATCTCTACCCAAGCTACTGCAGTAGGTTTGGCAAATTTTGCAGCCAAGATGAACAATCGCTATCTCTCTTATTACGAAGCTGATTATCTCACCTCCCAATATCAAAAATCGATTCAGCAGAAAGATTATTTTGAAGAACGACTGACCAGCTATAAACGCGTGGACAGCAAAGCTTTTCGCACAGATTTTTTGGATAATGAAAATACGGTTTCCTACCAAATTCATCCGGAAAGCCGCGACTTTTTTGCCGCACTTTTCCATCTGAGATTTCTACCCGATTTGCAGAACGGTTCTCTGTGGTTAGACGCCAATAGATCTATGTGGAAAGTAAATTATCAGTTATTGGCAAAGGAAGAGATCAAAACAAAAATTGGTAAATTTGCAGCTTTGAAAGTTGAGCTTTCTTTTCAGAAAATTTCGCAGGAAAAAAAAGAGAATAGTGATATGTTGACCAACAATCTGGTCGATGAAGAAAAAACTTTGCTCTTCTGGTTTTCTGACGATGCAGCCAGAATTCCTTTAAGAGCCGAATTTACGATGAAACCTTTTCCGGTTGTCTGGGAATTATTGAAATATGAGAAATAAGTTTTATACAATCCTCTTTTCCATCTGGTCACTGATTATTATTTCTCTCACTTCCTATCCCAAATTGCACAATCCGCTTTCAGATAAAATTTGGAATGTGGACAAATTAGCACATTTTACTGTCTATGCTATTTTTTCGCTGCTCTTTGTGAAAATGAATCAGCACAAGACTTATCGGCAAAATGCTAAAAGCCTGCTACTTTTGGCACTGATTATTCCACTTTTGGATGAGCTGCATCAAATTCCCATCCCGGGCCGTAGTTTCAGCGTCTACGATATCATAGCCGATATTGCCGGCTTTGCGCTGATCATAATCTACTGCCGCTGGCGCCGAGCCTAAGCTCGTTTGCGCTTCAGAGTAACTACCACCTCATATTTATAGGGCGGACGATCCCAAATTTCCATATCTTTATATTCGATCGGATTATTCATGATCTCCTCTTCCGAAACTTCCTTCACCTTCTGCTCAGCATCAATTACCCATAACATTTTCTTTTTCTCAACTGTTTTCTTGGTTGCCATAATTTCTCCTTTGATTTCATATTCGGGATGTTCCAAAACGTATTGCTGCAATATTTCCAGATTGATTTTGGATATGTACTCACTGCAAGTTGTTTTATTTTCGCAACTGGCTGCACAGACCACTAAATCTGTAAATTGCCTGTTTTTGGGACAAACAATGATATTTTGATTTTTTCTTTTGGTTACTCTCATCGATTTTTTTTTTAGATCAAGCCATAATTGCGTAAACTTGCATCCAAAATTTCCTTATTTTCTGGTTCCAGCTCACAGAGAGGTAATCTCAATTCAGCGGCAATTTTGCCCATTTTATAGAGAGCTCTTTTCACCGGAATCGGATTTGTCTCGATAAACATTTTTTGGTTAATCTCCAAAAGTTCTTGATGAATTTTCAGGGCCGCCTGATACTCTCCCTGCAGAGCGAATTGAATCAGGTCATGCACTTGACGCGGCAGAATATTAGCGGTAACCGAAACAGTACCTTGGGCGCCACAGCTCAGATAAGCCAAGTTCAAGGCATCTTCTCCGCTAAGCACAGAGAAGCCTGGAGGGGCTGCTTTCACGATTTCGGATACTTGCACCAAATCGCCACTGGCCTCTTTGGTTGCCACAATGTTTGCAAATTCTTCTGCGAGCTTGATAGTGGTGGCAGCCGACATATTTACTCCGGTCCTGCCCGGCACGTTGTAGATAACAATCGGTAAAGCACTTCTGCGGGCGATCTCGGAAAAATATTGATACATCCCGGTTTGGGTGGGTTTGTTGTAGTAAGGAGTGATGACCAAGGCATAATCTGCGCCCCAATCTTTGGCTTTGGCTGTTGCCGCTAAAGTATGATTGAGATTATTGCTGCCTGTACCCACCATCACCGGCACGCGTCCAGCTATCTTTTTCACACCAAAGCGTACCAAACGCTCTTTTTCATCGCCTGCCAAACTGGGTGATTCGCCTGTGGTTCCACAAAACAAAATTCCGTCTGTCTTATTTTCCAGATGAAAATCGATCAATGCTTCCAGAGCTGTATAATCTATCTCATTATTTTTGAAGGGAGTAACCAAAGCTACAAATGATCCTTTCAACATATTTCCTCCTTACCTTGTTTTTCTGCAAAATCATAAAAATCTAAAACAAATTATTTAGCAGATAAAATCTAGTCAACAATTAGATTAGAAAAGAGTTTATGGGCTTTTGTTTGGTTTATCTAAGCGTCTTTATCTGGGAAAATAATAATCATAGCCTACTCTGCACTTTGCGTTATCTTCTAAAACAAAGAATAATAAAGGAGAGTAGAAAATGGCAATTGAAACATTTAAAAACAGTATTACATGGAGCGGCTCTGGTTTATCGGTAAAAGGCGGCACTCGAGGCTTTGAAGTCACAATGGATGAACCCAAAAAATTGGGAGGAACTGATACCGGAATGAATCCGGTGGAGATGTTACTAGCTTCTTTAGGCGGTTGTATCACCATCTGTGGTGCAGCTTTCGCCGGTAAATGCGAGGTAGATCTGCAGGGCATTTCAGTTGATCTGGAAGGAGATCTGGATCCGGCTGGATTTCTCGGCATCAATCCCGAAACCAAAAAAGGCTTTCAACAGATCCGCTTTAAACTGAATATCGATTCCCCCTCAGCTCAGGAAAATATCGATAAATTGGTAGCGCTGATCAAAGAACGCTGCCCCGTTTCCGATACCCTGAAAGGCGTAGAAATAGTCGCCGGCTAATTGCAGAAAAGCCCTCTCACTCGAAAAATCGTGAGAGGGTCTTTTTATTGTAACTCCATCCAATTTTCCAAAAGTTCATCCAGCTGCTGCTGCAAAGCATCTATCTCGCTCTGAAGCTCTCGTAATTTTTGATAATCAGTTGGATAATCATACATCGCTTCACTTTTCTCCTGAATTTTACTTTCCAAGCCCGCCATTTCTGCTTCCAGATTCTCCAGCTTTTCTCGGCGCCGCTGCGCTTGATTCCGAGCTTGCTTCTGAACATGATACGCTTGTTTTTCATCAGTTATAATTTCTTCTTTCTGCCGAGAGTCAATATCTAATTCAGCTTTATAAAAATCATAATTTCCTGCGTAGGTCTTGATACTACCAGCATTAAGATAGGCAATCTTATCTACCACTTGATTGATGAAATAACGATCATGTGAAATTATGATTACGCTCCCGTTAAAATTACTTATAACCTCTTCCAATAATTCACGCGAGGGAATATCCAGATGATTGGTCGGCTCATCCAATACCAGAGTATTCAAATTCTGATTCATCAAGATGGCCAATTTCAAACGAGTTTTCTCGCCTCCCGAAATTATCTCAATCTTTTTATCAATATCATCAGAATAGAATAAAAAACGAGCCAATATGGAACGAGCTGCGCCCCAATCCAGATCGAGGGCTCGAGACAATTCTTCCAAAACAGTCAGTTGAGGATCGGGAAAAAGTAACTCCTGATCCAGATATCCCACTTCGATCCCAGCACCTACATACACTTCTCCGCTCGCGGCAAGTAAGCCACTGCCCCGATTTATCTGCTCCATCATCAATTTTATCAAAGTAGATTTTCCAGAGCCATTTGCTCCCACGATTGCTACTTTTTCACCTTTCTTTACGAAAAGATCCAGATCTTTCAAAATGAGATTATCACCATAGGCAAAGTTTACTTTTTCTAATCTCAAGACTATTTTGCTGCTCTTGGCAATTGCTTGCAATTGCAAGCCCATTTTCTTGCTTGAAGAGGGTTTCTTGATTTTGCGCATTTCATCTAATTCCGCACTCAATTCTCTAATCCTGGCACTCATAAAAGCACTATGATTTTTGCTGTTACGTTCGATAGATTGTTTCAACTGTTTGCGCTTACGACGAATCTCTTTCTGCAAATTTCCATACTCGTTTTCTGCTGCTACTTGCCGATTTCTCATTTCTAGCGCATAGTTAGTATAATTTGTATTAAACTTTGTGACTTTGCCATTTTCCAGAACTAAGATTTTATTGATAACCCGATCGATAAAATAGCGATCATGGGTGATGATCAGGGCTGCTCCAGAAAATTTTTGCAGAAAATTTTCCAGCCACTCAACAGATTGCAGATCTAGGTGATTAGTCGGCTCATCGAGCAATAAAATATCCGGATCACTCAGCAAAATCTTACCGAGAGTAATCCGCGTTTTCTCACCTCCACTCAGATGATTGAAAGATTTATCCAGCAAATCTGAGGAGATATTGAGCCCAACGCAAACCCATTTGATCTTGGTTTCCATCTCATATCCACCGGCAGATTCGTATCTATCCTGCAGGATTTCATATTCTTGAAGTAGATTTTGATCTTTATACTCTACCTCCAAGCGCTTTTCCAATTGCTGCAATTGCTTCTGTTTCTGAAGTAATTTGACAAATGGTTGGCGCAATATTTGCCTGGGCGTGATCTCCTCAGGGTAGATGGGTATTTGATCCAACCGCCCTATTTTGGCACCTTTGCGAATAACGACTTTACCCAAATCTCCACTTTTATCTTCCCTACCGGTAATTATGTTAAAAAGTGTAGTTTTCCCTGTGCCATTGCGGCCGATTAAACCAACGCGCTCGCCTTTTCCTACTTGGAAAGTTACGTCATCTAAGATGTATTCATATGTGAATATTTTTGAGATATTATTTACTGATATTTCGCTCATTGTTTATCCTAATACTTCTATTATCTAAAATCATCCTTCATCAAAAGTTCTCTCTGTGAATCTCTTCAGAATGAGGAACTCAAACCTGATTTTGGGATACCTGCTTGCAATTCTCGCTTCTGATAATTTATTACTATTCTTGTAATAAAGTTGATCTATTGTAATGCTCCAATATTTTCAGCATCAGCAAACAGGGATTATCTTCGCCCCACAAATCGGGCAATTCTTGCAAAACTACAAAACCCATTTTCTGATAAAATTTCCTAGTTTTAGCATAGTATTGATCAGGATGCTGAGCGCTGAGAGTTTTTACAGTGAGGAATTTCACGCCTTCCTCCTGCAGATAGTGCTCTACATATTTTTGCAGAGTAGTGCCGATCTTTTGGCCCTGCCATTGCGGCAAAACAGCGCAGAGATAGATTTCCGCGCTGCTAGCAGAATGCGCTTCCAAGGCATAAAATCCCACGACTTTCTGCTGCACCTGAGCTGCAAAAAAAATCTTACTCTGCACCTGTCGAATATACTCAGCATTTGCTTCGGGAATGCCAAACCACTGCGGCAAAGCCGACAAAATTTCTCGGCAAATCTTGCTCTTCTCCGCCGCATCTTTGACCAAACATATCTCTATTTGATTATCAACCATTTTTCTTATCGCTAAAACGAAGCTTGGAAAAATCTTTGACCTCGGCCAGCTCATGCTCGTTCTGGTCAAAATAGAGCAAACTAATCGATTCAAATCGTTTTTGCTGATCCAGAATTGGCAGATTTTGATGCACAAAGCCACCAAAGTAAAACTGATCATTCAGCATAGAATATCCATAATAATCCAATTGTGTAGTCAGTGGAAAGAGATGCAATTTTTCGCCGGAGGATTTGGCATAATAGCTTAGATTAGCTTTCATCTGGCTATAATTACTATCTTTTCCGGGATAGAATTTCAATTTACCAGCTTGGATAACATTCTGATTCAAGCGTTGATCAGAGCTAGGATAGATGCGCGCGTTGAGCTGCAATTTTTTCAGCTTACCCGAAAGATTCTCGATTTCATAAGCCATTACCAACAAAGGCTGCGCTTCGATCGTCAGAAAGTATTGTCGGAAAATAATACCTTCCAGTTTTTCCGAACGCAAAAATTTGGTAGAGATCTCTATCCCTTTCCATTTTCGCCCTTGATTGTCATATTTTGTGCAAAAATCTATTCGACTGGGTTCTGCCAGAAAAGCTCCCATTCTGAGATGATTTGGTAAGATTGCCAAACCTCCACTCCAAGGATTATCCCACGATTTGGGTCCCGGCTGCGGAAAACTACTATCCAGCCATTCCCGATCTTGGTAACGTAAAGAGTGGATCACCGGCGCAAATTCAGCGCAGGCACTGAAAGAGATCTCACCATTATCCAAAGTATAGATTCTGCGGTTGGCTTCCGAAACTATTTTTTCATGAATCTCACCCGGCTGCTCTTTGATAAACAAGCGCTTTAAGCCAAACTCTATCTCCTGATAATTATAGCGAAAATCCAAAGTTCCGCTGGCAGCCAATTTTAGCTCTGCCACATCCTGCTGCTGCTGGCTCATTTCAGCCGTATCAGTTGGAACTAATTCTAGCTGCTTGATCCGTTTTTCACTATTTTGCGAGATCGCCTGCAGCTGCAAACTCTCCTTCACTAGTGGATAATCATTATTTGTTTTTAGCTCCAGAAAAGAGGTCAAAGCTGGTTTTTCGTTGAGATTGAGCACAAAATTACGAAAATCGTGCCAATCCCCAAATCGATCTAAAACTGCCGAGATCGAGGGCAATCTCTGCTCTGCACCCGCTGGTAAATCGATTTTTTCAGCGCACTGAAGCTGATTGTACCAATCGTGAGCCTGCAATTGCAGAGTATCATCCCAATACAAACCGCAACTTTGCTTATCATCCTGACAATAAAGCCAATTTTCTTTAAAATCGTTGGTCTTGATAAACTGCAGATCCAAATCCAATTCGCTGGGCAGATAAACAAATTTTCCCGCATAAGGAATCACCCGATAGTTGCTGCTACCAAAGATATCACGCAATTGCAACTGACTATAATCTTGCTGGCCTCGATTGCTGAGCTGCCAACTCTGCTGAGCAAAACCTGTGAGGCTAAAAGTCACTTTGCGTTCTATCTCTACTCCGGGAAAATCTTGGGACTTGTACAAAATCTGCGCCACCATCTCTTCTGCTTGCCGATAGATCTGCACCTTATCGGCAAAGCGCTCTTCGAATTCTGCCGAAAGAGGAGTTCCCAGCGCTGGATTTCCCAGCCAAAGATAAGTTCCGCTTTGGATATCTACCAGTGCTATCAGGTTTTTGTTGCTGCCAGTTTTATGGATTCTGAGAAAACTACTACCGATTGCAGCGACAAACATTTTATCAGTTTCGCCCCAGGCAAAACCATCGTAGGTGGGAAACAGTTTTTGCAAACGATAGCTAAAGCTGATTTTAGAGTCATCAGCTTTCTGCAGCTCGATCTGAATATTCTGATCGAAAAAATAGGCCTCTTTCACACTACACTTTAGCTGCAAAGATTTCTTCTCCTCAGCTGCCAATTTTAGTTCTATCTGCGGCTGAGAAAATTTTATCTCCGGCAATTGAGGTAATTGCAATCTTGCTGTAGCAGCTTCTTGCAGCCGATTTTCCACTTCCAAAAAGATCTCTTGTTTACGATTTTTTTGCCAAAGAGTTTGCTGACTGCTGAGCTTTAGTAATAGTGGGAACTGTGGGAAAAAACCAATTTCAAAATCTATTTTTATCCCATTTACCACCAGCTCTGAAACTACATTAGGCAACAAATCAGTTTTTTCAAATTCATGCTCCACCTCTTTCACTGCGAATTGGGCAGAAATGCTTTGGGAATCTTGCACTTGATATTTCTGCTGAAAATCAAAATCAACATTCTGGTTGCTTTTACCAGCTATCTCCAGCTGCAAAGCCTCCGCTGCAAAATTCTTTATCTGATACTCAATCTTATAAGACTGATCAAAAACCAGATCACGATCGGCAATCTGCACGGTAATCTCAAAATCTTTGGTTTTGATGCGCCTGAGGCCTCGCCCAAATCGGCAAAAATCAGCTTCAACTCGTTCTCCAGCTTTTTCCCAAAGATAACGAAAGTAGATAAATTTTCCATCTACAATATCATCCGGAACTGTCTCGATTGCTCGGGCATTATCATCATACCAATCGATATTTTTCATATATTTCTGCAGCAGCGGGTTTTTGACCACCGCAGGTATAAAGTTCAGACAGTGAGTGGAACGCTCGGCTTTTTGCCAGACAAAGCCACATTTTTTGTAGAGAGGAATCGCAGCCAGATTTCCGCCCCAAGTATAGAGATCCAAGCGCGGAAAACCCCGATTAATGGTCTCTTCCACACATTTTAGCACAAACATTTTTCCGATTTTCTCTCCGTGATAATCATCTCTGACATTCAGATAATCCAGATAGAGGGCAGGCTCTTTGCTAAATTTGGAAAGCTTGCAATAGCCCACCACTTTTTCACCTTCCAATGCCAACCAAAGATTCAGATGAGCTGAGCTGGCTTCTGCTCTTTGCACTGCCTCACCCGATTCGTAAAGCACCTGTCCGTTCCAGCCATCGCGGCTATGTTTCCACATCTCGGTCACTGCCTCGGCATATTCTGGCGTATAATCCACTATTCTATATTTATTTTTCAAACTCATTTCAGATTTTTTCATTTCACATTCTCCGCTTGTTTACTACTTTTTTGCTTTAGGTTAGATCATCTATCCTTATCATATTATCTCTCTTGCGAGAGCTCCTGTTTCAGAGCTTGCCGCAATGATTTTCTGCTCTTTTTCTTAAACCAATTTTTACTTTTGGAATGAGCAGAATCGGCATGAGCCGGACGCTTTCGGTTATACATTTTTTGCATTCCACGCTGCATAAGATTCTCCTACTTTTTTTCCAAGATATATTCTTCAAAGTGATAGCGATCTTCCTGATTGATTATCGCCACTGCTTTTAGACCAGCTTCTGTGTATTCTTTGGAGATGATTTTTGCCAACGAGAAAAGCAGGTTTAGCACTTTGGGTTGGGAATGTGGGATTAGCACTTCCACCTCATTGGCCTTGTGCAGCAGCTCATCTGCCTGCTGCAAAAGCTGCGCTAAGTTCTCGCCTGTTTTTGCAGAGATCCCCACACTTTGCGGATGAGCTTTTTGCATAAAGCTCAGCTGATTCTGGTCGGCTTGATCCATTTTATTCAAGACCATAATCTGGGGGATTTCAGCTGCCTCGATCTGAGCCAAAACTTTCTGAACTTCTTCGATATATTTCAGGAAATTGGGATCGGAAAAATCTACCACATGCAGCAGTAAATCTGCATCTTCCACATCTTTCAAAGTTGCTTTGAAAGAAGCTACCAAATGGTGCGGCAGATCGGAAATAAATCCGACCGTATCAGACAAGATCACATCTTTGCCTTTTTCCAATTCCAGATTTTTGGCAGTGGAATCCAAGGTGGCAAAGAGTTTATCTTGCACCAAGACATCAGCCCCGGTGAGTTTATTGAACAAAGTAGATTTCCCCGCATTGGTATAACCTACCAAACAGATCTTCTTGCTTTTCTGTCGCGACTTGCGCTGTGTCTCTTTTTGAGTATCAACCTTGGCCAACTCGCTGGTTACCTTACGAATCTCACTACGGATCAAGCGCTTATCCACTTCTATCTGCTTCTCACCCATACCGCGCGAAGTACCGCCCGAACCGGAGGCCTGACCTTTCTCCCGATCCAAATGGCTCCACAGTTTTTTCAATCGCGGCAATTGATAATTCAATTCAGCCAACCTCACTTGCAATTTTGCCTCGCGCGATGCTGCATGTTTGTGGAATATATCCAAAATCACTTCGGTGCGATCGATTACTTTGATCTCAAAATCTCGCTCAATATTGCGAGCTTGCGAAGCTGATAATTCATTGTCAAAAATAATGATCTCAGCTTTCAATTCTTGCATCTCACCCACTACCTCCGCCAGAAATCCTTTGCCCAAATAGTAAGTTTTGTCCACTTTCTGCTTGTTCTGAATGAATTTTCCTTTCACTTCTATCCCGGCTGTTTCTGCCAATCTATGCAGTTCCTGCAACGATTGCTCTTTGGCCGGCTTCTCTTTTACCGAGCCCGAAACTCCACACAACACTGCTTGCGGTATCTCTATTTTTATATCATGCATCATAATTTATCCTTTTGTTTTGCTACTAGCTCTCAACTTTATCTATTCTGCTGCAAAATTGCGAAGCTGGGAAAATCTCAACTAACCAGTTTCCCAAATTGCCAAATTTATTCTCTACAGCAAGTTTTTTTGCCGATTCTTTTTTTAGGGCGGTTCCCACCCAAAGAGCAGGAACCGCTTGAGGTAGCTTGACTAAGCGTCAAACCTCACTGTAAATTTTCTCATCATTCACCTCCTTCCCGATATTTACAAATCGGTGTTTTTTTTGCGTTCCACCCTGATGGTAGAACTGGTGTTTCGGCTATAAACCGAACCTCGCTGTAAATATTTTCATTTTACACCTCCTTGCCGAAATTTGCGAATCGGACTTGTTCATTTTCCGGCTTACCTAGGAAAACCGGTTTGCTATTATCTTCTCAACAATCTATTTAAAATCTACTTTTATGCTTTCTTGCTCTCTTCATCAATAAATTGATTTGTGTAGAGCTCATAATAGTAGCCGCGTTTTTTCAGTAGCGCCTTATGATCTCCGCTTTCGATTATCTTACCTTGGCGAATCACCAAAATTCGATCTGCCGCCTTGATCGTGGAAAGTCGATGCGCGATAATAAAACTGGTACGATTGTGCAAAACCTTATCAATCGTAGCTTGGATGATCATTTCAGCTTCTGTATCCACGCTGCTGGTAGCTTCATCCAGCACGAAAATTTTTGGATCGGAGATGATGGCGCGCGCAAAAGAGATCAGCTGTTTTTCGCCTGTAGATAGATTTGCTCCACCTTCTCCCACCGGCGCGTCGTAACCCTTTTCCAGCTTTGAAATAAAATGATCTGCCTTCACCAATTTGGCAGCGCGGATCACATCTTCGCGCTGAGCTTGTTTCGATCCATAAGCGATGTTTTCAGCAATTGTGCCGCTGAAAAGATGTGGTGTTTGCAAAACATAACCCAAGTTTGAATGCAGCCAGAGCAAAGAGCGTTCGCGATAGTCCACGCCATCGATCAAAATCTTGCCTTTGATCGGCTCATAAAATCTGCAAGCCAGATTGACAATCGTGCTCTTGCCACTGCCGGTTTCACCCACCAAAGCAATAGTTTCACCAGCTTTGACCGATAGATTGAAATCCTGCAAAATCGGCTCCTCTTCCAGATAATAAAAATCCACATTTTGGAAAGTTATCTCACCTTCTATCTCCGGCCAGTTCTCCCGTTTTTCGTTCAAAACTCCGCCATACTCCGCACTGATCTGAGATCTGTCTTTGATGGTTGGTTCCTCTTCGATCAGCGAGAAAATGCGCTCAGCCGAAGCTTGAGCATTTTGCGATTCGGCAAAGAGGCGCGCCAATTCGCGCAAAGGCTCGAAAAACTGCACCGTGTATGAGATAAAGGCGATCAAGGTTCCATAAGAGATAGCATTTTGCACCACGCGCTCTCCCCCAAACCACAAAGCCAAACCGGTTCCGATCGAACCCAAAGTCAGAACTGCCGGCAAATATAGCGAAGATAAAATCGCAGCGCGCACCGATGAGGCGTACATCTTATCGGTATTCACCTGAAATTCCTGCAAGTTTTCTGATTCGCGTACCAAAGTCTTGGTAGTTTTCGCACCGTTGATTCCTTCGTTGAACGAGGCGGAAATTTTGGAATTGGTTTTGCGAACGATGCGATAAGCCCGCAAAATCTTGGTTTGAAACAGATAGCTTATAATAGCCAAAACCGGTACCACTGTCAGAGCTATCAACGCCAATTTCCAATTCAATATCAGCATGACCAGAGCTATCATCAGCATCAATGAAAAACCCCAAACCAGATCTATCACGCCCCAGGAGATAAAACCTCCCAAACGTCGACAATCTGAGGTCAGACGTGCCATCAGCCAACCGATCGGAGTCTTGTCGTAATAATCGAACGACAACTCTTGCAGATGATAAAACCCGGCTTTGCGAATATCATAGCTCAAAGCTGTTTCCACCTTACCGGCCCGTTCGATAAAGAAATATACCACCACAATTTGAACTATCACCAAAGCTCCATAAAGCAAGGCAAATTTGCCGATTCCATTCAAATCTTTCGGCACTATAAATTTATCGATCGCGTAACGACTCATCAGAGGAAACATAATATCGCTGACCGCTAACAAAAGCATCAGTCCGCCCATCGTCAGCATCACTCTTTTGTAAGGCTGACAAAAATGCCAGAGCTTCTGCCACAAAGCCAGATCAAAACGCTTGTTATATTCTTGTTCTTTAAATACACTCATAATATTTTTCCTAATTTATATCTTATCATTTTCGTTCACTTCTATATCCAATTGATTTTGGATCTTCCACACACGTTGATACAAGCCGGCTTGTTTCAATAATTGCTCATGAGTTCCACTGGCGCTAATCTTGCCATTTTCCAAAACCAAGATTTTGTCTGCTTCCATCAATGTAGAAAGTCGATGCGAGACGATAAAAGTGGTAACGGCTTGACTGCGCCGGCGCAAGCGCTTCCTGATAGCAGCATCTGTTTCAGTATCCACTGCGCTCAATGAATCATCGAAAATCAATATCTTGGCATCGTTGATCACAGTCCTGGCAATCGCCAATCTTTGCTTTTGCCCACCGGAAAGTGTGACGCCTTTCTCGCCCACAGCTGTCTGATATCCTTGCTCAAAACCCAAGATTACATCATGCACACTGGCTATCTGAGCAGCTTGGAAGATATCTTCCTCCCGAGCATTTTGCTTGGATAGAGAAATATTATCGGCCACAGTCTTGGAAAAGAGAAAAGGCTCTTGCAAGACGATTCCCACATTTTCCCGCACACAGCGTTTGCTAATATCTCTCAGCGGTTTTCCATCCAAAAATATCTCTCCACTACTCGGCTCAAATAAACGGGGAATCAGATTCACCAAAGAAGATTTTCCCGAGCCGGTAGGTCCCAAAATAGCTACAGTTTCACCTGCCTCTACCCGAAAAGAGATATTTTCCAAAGTCGGCAAATTTGTGGCATAACCAAAAGAAACGTCTCTGAATTCCAATTCTCCTCTCAGCTCAGTCAGATATTCTCCCGTGTCGATATCTTCGATTTCTGTCTCAAAGATTTCAGAGATACGCTCTACCGAAACCAAAGCTTTTCCCATATCAGTCAAGACTCGTCCCATCTGCCTGATCGGCCACAAGAGCATGCCAATATAGGTGGAAAATGCCAAAAATGTTCCCAAACTAATCTGACCAATTGCAGCATAATATGTTCCCAAAATCACCACCGTGCTGATCTGGAACATGCTGATAAAATCGCTACTAGCCCAATACAAAGCCAGCAACCTGATCAGCTTGTAAGATTGATCTCTGAATTGACCGTTCTTCTGATCAAATTTTTCTATCTCATATTTTTGTTGGGCAAAAGCTCGCACTACCCGCACGCCGGAAAGATTTTCCTGCAAGACTGTAGAAAGCTCTCCTTCTGTTTCATCAGCTTCTTTGAACAAGCGCTTTACCTTTTGGAAAAAGATAAAGGCAAACAGAAAAAGGACCGGCACCAAAGTCATCGAAATCAAGGTGAGCTTGACATCCATCGGCAACATAAATGAGAGAGCAAAGATCACCATAAAGAGCGCTCGGCCCACTTCCACCAACTGAACCGCCAAAAACTGGCGAATAGTCTCCAGATCGGAAGTACAGCGTTGAATCAGATCACCGGTTTTCACCTCGCTGTGATAGCTAAACGGCAAATATTGCAGATGCTGATAAAGCTGATCTCGCAGATTTCGGATAATGGATTCCGAAGCAATTGCCGACCATTTTCCTTTCCAATAGGTAAATAAACCGCGCAATAGGGTGAGCCGCACCAAGATCAGACTGCTCAGCCAGAGCTTTTGTACCAACACACTTCTGCCGCCGGAAAATTCATAAACTCGTTTGAAGTAGTCAGCTAACCAACCTCCCACTTGCAAAGGCTGATCGCCAATGATCGAATCTATGGTTACCCGCAAAACCAGAGGCCATAAAAACTGTATAAAAGCAGCGATACCAATAGCTATGATCGCCATCAGATAAAGCATTCTACTGCCTTTCATATATTTCCAAAGTAATTTCATTTTATCCATAATTTTATCTATCTCTTCTTTTTTTTATTCTTCTATTTCGCCTCAGCAGCTGCCACTGCAACTGCTGAGGAACTTGTTTATTGCATCATCATTTCATCTCTGTAAAAATAGCAGATTCTGCCTTTTACTATATCGAAGATTAAACCAAACATATTCTTCCTCCCAATTTTCTGGCTTACAGAGACGATCGAAGAATATTTTTACTATTTTTCGATTCAATCTCGGTAAATTAATAGTTTCAAATTTTCCAAATTTACCATGTTATCTCCCGATTTTTCTATTCGCGAATCTTTCAAAATCTTGTTTTTTCCCACAAAAAAAAGCCTGTGGGATTGCTCCCACAAGCTTTATCATCTGTATCCAGATACAAAAATAGTGAGAACATCGAGTATTTATCTACTTTCTGATCTCACTATATAAAATATATATGATAACCTTCGGCCACTGCTGGCACTTACAAGGAAAAAATTTTATTTAATAAATTTTATGATAAATTGATCAGAAATTTAGATTAGGCCAAAGCCTTTTGTTAAGTTAATCATCATTACCTCCTTTTGCTTTTTTTTATATGTTTGATAGATTTTTTATAAAGATTCAGCGGTCAAGATTTTTTTTTGAGCAATAGCTCTCAATAATCTTTTTTCGCCTCGACAGATGATAGCTATATCTCTTTATTTTGAGACAGTTAGAGATCACGCTAAATTGCAAATATTTTTTCTATCTTGCTTAGTAAAAATAATCATTTCAGGTTTATTATCAAAAAGCATTTCGAGCTTAACCTATAAATTAGCATATTTCTGTAGCTCAAAACAGAGTCCAGAATTTCTATAAAATCTTCAGTAATCTTCAGCTAATTCCCAAGATCAGTACCGAGTTTAGTTAACAGCGTTTCAACGCCGGTAAGGGCGAGTCAAGGCTAATTTAGTTAGGTACAGCTTCTATCAAAGATTAAACCAGCCCAAGATTACTCTCAGACTGTTCATATGATACTATTTAATCATTATCATTTTCTTAATTTCACTCACTGACTCATCCATTATTAATCGATATAGATAAATGCCAGATGATACATTTTTTTGGTTATAATCTTTGCCATCCCAGATGGCTTTAGATTTTAGCGATTTAAAGCTATCTACTTTTAATATCTTTATTAGTTGCCCTTTGACATTATAGATTTCAATTACAGTTTTATCTGCATCAAAGGGAAGTGTGTAATTAATTGTTGTTGAGGGATTGAAAGGGTTAGGATAATTATTAAGATTAATATTTGTTAAGCTTATTGTATTTTCATTGCTGTCTACATTTGAAGCAGATTGAGTGATAACAAGTTCCTCTGATTCTACGTTATCTCCAGATATATTAAGAGTTACAGAGCGAGAATAATTATGTGGATTTTCTTCAAAATCAACATTTATTGTGGTAGTACCTATCCCTGATATAGGCTCAATCGATGTGATCCAAGTTGCATTCTGCTCAATTTGCCATTGAGAATTTGATCTGATTTCAAAAGCGGTATTTCCTGCATCGCAATCGAGATGAATTGAATTTGGGGTAATTTGTAAAAATGGTATTTGTTCATTCAAGAAATTTCCATTACCATCATTATAAAGGATAGAAGCTCCTTGAGATGGCCCTGGATATGGATGGCTTGCAACAAGCAGGTCATTATAACCGTTTCCATTTAAATCCGCCGATTTAACCACTAAATAATTTACAACATCAAAATTGTAAACGTCTGGAATTGAAATTGTGCCATCACCATTGTTAAAAGATATGTAAAGATTGGGTGGATTAGGATTCATGGTAAAAGCAAAATCAGGATATCCATCATTATTGTAGTCATTAATATCTTTCAATATATTTACAGAGAACATATTGATAAGATGCTCTTCATAAAAATCACCAGTACCGTCATTATAAATGATCATAGTTTGTGAAGGTAAATCTTGATTTAAAACTAAATCTAAATTGAAATCTCCATCCATATCAATTAATAGTACATTTGCCCATGGCAAGTCATCAATCTGATATGAAGTAAATTGAAAATTATTATTAACTAATAAATATGGATTTTGGTTAGTAGCAATCAATATATCTTCGAATCCATCATTATTAACATCTCCAATATCAAATCTCCCAATATCGCTATCATACGAAATGATATTCTCTTCATTAAAACTCCCATCACCATTATTTATCAATACATTACAGCTATGTACAGATCCTCCATAATTTATCACAATATCCATATCTCCATCATTATCCATGTCACAAAATTTAGGATATTGAAAAGCCGCCGTAACCGGCCCCGCGGGTACGGCCAACCGCATCCAGCTCATCGATGAACAGAATGCATGGTGCACTT
>JAWOEN010000213.1:0-9667 GCA_046482725.1 Cloacimonadales bacterium (SeqCode)
GTTTGGAGTGCGTAGTGGGTTTCGGTTCTTGCGATCGTTTCTGCTCTGCCTTTAGGTGTAGTCCGACCAGACGTTCAGCGAGAGCAGCGCAGCGATGCCGAGCGTCCAGGCGAGCATGGCCACTACCGTGGTGGCGAACACGCGGTTCAGCTGCTCTCGCTGAACGTCTGGTCGGACTACACCCTGTTCGACAGGGGCGTGCTCGACATTCTCGACTATCTGACCGCGAACATCCTGCTGCCCCTGGGCGGTTTCCTGATCGCGCCAGCAGCGTCAGCTGCTGGTACCCCAAGCTCGAAAATCAAAAGCTATGTAGTAGCGACATAGCCAAGCAGAATTGAGAATGCAGGACTCGGAATACGGAAAACTATTTTTTTCTTTCCCCACACGACTGAACTCGTGGGCTGAATTTATCGCTGGCTGAGCCATTAGCCCACAGTAGCTGTGGGGTTTCCAATTATGCTCCAAGCAACTTAGAAGGAAAAAAATCAACGAAGCTAATTACGAAAGCTGGAGACAAATTTCGATCAGCAAGCAAGTTCTGAACTCTTTACCTTAATCTTTGCCTCAGCCTTAATCTTTACCTCAGCCTTAATACGCCTGTACCAGCCTGAGGCTGGTAAAGCTCGCAAGCTCGCATTCGGCGCACAAGTCTTTGCCTCAGCCTCAGCCAGCCTTACTCTTGGTTATTGACGCCAAAGGGAATATGTACCATGGGGATATTTTTCATCTCCTCATCCAGATGAATGATCGAGTCGTCAAAATAGATATGCGGCTTGAGGATCTCCAAAAACTTGCGCTTCTCGATTCCACCCAGCAAAAACATCTCATCTACTGCCACTCCCCAATATTTCAGGGTATTGACGGCTCTCTCGTGAGCTGGCGCACTGCGCGCGGTAACGATCGCAGTTTTCAAAATTCTTTTATACTCCGGATCTGCCTCTTCCTTCTCACTTTCCAATTTCTGAAAAATTGCCAAGCGCCGAAAAAAGTCGGCCAAAGGCCCCGGCTTCAAACCCTCTTGCCGATGCGCACTTTCATAGAGCGAATAATTCTCCAAACCTTCGGCTTGATAGATTTTTTCCGATTCATCATCGGCGATGACGCCGTCAAAATCGAAAGCGACGCGCAATTCCCAATCATCTTCCAGATCATCTACATCTGTCTCCAGCACGCGTCCGGCTGCATATTTTTGGGCAATCGCCAGATTCACATCGTGCTCGTTGGTCGAGAGATAGAGCGAGATATTGAAGGCCGGAATATATTTGTAAGCCGGCTGCCCGCTCATAAAAGTAGCGCGGGAAATATCCAGCTGATAATGCTTGATCGAATTGAAAATTCTGATGCCGGTTTCGGGACTATTCTTGCTGAGCAAAACAACTTCGATCGGCTGCTCTTCTTGATAGACCTGATTGATATGCAGCAAACGGCGAATGAAGGGAAAAGCTACACCTTTGGGCAAAATCTTATCTTTATTTTCAATTTGATAGGCGCGATAAGCCGGCAAACCATCTTTGATAAAGATATCGTTTTCATGTTTCAGATCGAACAAAGCATTGGCAGAGATTCCCACCACCAATTTATTATCAACCGAATACGGCATATTGACTCCTTTGCCAGGGATTTTACTTCTATTTTTCATCAGCTATTTTTATAAAACTACCGAGCCGATTTGCGACTCGGTAGTAAGAGATCAATCTAGGCATGAATTAGGAAAAAATTAATTTCTCAGCTTCTTTGATAGCAGCTTCTAAGTATTGTTTATCGAATTTCATGCCGGTGGTGGGAATATCCAAAATGCGCTGGCTGATTTTCAATTTGGCAAAATCAAATCCCTCCTGCTTTTTGAAATCGAATTTAGCACGATGAATCTCTTTGCCGATTCGCTTCAGGTCGGCTGCCTCATAATCATATCCACAAACCTGCAAAGCACGTAAAACTGTCTCATCATCATAGACACCGCGGGCAAAGAAGCAGATCGTCAGACTGGACAATACTTGCCGCCAGCTCTCTTCTTCCACCAAAATTTTAGCCAGTTTTTCAGCACTTACTTCTTCTTTTACCAACAATTTCTGATCAAAACTGTAGCCACCATTATCCAGATGACCGTGGCGCCCGCCAATCAAAGCGCCCACATGACAAGCCGGCCCGGTATGATAACCTGCCATCTCGTTTCCACCCATGCTCAGGGCAAAATCTGCTCCGCCATATTTGGCAGCGGCCGCTTCCACACCCTGTCCCAAAAGATAGTAAAATTCATTGTCGCGCCGGGCAATCGCATTCACAGCTTGCATATAGCTTTCAGCATTGTTCCACTCAAATTTGATGCCTTCGGTAATTTTTTCGTCGATCAAACCTTTTTCCATCGCTTCGGTAGCCCAAGCCAAAATCACACCCAGACTCATCACATCCATACCCAAAGCTTCTACTCGATCCATCAATTTCAGAAAGCCTTTGGCCTGGCTAATCCCCAACATCGAGCCGATAGAATAGATCGGCTCATAATCATAAGTGATCATAGAAGTTTTGAAAAAATAGGGCTCGGCTGCATGGGGCTCGCGCAGAGCAGCAATATGAATGCAGCCCACCGGACAGTTGCTACAAGCCAAACGTCTACCCAGGTAGTGCTCGGCCAGATATTCGCCGGTGATCTCTTCTGCTTCATCAAATTGAGTTTTCTGCAGATTCTTGGTCGGTAAACCGCCAAATTCGTTCAAGCTCTTCACATTGGCCGGAGTACCCAAATCGTGATATTTCTTCATCAAAGCAGAATTGACAGATTTATCATAAATCTCTTGATAGAGCTCTTTGAATTCGCGATTTGTCTCCATATTGAAAGAGCGCTTTCCGCTTACTACCAAAGCTTTTAGCTGTTTGCTGCCAAAGACGGCTCCCAATCCCAAACGCCCAAAGTGACGATAGGTTTCGGCTGTAACGTTGGCATAAGTAACCAATTCCTCGCCAGCTCTGCCAATGCGCATAATCGTACGGGTTCCGGCTCCGGGCTCATTTTCCCGAATGATTTTACCGATCGTCACCACATCCGAAATACCCCAAAGCGTGCGAGCATCACGGAAATAGACTTTGTTATCGTGAATCGAGATATAGATCGGCATCTCGCTTTTACCGCTGATAACTACTGCTCCCAAACCTGCCATGCGCAGAGCCACAGCTGTTCTGCCGCCGCAATGGCTCTCGCCCAGATTTCCTGTGTGAGGAGATTTGAACAGCGCTACTGTCTTGCTAGCCAAAGGGAAAACCGGGGTCAAGGGACCGGCTGCAATGATGATGGGATTATCAGGACCCAAAGCATCACAACCCGGCGGACACTCTTCTTGTAATAATTGGATGGCTACTCCGGTTCCACCGATATATTTCTCAAACAGATCTTGCCGATCTTTCACCTGATAAGATTTATCGGTTAGATTGATATAAAGCACTTTACTGATTGTATCATTCAGTTTCATGATAAATCCTCCTCAGCCATTCCCAAAACGCCATGCGGACAATATTTCACGCAATATCCACAGTGCCGGCAAATCTGGGGTTTATTGATTTCATGATCCCAAAATACAGCTCCCACAATGCAAGCATCTTTGCAGTGTCCGCAACCGATACACTTTTTGGGATCAAAGAGTACTCCACCGCCTTGACGCGGGGTAAGAGCTCCGGTAGGACATACACTGGCGCAAGGAGGTTCTTCACAACCACGACATACAATTATCTTGAATCCATTTTCCATGCCACCTGCTGAACGCACTCCGATACTACTGCTCGCCAAACCCACTTCACCGCGGGTTCGTGAACAGGCAAACATACATAATTGACAACCCACACAGCGCTGCGGATCTACTATTGTTAATCGCATTTGACCTCCCATTGCCTATTTTTTTACTGTCTAAATAATCTTATTTCTTAAAGATTGAAAATTATTAATCCCCAGATTTTCTGCAACCTTTTTTTGAAGATTAGCTTCAGGAATTGGAAAAATTGGGCAATTGAGATAAAACTGAGAAAAAGCGTTTTTTTTCTATACCATCATTTTAATAAAAAACTTGACGCGATGAAGATCAATTTTAGCAAATGAATTGTTTGGGTAACAAGGTAAGTGATATTATTCTATTTAGTGAGGTATGAAAATTGTTAGCGGAAAAATCTATTGAAAATTTCAAAATAGCCGAATATGCTGTAGAACGAAAATTTTATGATGTAGCTATAAGTAGATTTTACTACAGTTTATACCAACGCCTCTTAATGTTGATTATTGAAGACCCCCAAAAAATGATTACTAGAAATCACAGGCAAGATTTGGAAAATGGCATTGAGATATTTATCCGAAAATATTCTTTAGATCGCAAAGAGATTTATATTCTGAGAAAAATAAGGCTGCTACTTATAGAGCGGCATCGAGCAGATTATGAGAATCGTCGACTTCAGAATGTGTACGAGTTTAACAATAACTTTATGAATTCTTTTAAAAGGGTTTATGAATTATTTAACAAAAAAGGAGTTATTAATGGCTAATAACGAAGAAATTGAGCATAAAGCAAATCTAATTATCGATCACTTGTTAAACAAGTTTGATGATCTACAAATGATCTATTCATACGATTCACACTACAATCTACACGTAATTTATCATGATAATCCTGAAATTGAATTTAATGATGATTTTATTGATAAATCGATAGAGTTAATTGACCGTTATTTTCAAGATGAGAACTCTAACAATATTGTCATTGGCTATAATGAGCGTGTCCACGATCTTCTGTTTCAAGAAAAGATGAGAACAGCCAATCAATTAACCGGAAATTATACATTCAATAATGACAATGAAAAAATTATCACTGAGGACGATGACTCTTATCCTTACGAGAGCCAAGTATCGGTCGATAACTTTGCCTATGCGGCATAGGGGATTAAATGAATAATAGCAATTTTAAATTTAACTCATACAAAATTTCAAAAGTTTCCATTGATCTAGCTGATAATATTAGCGATGAAAAATTAATCCCAAATTTTCAGCATTTTGTTTTCATAGATGATGAAAATAATCGTAAAGCAAAAATTAGGTTAGACTTATCAATTAAATCAGAATCTGGCAAAATTAAAATACATGTCATTATTGATGGTTTTTTTGAAGCCCACCCCCAAATGGATGAAGAACGCTTTTCCAAAATGTGTTCAATGAATGCACCAGCAATTTTATTTCCTTATGCAAGAGCAATAATATCTAATTTCACTTTGCAATGTAACATAAAACCCATAATTTTCCCTTTAGTAAACTTAGCAAAAAATACTAATAATTAGAGGAATCATTTCTATAAGCCATTAAATTGTTTTTGCAAAACTTATTACTCACTTATACAATCTAGATGATTGATCTCAATCCTCCTTGCTAGGTAAGTACCCCCACAAATCACTTACAGTTCATAAACTTCATGCTTAGTGAAAAACTTGACGCAATAACCTGCCTTCTTTCATTTTAACCCAAAATAAAAAAGAGGTGAAAATTATGAAAAAGTATTTAGTATTCTTTATGCTGCTTTTAGCAGCCGGTTTATGGGCAGAGCAGCCTTTCCAAATTGGGGTGCTGAATCCCCTACAGATCCAACCCGAAGATGTGGCAATCAGAGGTGTGAAAATAAATATTGTGCACAGCTCCAGCAACGATGTCACAGGACTTGACTTTGGTTTTGTCAGCCAGGTAAATAACGATTTTACCGGTTTACAATCCAACTTGGTAAACTTTAATCGTGGCAACACCACCGGAGTTCAATTTGCCGAAGCCTTCTCAACTTCACTCAATATGAAAGGTTTGCAATTCAGCACGGTGAATCATGTGACCAATGATATGGTGGGCTTGCAGATTGGGCTGCTCAACATCATTCAAGGTGGTGGAGAAAATTTCCAATTGGGTTTAATCAACTACAATGAATATGGATTTTTGAAGATCTTCCCCTTCTTCAACTTTAATCTATAAACTCCCCCAAATGCTATCTTTATTGCAGCCGTTGATCTTTATCAGCGGCTATTTTTTTTCCTATAATTTGCTCTACTTGCCTAGAAAAGCGACTGCTATGCGATAAAAAATTGACAAATATTGGGAAATTTCAAATTTAATATATATCGAAAATCAACGAAGGAGCGGAAATGGTAAAACGAACTTTATTTTTTATTATCCTATTGCTTGGGGCTTGTTCGCTGCTGGCTGAGATCAGTTTGGAAGCCAGAGACAAACCCAATGATGACGGATCTTCCATTATTTTGGATTGGGAGTTTGTAGAGAGTGGCGATGCGATGGCAGAGCTCCAATTATTTCGGCGTCATGCTGGTGGCCGCTACTATCCCATTGCAATTTTCAAGGACGCCAGCGGTAGCTATACTGACGGTAATGAGATCGAAATCGGTATGGAATATGCCTACAAGATAAATGTGATGTCTTATGTCGATAATCCCAGTCAGCCGGGTGAGAAAGTGCTGCTGATCGTAGAATCGGCTCATGCCAAAGCTACCTCTTCAGCCCAATGGTTCAATAGCAGTAAAATATCTGTGCTGATTTTGGGCTTAATAATTTCGCTTTCCATTGTCTGGTTTATCTTTAGTGCCCGCAGTGGCAAAGAGCTCTACATCAGAAAAATAGCCGGTTTGGAATCGATGGACGAATCGGTAGGTCGCGCCACAGAGATGGGCAAACCCATACTTTTCGTACCGGGAACTTTGGATCTGGACAATATGCAAACGATTGCCGGTCTGACCATTCTGGGCAAATTGGCCGAACGGGCAGCGCGCTACGACACCGAGATAATTGTTCCGGTGTGCCGCTCGATGGTACTTTCCACCGCTCGCGAGATCGTCAAAGAATCTTACCTGAAAGCGGGCCGACCTGATGCTTTCAAGCCCGATTCGGTATTTTATCTCACAGACGACCAATTTGGTTTTGTAGCCGGAGTCGATGGCATCATCGTTCGCGAAAAACCAGCTGCCAATTTCTTTATGGGAGCCTTTTATGCAGAATCCCTGATTTTGGCCGAGACAGGTTTTGCCAGCGGAGCTATCCAAACAGCCGGCACAGCCATGCCCAGCCAATTACCATTTTTCGTTACAGCTTGCGATTATACGTTGATCGGTGAAGAGCTGTTTGCCGCTTCAGCCTATCTTTCCAAAGATCCACAGCAGTTGGGAAGCTTGAAAGGACAAGATATCGGAAAAGCAGTATTTTTGATCGTATTGATAACCGGAATAATTTTTGAGATTATCGGCGTCAGCTGGCTCAAAGATTTTCTGACATTATATTAAAAGAGGTATTATGAAACGACAATTTCCATTAATCATAGCAATCTTTACAGGATTTCTGGTTCTCATCTCAGAATTTATCCCGCATAAACCTTTTGGTGAGCTCACCGGAAATCTGGAGATCTGGTTTCTGATCATCTCCGGTTTTGCCATCTTGTTGGGACAGATAAATTTGATAAAAGTAAATGTAAATAAGATCCGCTATAAACGAGAAGGTTGGCAATATTTCATCATCACCCTAGTCAGTTTTGCCATTATGGTGCTGTTTGGTTTTCTCTGGGGAACTCAATCCAATACAGGTCTATTGGGAGATGGCAGTAAGATCATTCAGACTATCGGATCCAAACCTTTTGATTATCTCTTTGATAATGTCTATCAGCATCTACAGGCCACCATGTTCAGTTTATTGGCTTTCTTCATTGCCTCGGCTGCTTATCGCGCCTTTATTGCGCGCACAGCCGAATCAAATTTGCTCTTGATTGCCGCCATTTTGGTGATGCTGGGCAATACCAGTTTGGGAGCTTTTCTGACAGGTTGGATGCCGGCCAGCTTAGATTTTTTGCATCTGCCCAAAGTCGCCGAATTCATCATGAAATATCCCACCACTGCCGGACAGCGAGCTATTATGATCGGAGCCGGATTGGGGCTGATCGGCAGCTCACTTCGCATCATTTTGGGAATCGAACGCTCTTATTTGGGAGGTAACTAATGGCTGAAATTAGAAAAAAAGGTATCGACCGCCGTTGGATTTTCCTGCTCATTTTTTTGGGAGTGGCGTTCCCCTTGATTTTTGTGATCGGCTTACCGGTGGAAACTACTGAAAATACCCAAATGGTCTACGATCTGGTGCAAAGTACCAACGATGGAACCACCGTTTTATACTCTTTTGATTACGATCCGGCCAGCATGCCGGAATTGCATCCCATGGCCAAAGCAATGTTGCGCCATAGCATCGAGAAAAAGCAAAAGCTGATCTTCACCGCACTCTGGCCGATGGGAGTATTGATGGTGGATGACCTGATGCAGCAACTAACAGCAGAATATCCCGACCTGGTCTATGGCGAAGATTATGTCAATCTTGGCTTCAAGGCAGGTGGCATGGTCACAATTCAAGCGATGGGCAAAAATTTCCGCGAAGTATATCCACAAGATACAGGCGGCACACCGATCGACGATTTACCGATCATGAACAATGTAGAGAATTTCAATAATATCAGCTTTATCTGCTCATTTTCTGCCGGTGCTCCCGGCATCAAAGAGTGGGTACAGATCGGCAATAATGTCTATTCTCGCCCTGTAACCGGTGGTGTGACAGGCGTCAGCGCTCCCAGTATCTTGCCCTATGTAAATCAGCAACAGCAGCTGACCGGCTTGCTGGCCGGACTCAAAGGTGCTGCCGAATATGAACAATTGGTGGGTGCAGAAGATCTGGCGACAGCCGGAATGGATGCCCAATCGCTGGCTCATCTAATTATTATTATCTTCATCGCAATCGGAAATATCAACTACTGGCGCGATAAGAAAAAAGCGAAAGGAGAAAAATAATGGTAGAATTTTTCACAGTTTTGGGAACCTGGCTTGGCGCATTTTTTACCTTTGCCATTTTTAGTTTCCTTTATAAAGATAATCCCGTTTATAAAATCGCCGAACAAGTTTTTGTCGGCTTATCGGCCGGTTACTGGTTTGTTTACACGATTTATAATGTGCTCAAACCCAATCTCTGGAATCCGCTGACCAGCGATTTTTCCAATAATCTGATCTTATTGATTCCTACCGTCTTAGGAATAATGATGCTAATGCGCTTGATCTCCAAAATCGACTGGGTCAGCCGCTACCCTATCGCCATCCTGATCGCTACCACAGCCGGAATCTCTTTTCTGCGCTTCCTCAAATCGGACGTGATCGGCCAATTGCGCGCTACTATGATCAATCCCTTTGCCGGTGATAACTGGGTAATCATCTTCGGGCAGATCTTGCTCGTGATCGGAACCATCACCGGAGTGATCTATTTCTACTTTAGTAAAAAGCATGAAGGCGCTTTTGGCGTCAGTGCCAAAGTAGGAATTTATTTTTTGATGGTAAGTTTTGGAGCAGCCTTCGGTTACACTGCCATGGCCCGTATCTCATTGCTGATCGGCAGATTGCAATTTTTATTGGGCGATTGGCTGCATTGGATTAAATAAGGCTAAGGATAAGGCAGAGGTTAAGGCAAAGGTTAAGGTTTATGCGCCGAATGCGAGCTGGTGAGCTTTACCAGCCTCATGTTCAGTTCGTATTTGTATCGGGTGTCGCCTGGATGATATTTCAGCAACCAATAGGCGACGGCACGGTTGTAGCTGTCAACTTCTACCCCCATCTTTACCCGGTTGCC
>JAWOEN010000001.1:0-8467 GCA_046482725.1 Cloacimonadales bacterium (SeqCode)
TGCTGCGGGCAAGTGTTTGATCGCCTGGATATATTCAGGTAAAATCCTTTCGATTTCAGCATTTCTGCTACCGGGGAAAAATCCGATCCAAGCTTTATCATTATCCAAATCGTATTTCTGGGCAAAATCTACTTTGGATATTTGCAGAGTTATCTCTTCGGCAATCGGATGCCCCACATAGGTGGCGGGAATATCCAGTTTTTGAAAATATTCACCTTCAAAAGGCAAAATATAGCAGATGTGGTCGGTGAATTTCTGCAATTTGAAAATTCGTTTTTTCTTCCAAGCCCAAAATTGAGGACAGATATAATAAAGCACCTTGATCCCCTGTTTCTTGGCAAATTCGGCAATCCGCATATTTAGGCCTGGGTAATCTACCAAAACCAGCAGCTCAGGGGGATTTTCTGAGAGGATAGTTTTCACTCGTTTTTCCACTTGAGAAAAAAAGCGCAAATGCTGCACCACTTCGCTGAAGCCCATCACATTGAAGCGCGAAAAATCGAACTCGGTCTGCAAACCTGCTGCCTGCATCTTTTCGCCGCCGATACCAAAATGAAGATAATCTGCTCTGCGGTTTAAGGCTTGCATCACTTCAGCAGCATGCAGATCTCCCGATTTTTCTCCGGCTAACCAAAATATTTTTTTCATTATTCTCCTACAAATCCTACGATTATTCTACGTTGGCGCGGACCATCAAATTCACAAAAATAGAGGCCTTGCCAAGTTCCTAAAACCAATTTTCCGGCGTTTAGTAAAAGCTCTTGGGAGCAACCTATCAAGGATGATTTGAGATGGGCATCTGAATTGCCTTCATAATGTTGAAATTCTGCCAAAACTGGCGAGATCCTATCTAAACCCAAGAGGATATCATCTTTCACCGCGGGATCTGCATTTTCATTGATGGTGACGGCAGCTGTGGTATGCGGCACAAACAGTGTAATTTTGCCGCTTTGCCAAGCTTGCTTCTGCACCAACTCTTGCAGCTGATTACTCAGCAAGATCAGCTCAGACTTTCTCTTGCTAACTACTTTCATTTCAAGTAATTTCATAAACTCTCCTTATCTCTGAAAATCTTTTTTCTATCTACGATCTGAAAAGTCAAGCTGAAAGTACAAGCTCTCAGTCTGGAAAGAGCAATATCTACTTGACGCACAGAGAAGATTTTGCAAGATCAGTTTTGTAGGAAAAAGAAATTCTTAGTCAAATCTGCACTGGAGCATCTTGTTCCCCCAGAGAAAAAAATATTTAGGAGAAGCAAATGAAAAAATTACACAAATCTCAGAGAGAGAAAATCATCGCCGGAGTTTGTGGTGGAGTAGCAGAATCGCTTGGCGTCAGCCCCTCTTTTGTGCGGGCAGCTTTCATACTCTCGCTTTTATTTGGTGGAGCCGGATTTTGGCTTTACCTGATCTTATGGGCAATCTTGCCTGTGGCGAATGAAAAGATTATCGATGCAGAAATCATCGAAGATGAAGATTTTGACAATGAAGAGGATGCGGGACAAAAAGTCTGGCGTTCACGAAGCGATAGTATTATCGCCGGTGTTTGTGGCGGTTTGTCGGAATATTTGAAATGGGATGTCAGCCTGATTCGCCTAGCTTTTGTGGCGATGAGCTTTGCCGGTGGAATCGGTTTTGTGCTCTATCTGATATTTTGGCTGATTTTTCCGCTGGAAGATTGAGCTGCCTAGATGAGTCATCAAACGATTAATGCCACTTTGTGTTATCTAAAAAAAGATAATAAAACCCTCATGCTGCATCGTGTGAAGAAGAAAAATGATTTTCATCAAGATAAATACAACGGCTTGGGTGGAAAATTTGAACCTGGTGAAACACCGGAAGATTGTGTGATTCGCGAAGTGGAAGAAGAATCGGGTTTGCGGATAATTGAACCAAAATTGTGCGGCATCATCATGTTTCCGCTTTTTGATGGAGTAGCTGATTGGCTGACCTTTATCTACACGGCAGAAAATTTCAGTGGTGAGCTGATAGCGAGTCCGGAAGGAAACTTGGAGTGGATTGCTGATGAAAAATTATCTGATTTACCGCTTTGGGGAGGTGATCATATCTTTTTGGATTGGATCAAGGCAGAGCGTTTTTTCTCAGCAAAATTCATCTATGAAAAAAAGCAGTTCATCGACTATGAAGTAAAATTTTATTAAAGCTATCTATAACAATAAAGGTCACCGAGGTGACCTTTATTGTTATCTCAGCTAAAAAGCTTATCTTTTGCACCAATATGGAAAACCCCAGTAGGAACCACTTTCGGAAATTTGTGTTAAGCTTGAATTATCAATTGAGTATACAAAAAGATCTTTACCATTACCAGAATCGATATTGAGAGCTATATAATCTTCGTCAGTTGATATATCGAAATAAAATGAGATGCAATCAATTGGTTCAACAATCTCGCTTATCTCTTCACTAGCAAAATCAAAATACTTTATACAATTCAAATTTTCACGATAATAAAATCCAGTGTTATCATGGTTCCATACTGGCATAGCAGTTTGATAATTGCTTTCAACCACTTCAGTATCTGTTTCAGTAGAAAAATCATATAATCTGATACTAGTAGTACCATTGGTAACTGCTTGATAGAGAATTTTAGATCCATCTTCATTTGGAACTGGACGGTATTGATCAAAATTCACAGCTGGTAAGTTGCTTGATTCACCGCTAATAGGATTCTCAATACAAATCTCTCTGCCTCCATAACTATTTATGTAATAGTAATAATATAAATCTGTACTCTCGCAATATACGGGAAACAAAGCTGAATGTGAAAATGATCCTACATATTCCTTATTATCACCATTAAAATCCATTCTATAAAGAGATGCTCCATTTTCGTTTAAGTAGTAAATCTTATCTTCAGATTCATTGTAGAAAGGATGAGTAGAGTAATTATTGTCTGTAAGCTGTTCGAGCAATCCATTTTCAATATCATAAGAATAAATATTTTTATCCTGACTGTTTTGTGTAAATGCAATAACAAAATCATCACCTTCTTCAGGAATGTTCCAAATAATCTCTACGATCAGAGAACCATTGTGAGGATTTAGGGTTAATGACACATAATTTTGACCGGGATTTACCATCAAATCTGACTCACCATAATAGCTGACAACATCTTCAGAATAAGCCGAGACTGACAAATGCCATTCGCCTACAGCTACAGAATTGAAAGTTCCAATTACCGGATCGCTGTTCATCTCAAAATCGACCACAAATGTCTCATAACCGTCTCTTTCCAATCTACCCTCAATAGCAGTAACTCCTTCCGGAATATTTTCACGCGGGATTCTCATCTCTATCTCGCTCTTTTCACCAGTTTCATTTACGATATTGTTTGAACACCCAAAAATTATTAATCCCAAACCTAATAATAAAACCCATTTCTTGATCCACATAATTCCTCCAATTTCTATCTAATAACACATTTAATTAAACTTTGATGAAATAAAAAGTAGCGATTAATAATGTCAAATCATTTTTTATTTCTTATCTCTTCATCCTAGCAATAATCTTTCCCATTTTCTGCAATTCTGTAGTTTCGAAAAATTTCATCAGATAGAGCAGAAGCGGGAAGATGGCACAGATCAATAATTTGAAAGCGAGAGAGATTAGCAGATGTTGCCAAGTGAAATAGGTGGCAATAAAATAGAGCAAGCCACCCACCAGAAAGACCAAGGTAGCTTTGCCCATTTCATAATGTACCGGGTAAAATTTTTCCGAGATCTTATAGGAGATCGCTGCGATCAGGAAACTGGCAATAACTGTAGCCAGAGCTGCCCCCCATATGCCGTAAATAGGAATCAACAAATAATTTAATCCAATATTTACAAAGAGAATCGAGCTGACAATATAGGCGATATATTTGGTTTTTTTCACATAATGAAAACCCAGCATAAACATATATTGCATGCCTTTGAAGACAAAAGCCAAGGTGAAGATGGGAACAATTTTGTGTGCGGCCATAAATTCCGGTTGCCGCGCAAAAACAGCCAAGATTTCTCGTGAGAACAATGATAAACCCAGCGCACCGAAAACCAAAATCATCACCAGATATTTAAATATTTTCCGATAAAACTTTGCTGCCTCGGGATCTTTCAACATCTTGTAAGCAATGGGCAAGAAACCCAAAGCAAAGGCCTGAATAACAAACACATTAAGTACTCCGGCAATTTTACTGCCCAGAGAATATATACCCACTTCCGAATAATCTAAAAGCTGCTTGATGATAAAGCGATCGGCTATGGCCAAAACTTGGACGGAGATGGCGCTGAAAATAAGCGGGAAGCTATAATGTAGCATCTGCCCCACCAAAGCAAAATCGTAGATAAATGTAAAATTCTTGTAGAGCAGGGGCAAAGTAATAAGCATTACCAAAGCGTTGGCGATCAGTTGACTATAAAAAATACCGATAATGCCAATATCCAATTTTACTAAAAAGTAGAAATTTAAGCCCAAGATAATTGTCAATTTGGCAATAAAGATAGTTGAATAGATAGCTGGTTTGCCTCGAAAGCGCAGCAGATTCATTGGTACTTGATTAAGAATTTCCAAGCTGACAATCGCGAATAAGATAGTAAAAAAATGTGAATAGAGATTGGAATCAAAAAACAATTTTGATAAGCTGGGACGGAGCGGGATGGTGACAAGATTTATCAAGACAGCGTTGATAATCAAGATGAAATAGGTGTTGAAAAGAATCTTACCTTGTTGGCGCAGATCGTTGGTTTCTGCACTCCAGCGCATCATCGAAGAGGCAATGCGCAAACCCAATACCATGCTGAGGAACATCATGGTAACTTCCAAAATGGTAAATCTACCGTAATCCAAAAGCGATAATTTGCTAGTGTAGAGCGGCAGCAGCAACAAGCCGACGATCTTGGTCGAGATATTTCCCAAACTGTAGATCAGGGTGTGGGAAGCGGTTCTTTTAAGTTGACCCAACATTATTTTTTCGCCTTTAAATTATATAATTTTAACATAATCAAACTCTTCACAGCCATGATCAGATAAAATATTCTTCCCAAGATTCTTTTCATTTTAGTACCTCACAAATTTGCTGAATAGATTCTAAAGCTTGGGCTTTCAACTGGGGAATTTTTTCTTGCAAATGCTGATGCAGCTGATCTCGTTGCGCATACTTGTTTTGAAAAATCTCCCATAATTTTTGGGGAGTAAGTTCCCAATATTGCAGAAGCAGATCATCCATCGCCAGCCACTGCATTGTTTCCCGATATTTCCAATGCCATCCAAGCGAAATAGTTGGCACTGCCGCAGAAACTCCAGCGATGATGGCATGAAAGCGGGAAGCAACCAGAAAATCAGAAGCAGCGATCAAAGCTTTCGTTTCAGAGGGAGAAAGACTGGGCTCTGTCTCCAAGCTTACTCTTTCCTGAGGCAACCTAGAATATATTGCTTGGCAAATACTAAGATCGTCCTCTTTTCCTGCTGTTTCAGGAGCTATAGTATGTGGCAAGAGCATTAGTTTAATCTCGGGATATTTTTGCAAAATATTGCGACAGAGCTCTACAAGACTTGGCAAATATTGCATTTTCGTTTCCAATCTTTGACAAACAATATTGGGCGAAATGCAGACAATTTTATAACCTTGGTATTTTTGTAAGATTTCCTCAGTTTTTTCGGATGAAACAATAGGCAAAGTGAAAGCGATATCAGGAAATTTTTTCACATTTTTTTCCACACCGATTTTCATCAGGTTTTCAGCTGTCAAATTTCCCCGAGCAAAGATAAAATTAATATTGGGCAATAAAGCTTTGCTTAGTGCCAGGTTATATCTGCTGTTGAAGGGACCCAAAGTCTGTGTGAATTTTATTATTGGTTTGCCTAAAAAAAGAGGAATCTGAATATATTTGCTGTAATGATATAGCTGAATCAGCCCAAAATCTTCGTTGAAGCTAATACCCGAAGCACTAATAATTAAATCGGCTTGCAGATAATTTTGCAAGATTTTATCGCGCATTAACCATTTTGGTTGCAACCCGATTTTTTGTAATAACCAAATCGACCAAGCTTTGGCCAAAGCCAAATCAAAGGCTTGTCCGTTAGTATTGATCAGCTTGATCTGAGGATCGCTGGGATGAAAATCGCGATGCAAAGAGGTAACGATAAAATTAAGATCACCAAGTTCTCGCCGTAGATGCTTGATCAGAAGTTCCAACATTGCCACAGCACCTTTATTGCCTACAACATCAGCTTCCGAAATCAAAATGGTTTTGGATTTAGGCTGATGGTCGCGATTGCTTTCTTTATAATCAGAGCAGCTTTTCTCTTTGATCAAATGATGATGGATACCATTTTTTAACAGGAAAAATAGATGCATAAAATGATGATTGACTTTTCCCAATTTGAATTGGATCGAATCAGCAAAGCTAATATAATAATTTGAAAACTTGGCTTTGATTCTTCTATCTACCTTGATTTCAGGAATTGGCCATCTCCAAAGTTTTCCGATTATGCTATTGGCAGCAAAATATTTATTACGCCGCTGCTGAAGACGATAGGCTTGATAAAGCAGATCTGGCTCGATCTGTTTTAGATTGAGATTCTGTAAAAATGGCTGGATTTTCTGAGCGCGAATGATGATGATATTTTCTCCCTCACCACAGCTTTTTAACCAATTGTCTCCCAGACTGATATCAGCAAATTCGTTGAGAAAATCATTACAGAAAAAGCACCTTCGAAGATAATTTGTGAGGAAATATTCTCCTCTTTGACAGAAAATTTGTTTACCGGTTTTGGTAGTTAAACGCATTTTCCCCGGCCATTTTCCCTGCCGAAAAGCTATCTTCTCGATCTGATCAGAAGAAAGATTCAGGCTCTGAATCTGCCTCTGCAAAGCTTGAGCTTTGTATACTCCTCCGCAAAGTAAGCCGATGATAAAAATATCATTTTTCTGCCAACTCTCTTTCAAGGCAATTGCCTGGCGCAATGCATGAACTTGGCAGGGTAAAGCCACGATAGCCAATTTTTGATATTTTGCTATAATTTCAGAGATATTTTTTAGCAAAGGAATATTCGTATAATTGCTACTTTGCTGATTTTCTAGTTCTTGAGGATTTTCAATAACAATCGCAGAATTATTCGCAAGATCAGAAATTTCTGTCTGAGCAATCAAGGCTGCCTCGATCGCTTCAGCTTGAAATAGATTTTTTAAGATAGTGGTAACTGTTCCACCTGAGGCAGCATTCTGCCTTACTATAGGATCTTGAGATGAGCTAATATAGACAGCTTCTATATGACCTAATATAGGATCAGTCGCTAACGGATATCTTGACTTTGCCAAAGCCACCTGATCCACAGAATTGCCACTACAAACTTGTAAGCACAATCCACAAGCAGTACATTTGCCTGGATTAATCACTGGCAAAAATTGTCCGGCAAGATCATCAAAGACTATTTTGATAGCAGAAGTCGGGCATATGCTTTGGCAGATTCCGCAACCATGACACAATTTATCTTGAGCAACTTTTGCTACATTTTTCATAAGCTCTCGTACACTTTTCTTAGATTGAGAGAAGCAACTTGCCAATCATATTTGCTTTGGGTCATGTTTGTGGCATTTCGTCTCCACAATTTATAGTCTGTAGATTTTTGCATTTTTTGGATTTTTCTCTGCAAATCTTCAGCTTCTCCTGCTTTAAAAATCAGACCGCATTTTTCTTCCTGAACTACTCTTTTTTGTGCAACACAATCACTTACCAAGACCGGAATGCCGAGGGCTAGATATTGAAACATTTTATTGGCGAAAGTAGTATCATGATGGATATTTCTAAGAAAAGGACAAAGACCGATATCAGCTACTTTGATATATGAAATCGCCTCTGGCAGAGCTAGCCAACCGGTAAGCTCCACATTCTGCAGCTGCAGATTCTGCACCATTTTATGTAAAAGTTGTTGCTCTTTGCTATCGCCAATAATCAGAAAATGAATCTCAGGCTGAGCTCTTAGTAAATTTGCAGCTGCGATGATTGTGGCAGTGCCACGTCTGAGGCCAGTATCGCCAAAATAGACCAGCAAAAATTTATCTGCATATTTAGAGATTTTCTCACTCTTTTCTGCCAGTTTTAGAAACTCTTCACTGGCTGTATAATTTTGCACAACAAAGATTTTAGCTTCTGGCAGTAAAAATCTTTGCCCATAATATTGTGCTGCTTCGCGGGTAACCACAATTACCCTATCAGCAATTTTAAGATATTTCTCTTCATAATTTTTCCAAGCTCTGATCGAGCTAAGATATCTGCCGGGAAAAGTATTCACATGACGATATTCACGCATTATTTCAGGTCTATTTTCATGCAGATCAAGCACAAAGGGGATCTGATATTTTTTTGCAAATTTTGCTGCGACCTGAGCTAAGGGCAGATCATGCAGATGAATCGCTTCAAATTTATTGTCTGCAAAAGTAAGATTGATGATTTTCTGCCAATAATTAA
>JAWOEN010000015.1:0-5047 GCA_046482725.1 Cloacimonadales bacterium (SeqCode)
GTTTTTATCTCCAAAATTTCTCCCAGCCGTTTTAGGATACTTAAAAAAATTATCTTTCAAAAAAATCTCTCGTTAAACTTTTATTTCTTTCAAGGCTTGTCAATTTTTTTATAAATTGCTCAGTTTTCTAGCTTGCGTTACAAGCGGTGAGGTTGCAGAAAAAAAAGCCGACTAGCCACACAGTAGGGTTCGTCTCCGCTCACCCTGACAGGTTTTCTTCAGGCGGGGTGGCTTTTGCCTCCGGATCTTAATAAAAAACCTGCAAGTTTATAATCAAATTTTGGACAAAAAAAAGAGACCAGCTACCTGATCTCTTTCTCTGCTTATTATTAAACGGTCAGCTCAAAGTTTATTCATGATATCCAAAAAATCATTGAGATCTTCATCGGAGAGCTTTTCTGCCGCTTTGATCGGAACGTGAATATCCATCTGGGATTGGGGATCGTCATATTTAAATCTACTGTCATACCACTCCAGTTCGTCAGCTTCAGCTATTGCATAGCCGCTTTGCGGTAACCATTCCTCATAGATATATTCATATGTTTCGGCCAAATTCTCTACCGAGCCAGTGTGCGTAAAGACTGCCACTTCAGTGGCAGGAATTTCATGAAAAATCATGCCTTCCGGTAGCACAGAATCATCTTTCACCACAACTCCTGCCAGATAGGAAAAGGGAGCTCCTGCTTCAAAATCATCGCCTTCATAAAGACAGATTCCCAACGAACAATCAGGCACTGCCACTTCCTGCAACTCTGGCATCCTAGCTATAAACCTTTCCCATAATTGGGGAATTTCATTTTTTTCTATCGTTGTGCGAATCTTCATCCCTACCACTTTTAGCGCTTCGCGTTCTATTATTACCACTTCCATTTTGCTTGCTCCTTTCAGCTTATTTTCTCTTCTCCTTTCAGATATTTACACTTTAGATGTCAACTCTAATCTAACAAAAAATTGCATCAACTTTGTCACAGATGCTAAGATAAATTTCTCACATTTTTAGCAAAGCAAGCTCTGCGTCCAGAAGAGTTGACGAATGCCCTTGATAGCTTAGATTATGCAATGTGTCGCGCAAAGATTTTCTAAGCCAGAGTTTTATTTTGCTGCTATGAAATGTTTGACGCTCGCATTTGATTGGAAACGAGCGAGCCTGCCAAATTGGAAAGGCAAAAAATCTTATTGATTCAATTATGACTTATTTTCATTGGAAGATTTCGTCTTCCAAATAAATAACTTTTGGAGGAAAAATGCAAAATGTAATTACAAAATTAGAAGTACCGGAAAACGAACCGCTATTAGATTATGCCCCAGGCTCAAAAGAGCGAGAGCTTTTGGCAAAAGAGCTGCAGAGATTATCAGATCTTGATTTGGAAATTCCCATAATTATTGGAGGCAAAGAGATCAGGACAGGAAGGATGGGAAAATGCATCGAGCCGCACGATCATCAGCATGTTTTAGCTCAATATCACAAAGCTGGAGCAAGCGAGGTAAAGCAAGCTATTGCTGCCGCCAATCAGGCAAAAGCTGATTGGGCCAAGCTGCCCTATCAGATGCGATCAGCAATTTTCAATAAAGCGGCTGAACTGCTGTCAGGCAAATATCGCTTTCTTTTGAATGCTGCTACCATGCTGAACCAAAGTAAAAATGTTTTCCAAGCTGAGATCGATTCGGCAGCCGAATTGATCGATTTTTGGAGATTTAATACCTATTATATGCAGGAAATTTTCCGCGAACAACCTCTGCATTCGCCTGTGGGAACTCGCAATTTTATGGAATACCGTCCTCTGGAAGGCTTTGTTTTTGCGGTTACTCCCTTCAATTTCACCTCGATTGCCGGAAACTTGCCGACAGCACCCGCGATAATGGGAAATGTAGTATTATGGAAACCGGCCTCCACAGCAGTTTTCTCAGGATATTTCATCATGAAAATCTTGCAGGAAGCAGGCTTACCGGATGGCGTTATCAATTTCTTACCCGGTTCTGGCTCGGAAGTGGGAGATCCGGTATTGGAATCAGCAGATTTTGCCGGATTGCATTTTACCGGCAGCACCGAAGTTTTCAATCATATGTGGAAAACTGTGGGTAATAACTTGGGCAATTATCGTAGTTATCCGCGCATTGTGGGAGAAACAGGCGGCAAAGATTTTATCGTAGCACATCATAGCGCTGACCGTAAAGCTTTGGCTACTGCAATTGTGCGAGGTGCTTTCGAATATCAAGGACAAAAATGCTCAGCCCTTTCCCGACTTTATGTTCCCCGGGAAATCTGGACTGAAGTAAAGAAGCTGGTTTTGCAGGATCTGGCCGAAATCAAGCTGGGTCCACCAGATGATTTTAGCTGCTTTATGAACGCAGTTATCGATCAAAGCTCTTTTGATAATACTGTCTCTTACATTCAGCAAGCCAAAGAATCCGACAATGCTGAAATTATCGCCGGCGGTAAGTACGACGACAGCCGCGGTTATTTTATCGAGCCCACCATTATCGAAGCCAAAACCAGCGATTATCAATCAATGCAAGAAGAGATCTTTGCGCCAGTTCTCACAGTCTATGTTTATGCTGAAGAGAGCTATGAGGAGATCTTGCAGATCTGTGATCAGACCAGTCCTTACGCGCTGACCGGAGCAGTTTTTGCTCAAGATCGCTACGCTATCAATCTGGCTTATGATAAATTGCGTCAGGCCGCTGGTAACTTTTATATCAACGACAAACCAACCGGCGCCGTGGTCGGTCAGCAACCATTTGGGGGAGCTCGCGGCAGCGGCACCAACGATAAAGCCGGCTCGATCAGCAATCTGCAACGCTGGGTTTCTCCGCGCGCTATCAAGGAAACTTACGCCCCAGCTACCGATTTCCGCTATCCCTTTATGAGCTAAAAACAGAAAACAACAAACCACAGACAACCTCGGAGGTTGTATAACCTCCGAGGTTGTCTGCTTTTTTTTTCCTTGCTAGATGAGATAGAAAATAAATTCTTTGCCTAATCATCAATTTATAAAAGGATCTATTTATGAGTAATACATTATCAGGCAATGATTTGTCAAAAGCGCGTTTAGCTTACCTCAATCTCTTGGCAGAAAAATTTCCCAATCAAAATGCTGTCAGCACTGAAATCATCAATTTGAAAGCGATCTTGAATCTGCCCAAAGGCACAGAACATTTTCTCAGTGATTTGCACGGTGAATCTGAAGCTTTTCGACATATCCTAAAAAATGCCAGCGGTGTGATCAAACGCAAGATAGAACGTCTTTTCCGTCAGGAGCTCACCTATCAGCAGCGTCGTAAATTGGCGATTTTGATCTACTATCCCAAGCGCGTATTAGAACAAAAAAGTGGAAATCTAAACGAATGGTACGAGGTAAATCTTTACCGCCTGATTCGGCTCTGTCAAGATACAGCCTCCAAATATACCCGCTCCAAAGTGCGGAAAGCTCTGCCGCAAGAATTTGCCTACATCATCGACGAATTACTCAATGAACACGGTCCCGATAAAATGCTTTATTACGAAAAAATTATTCAGACCATTATCAGCTTGGGACGAGCTCAAGCTTTTATCATCGCCCTTTGTGAGCTGATCCAGCGCTTCGTAATCGATCGCCTGCACGTGATTGGTGATATTTATGATCGTGGCCCCGGAGCTGTTACTATCATGGATACTCTCAGGCGCTACCATTCGGTGGATATTCAATGGGGCAATCATGACATTTTGTGGATGGGAGCAGCCTCTGGCAGCGCAGCCTGCATCGCCAATGTCTTGCGCATTTCTCTGCGCTACAACAATCTAGACACTCTGGAAGATGGTTATGGCATCAATCTGCGGCCGCTAGCTACTTTTGCTGCCGAGATCTACGCTGATGATCCCTGCCAACTTTTTTATCCGCGTAATGCTGCTGCAATGGAAGATGAAAAAGAGCTGCAGCTTCTGGCCAAAATGCACAAAGCCATCACGATTATTCAATTCAAATTGGAAGGAGAGATCATTCAGGCACGTCCAAAATTTCAGATGGAAGAGAGATTGCTGCTAGATAAAATCGATAGTGATTATCAGGTGCAGATCGGCGCTAAAAAACACCAGCTCTTAGATAAAAATTTCCCCACTTTGGATTCTAATGATCCCTACAAACTTAGCAAGGGCGAACATGAGCTGATCAATAAATTGCTCACCTCATTTACCAAAAATTACAAATTGCAAAAACATATCCGCTTTCTCTATACCCATGGCGGCATCTATCTTTCTTACAATGATAATCTGCTCTATCACGGTTGCATCTTATTGGATAAGGACGGCAAACTGCGAGAGCTGATGATCAAAGGCAAAAAATATCGCGGTAAGCAGTTGATGGACAAATTTGATCAAATTGCCCGCCAAGCTTATTTTTCTTCTTCTCAGGCGCGCCAAAAATATGGTCAAGATATCATGTGGTATCTTTGGTGTGGCGCAGAATCACCTCTGTTTGGCAAAACCAAAATGGCAAGTTTCGAGCGCTATTTCATTGCAGATAAAGCCACTCACAAAGAGGAGAAAAACCCCTATTACAAATTTCGGGAAAGTGCAGAAACTTGTGAAATGATTTTGGAAGAATTCGGACTCGATCCCCAAAAATCTCATATCATCAACGGACACGTTCCGGTCAAGGTGCGCAAAGGCGAAAGCCCGGTGAAAGCAAATAATAAATTGATCGTGATCGATGGAGGCTTGGCCAAAGCCTACCAAAATGTCACTGGCATTGCCGGCTACACCCTGATCTACGATTCTTTTGGGCTTCAGCTGATTTCACACGAAGCTTTCGAATCGGCTGAAAAAGCGATCGAAACTGATTCGGAAATTGTCTCGTCCGACGTTCACCGCGAAACCACAAATAGCAGGTTGCGAGTCTTTGACACTGATACCGGCAAAGAGCTAAATCGACAGATCTTGGCTCTGAAAGAGCTGTTGGAAGCGTATCGCATGGGTCTGATCAAACAAGATTTATCCTGAGAAATAGCTCTTATCTAGATCTATTAGCAGCAAGCTTCTGGCTTGGATAAAAAAAATCGGTTGCCATAAAAA
>JAWOEN010000009.1:0-8044 GCA_046482725.1 Cloacimonadales bacterium (SeqCode)
AGGCTGAAACCGGAACTACTGTTACTGTCATGGGTTGGGTGCATCGGCGCCGCGATCTGGGCGGATTGATCTTTATTGATCTACGTGATGTCTCGGGCTTGGTACAGGTAGTCTTCCGTCCCGAAAATGAGCAAGTACACAGTAAAGCCGGCAGATTGCGTAATGAATATGTGATAGCTGTCAGCGGAAAAGTATTGGCCAGAGATGCCAAAAATATCAATCAGGATATGGTAACCGGCGCTTTGGAGATCGAGGCACATCAGCTCCTGCTTTTGAATGATTCGGCACCTTTACCGGTTCAGATCAACGAAAATGTCTTAGCAGAAGAGAATCTGCGCCTGAAATATCGCTACCTGGATTTGCGCCGGGAAAAATTGCGCAAGATCATTATTATGCGCCACAAAATTGTCAAAGCGATGCGAGAATTTCTCTCAGCTCAAAATTTTGCTGAGATCGAAACTCCGATGCTGATCAAATCTACTCCCGAAGGTGCTCGAGATTTTCTGGTGCCCAGTCGCATGCATAATGGCAAATTTTTTGCCCTGCCCCAATCTCCCCAGATCTACAAGCAATTACTGATGATTTCCGGTTTTGATCGCTATTTTCAGATAGCTCGCTGTTTCCGCGATGAAGCTCTGCGGGCTGATCGTCAGCCCGAATTTACTCAGCTCGATTTGGAGATGAGCTTTGTGGACCAAGAAGACATTTTCCAAATTATGGAAGAACTCTTTAGCTATATTTTCCGAGAAACTCTGGATATGGAATTGCCGATTCCCTTCCCACGCTTGCCTTACCGCCAAGCCATGGAGCGCTTCGGCATCGACAAACCAGATCTGCGCTTTGGTCTGGAATTGAGCAATATTTCTGAAATTGTAGTCAATTCACAATTCAAAGTTTTCGCCGCAGCTTTGGCTGCTGGGGGCAGTGTTCGCTGCATTGTGGCTCCCGGCTGTGCCAGCTATTCGCGAAAAAATATCGATGCCTTAACAGATCTTGCCAAGCATGTGGGCGGTAAAGGCTTGGCTTATGCCAAAGTAACAGCAGCAGGTTTTAGCTCTGGTATCAGCAAATTTATCTCAGCCCAAGAGCAGCAGCAAATCTTGACTGCAAGTGCAGCCCAAGAGGGCGACTTGATCTTGTTCGCAGCTGATTCTGATAAAATGGTTTTCAAAGTATTGGCAGAAGTGCGCAACCATCTGGGACGCGAACTGCAGCTTTATGACAAGTCGGAATACAATTTTGTCTGGATCACCGATTTCCCGCTGTTCGAATATGACGAGGAAGCCGGCAAATGGGAAGCGGCGCATCATATGTTCACCTTACCCAAAGAAGAGCATCTACAATATTTTGATAATCCTGCCGATTATGGCAAGATCGAGGGTCAACTCTACGATATGGTTTGCAATGGCATGGAGCTATCTTCCGGTAGTATCAGGTGCCACAGAGCCGATATCCAGCGCAAAATATTTGATGTTTTGGGTTTTAGCGCAGCAGAATTGGAAGAGAAATTTGGCTTCTTCCTCAACGCTTTGCGCTATGGCACTCCACCGCATGGTGGCATTGCACCAGGTCTGGATCGCTTGGTAATGCTGATCACGGGCGCTGATTCTATTCGTGACGTGATAGCCTTCCCCAAAACTTTGATGGCAGCTGACTTGATGAGTGAAGCTCCTGCTTATGTGGCAGATGATCAATTGCAGGAGTTGGCGATAAAAATTATGCAAAAAGCAAAAAAATAATTTATAATAAGGCAAAGCGGATCTCTGCTTTGCCTTTTTCTAGGAAACAAAAAATGAAAAGAATTGCTGCTATTACTTTCGGCTGCAAAATCAACCAATATGAAACCGCCTGCATCGTGGATGATTTTTTGCAAAATGATTATCAGTTGGTAGATTTTTCTGACCAAGCTGAGATCTATCTGATAAACTCTTGTACCGTGACCAACAGGACAGACTATAAAAGCAGATCAGCTCTGCGTAAAGCGCTGAAACGCAAAGCAGAAAATAGCAAAACGCTTGTGGTGATTACCGGCTGCTACGCTCAACGTAATTATGCTGAAATCGCTGCTCTGGGTCCGGTGGATTTGATCGTGGATAATAACAAAAAAGAGCAGATCTACTCTTTGCTGCAAGCGCTGGCTGAACATAAATTGCAGAAAAATCTGCATTTTGAAGATATTTTGGATCAGAAAACTTTTAGCGAACTCTCCACCACCAATCTCAATGAGCGGTCTCGCGCCTTTATCAAAGTGCAGGATGGTTGCGATTTTTATTGCACTTATTGCGCTATTCCTTTTGCTCGGGGGCATTCGCGCAGTCGAGACAAAGAGCAGGTTTTGCAACAGATCAAATTGCTGGTGAAAAATGGCTATCGTGAATTTGTCTTGGCCGGGATCAATCTGGGCTTGTATGGCAGAGAAAAAAATGATAACTATTTTTTGGTAGATCTACTCGCTGAGATCGAAGCGCTTGAGGGCGTGCAACTAATTCGTCTCAGTAGCTTGGAACCGCAGCTTTTCACATCCGAGATTTTAGAGTTTTTCCGCAGCAGCAAAAAATTGGCACCTCATTTTCATATCCCGCTACAGGCTGGTAATGACGAAACATTGGCCCAAATGAAACGACACTACTCGCTGGCTGAATTTAATCAAACCATCGAGAAAATATTGCAAATCTTTCCCGAGGCTGCTCTTGGCTTGGACCTGATCGTGGGCTTTCCGGGAGAAACTGACGAACTCTTTGATCAGACATTCAGCTATCTGCAGCAGCTCGATTTCACCTATCTGCATCTCTTCTCATATTCCAAAAGACCCGGAACTGTCGCTGCCAAAATGCCGCAGCAGATCCCGGGAGATATTATCAAGGCCAGAGTAAATAAACTAAAGAAATTATCGACTGAAAAAACTGCAGCCTATCGCGAGAGATTGCTAGAAAAGCCGCTTATTTTGCGAGGAATCGTCGAGCACTCTGCCGAAAAAGGTGTGGCAAGCGGACTGTCTGATCATTATTTGCGCTTCTATTTGGCTGAAGAAATCCCGGAACAAACTTTTGTGAAGATGCAAATTTCGGGAAAATATCGCGATGGCATCAAAGCGAGCTTAATATGATCGAGCTAAAAAATCTGACTGTAGCTTTTGGAGATGAGATAATTTTGGAAGATCTCAATCTGCAACTACCCAGAGGTGAGCTGGTGGTTATTGTGGGCAAAAGTGGCAGCGGCAAAAGTGTCTTGATGCGCACTATTTTGGGTTTACTCAAGCCGGTCAGCGGCACTGTTTTGATCGATGGTGAAGATATTTTTTCTCTTTCAAATCATCAATTGAACCAAACCCGAAAAAAAATTGGTTTGCTTTTCCAAGGAGCAGCCTTACTAGATTCGCTCAATGTCTTTCAGAATGTAGCTTTGCCTTTGGTCGAGCATCAAAAGTTAGCGGAAGCAGAATTGAACCAGAGAGTTCAGGCTAAATTGGAAATGGTCGGTTTGCCGGAGCAAGGTGCAAAATATCCGGCCGAGCTTTCCGGTGGCATGAAAAAGCGAGTCGGTTTGGCGCGGGCCATCATTATGCAGCCGCAATATGTAATCTATGATGAACCCACCACAGGCTTGGACCCTTACATCGCCGACGGTATTATCAAGCTGATCGAAAAAATGCAACAAAAGGTCTCTTCCATCATTGTAACCCACGATCTGAAATGTATAGAAAGATTAGCTTCACGCTTGGTGATGCTGGATGCCAAGAAAATAATCTTTGACGGAACTTATCAAGATTTCAAAAAATCCAAAAACGAAAAGATCAGACAATTTTTAGTCTGAGATCGACAAAAAAGGGCAAAATATGAAGTTTTATCCAAATAAGCATGAAATAGAATTTAAGGTTGGTTTATTTGCTTTGGTAGCTGCGGTAGCATTGATTGCCGGCTATATGTGGCTGACCAACGCGATGGATTTGCAGAAATATCAAACTGTAAAGATCAGTTTCGAGCAGGCAGATGGCTTGGAAAAGGGAACAGGAGTTTATATTCGCGGCATCAATTGTGGTAAAGTCAGCAGTGTGAAATTGCGGCCGGATGATGTGCTGATTACCATTTTACTGAAGTCTGAAATCAAGTTACCTGCAGATTCGCGCTTCATCATCAGCGATTCTGGTTTGGTGGGAAGCAAGATCATCAAAGTCGTTCTCTCCCAAAATCCGCAAATGCTAGATTTGGAGAAAATTCAGAGTGGCGAAAATTCTGCCAAAATTGGTGATTTGGTTCAGCAAGCCGGCAATATTCTGGCGAGTCTCTCCCAGCTTTTTTCCCAAGATGGTGCCTTTATCTCGGATCTGGAAAACCTGGTTGCCGAGGGCAACAGCGCTTTTGGTCAAATGGATGATTTGCTGCAAAATAATTCTGAGGCTCTAACTGCAACTATGCAAAATATGCAGCAAGCTACGGCTGATCTAGAGGAAATTATCGCTGAGAATAAAGCGGAATTTTCCGATTCCAAAGAGTTGCTGATTGCCGTGCAAAATACCATCCAACAGATCGATAGCAGCTTTGTCAAAGTAGATGAGATTTTGGCAACTGTGCAAGATCATCCCGGCAGTATCAATAAAATGCTGAATGAAGATGAGCTGTATGATAATCTGCTAAAAACCAGTCAAAATTTGGATTCGCTGCTCGTGGATATCAAAAAAAATCCGCGGCGCTATTTCAAATTATTTTAGTCTGACAAAAAGCTAAAAGCTGATAGCTTATAATTTAATAAAGAAAATTTTGGTGAAGAACGAAAAAAAAATTCTAAAATAAACTTTTGAGGTAATATGAAAAAAATAGTTTTGCTACTTCTGGTATTGTTGATGTTAAATCCACTTTGGTCACTGTTTGGAAAAAACAAAGTTCAGCAAAATGTGATAGAATGGTCTGTGATCAAGACTTTGCATTTTGATATCTACTTTGAAAAAGGCAATGATGATTTTGGCAAAGCAGCTGCTTTGATGGCGGAAGAAGCTTATTACTATCTGAAAGAGGGTTTCCAGCGTCCGATCCGCCGACGCATTCCCCTCATCTTTTATGCTTCCAACCAAGATTTTGAGACGACTAATATTATCCCAAATCTGCTCTCGGAAGGGGTGGGTGGCTTTACCGAAAGCCGACGCAACAGAGTGGCGATTCCCTTCAGCGGTAGTTATCGTGAGATGGAAAAGACGTTGGTACACGAGCTAACGCATGCCTATATCAATGAACTCAACAGCTCGAGAAATTCTCTCTTCAATTTTAGCGGCTTGCCATTTTGGTTTTCCGAAGGCTTGCCGGAATTTTTTGCTGTGGCCGGTGAAGATACCGATAACAATGTTTATGTCTTGGATCTGATCTTTAATGAAAAGATTCCTGAGCTAAATTATTTGGGTGGTTTTTATGCCTATCGTTTGGGAGAGCTTTTCACCACTTATCTCAGTGCAGAGTATGGTCGAGATAAAGTTATCGATCTTTTTTATGCGCTGAGAATCTCCAATAATCAAGAGATTGCCATCAAGAAAGTGTTTGATATAGAATTTGAGGAATTACAAAAGCGCTGGCACAATCATCTGAAGCGTAAATATAGCGGCTATATGCTGGAGTATGAAGTGCCGTATGAAGCTTATGAACAGCTCACCTTTCATCACGAAGATGGCTCCGGAATGAATACTCCGGTAAAATTTGTGCCGGAAACAGGCGAGTATCTCTATTTTTCCAATCTAAAAATTCATCGGGATATTTGGAAGAATTCTCTGATCGATCCGCAACGACCAGTGCAAATTATCGAAGGTGAAACCTCGGGCAAGATTGAGGAATTTCACTTTCAAAAAAATAATCTAGCCTTTTTCCCTGATGGAGATCGCTTTGCCTTTGCCGCCAAAACTTCATTTGGTGATGTGATCCATATTGCCAGTTTACGGCAGAAAAAAATTTTGGAATCTCTGGAAATTCCCGACGTTGACGTAATTTATGAATTATCTATAAATTCCAGCGGACAAAAAATTGCTTTTGGCGGACAGAAAAATTTTGCCAGCGATATCTATCTCTACGATCTGCCAACTCAAAAGTTAACTCAGATTACAGACGATAGCTATTACGATGGACAGCCTAGTTGGAGCCCGGGCGATGATAAATTGGCTTTTGTCAGTGAACGCACCAAAAAAGCTACCAACTTCGAGTCTCAGGTTTTTTATGAGCTCTCTCGAGATATATATTACTATGATTTTATCGAGAATAATTTTTATCAGGTTACTAATGAAGCTGCCAATAATACGCAACCACTCTGGGATAGCAGTGGTGAGAAAATCTTGTTTTTGCACGAAGATGAAGTAACCCAGAATTTTGAAGTAATCGATCTGGTAGCAGCTCAGCGCGCCCGAGTAACCAACAGTTTGGGCTCGGTAGCTAGCGGAGATCTCAGTTTGTCTGATGATGAAATGATAATATCGGTTTTCTATGATCGGGGTTGGGATATTTATCTGGTGGCCAATCCTTTGGCAGATCTGCAATATCAGGCGATTAGGCAGCCGGCTTTGGTAGATTTGAGAGATGATTTTTTCCAGCGCTTTCAGCTGGAGCAATATCGCTATTATGGTGAGCGTGAACGAGAATTTCAGCGCGAACTACCCGAGATCAGAAAAAATATTACTCGGCTCAATCTGGGTGATGTGATGCTGCAAGATAGCTTGGCGCGAGAATATAATTACAATCTGGACGCTCGCCCCATCGAGGTAAAAACTCCTGAAATAGCAGATTATAAGACCAGATTCTTTCTCGATAATATTTGGGGTGGATTGGCCTATTCACCTTCGGGCGGTACTTATGCTCAATTGCAATTTAGTATGAGCGATCTGATGGGAGATCAGGCTTTTGGAGTAAATCTGGGCATTACCGGCAGTTTGGAAAACTCCAATCTGCAGCTCAGCTATCTGTATTTGGCGCATCGCATCGATTACGGAATCGGCGGATTGTATCTGAACGATGAAATTATCTATCAGTTTATGAATGGAGATGGCTCGGGAGTATATGGCTATCTGCGAGAACGGGAACGAGATTTTGGTTTGATGAGTACCGTGCGCTATCCATTCAATAAATTTTGGCGTTTGGATCTTGATATGCTAATCTATCGGCATGAAGTAAATTATGATTGGAGCACTGATCTGAATAACTGGCAGGAAGATTATATCGATCCGGCGATTTTAGCAGAATATCAGATCGAAGCTATAGAAGAAAATATTATTGCTCCGCAACTAAGCCTCAATTTTGATAATGCTATTTATGGAGCTACGGGACCGATCTCGGGCTGGAAAAGTGCAATCTTACTGCGTTATAATTATTCAAACCTGAAAGAAAATACACTGCTTTATAGTGATATTAGGCGCTATCTATTTTTTAATAAACGCTACGCTTTGGCCGGGCGACTGTTGGGTGGCAAGATCTTTGGCGAAACCGATACCAGATTTGATTTGGATTATTATAATGGAGTGCGAGGATATTATGATGAGGAGAATCAGGGTAGAAACAAATTTGTAGCAAGCGCCGAGCTGCGTTTTCCTTTTTTGGATAATATCACCATGGCCTTTCCACTCCCTATTTTCCTAAATAATATTCGCGGTAGTGCCTTTATAGATGCAGGTGCAGTCTGGGATGATTCTGAGCTGGATTTATATGAGAAAGGCGAATTTGACGATTTGAAAATAGGTGTAGGTTTTGGCCCTAGAATCAATCTGGGATATTTTGTGCTGAAGCTAGACGTTGCCTGGCAACTGAAGATGAATAACTCCAGTAAACCTTCCTATTACCTCAGCCTATCACCGGATTTTTAGAAAGTGATATCGTAAAAAACAGATCTCTATTTCAGCACCGTAATTTTCTTTGCCTGCCGCAGCTCTTGGTTTACCGTCAGTTTGATGAGATATGTGCCGCTGGCTAGCGGCTGGCCTAGATCGTCTTTGCCATCCCACTGCAGTTCAAACCGCCCCAACTCGGAGTAAGCATCTAGTAAGCTTTTGACCTTCTGACCTTTGATATTGTAGATGGCAAAT
>JAWOEN010000169.1:0-2808 GCA_046482725.1 Cloacimonadales bacterium (SeqCode)
AAGACCCGGTAAAGAAAGTCATCTCCAGTGGAGAAGTAGTAGGCTTGGCTAACCACACAGTCTTAATCTCCCAAAATGGTAAAGAATACCAGATCGCTGATAGTGCAGCTCCGATCAAAAATGCCAAAGGTGAAATTCTGGGTGTGGTTCTGGTCTTTTCGGATGTTACCGAAAAATATACAATCCAGAAAAAGATCGCTGAGAGCGAAGAGCGCTTCCAAAAAATGTTATCGGTGGTACCAGATCTGATCTCTATTCACGATACTGAGATGAACATTTTATACAGTAATTGGAAGGGCTGGGGAGCTGTACCCCCAGAGAAAAGAAAAGCTAATACCAAATGTTACAATACTTATCGTGGATTTGATGAGATCTGCCCCGATTGCAAGCTGCAAAAAGTTTTAGCAAGCAAAGAGCCCTTTATTCATGAGATAGAATTACCTGATAAAACTTGGGTAGAACTGCGCATAATTCCAATCATAGATAATAATGGCAAAATTGGATCTATTATGGAATGGGTAAGAGATATTACTCAGCAAAAACATTTGGAAATAGATTTGAAGCAAAGCGAAGAAAAATTCCGGACGCTGGCCAATTCCGCCAAAGTGATGATCTCTATCGTGGCAGATGCCCAAGGTTCGAAATATCTCTATGTAAATGAGGAATGGCAACGGGTGCTAGGCTATAGCAGAGAGGAAGCGCAAAAAATGCGACCCATTGATCTAATAGCTCCTGAGCAGAGACAAGAGGTTTTGGATTACGCAGCAAAACGTGCTGCTGGCAAACAAGCAGCAGCGTCTTACGAGCTGAAAATAATCACTAAAACTGGCGAAACAAAATATCTCGATTTCTCTTCAACCCTTATCAATTTTGGAAGTCAGAGAGCTTTTCTCACCACCAGCATCGATATCACCGAGCGGCAACAAGCAAAAAAACTCTTGCAAGAAAGTGAGCATACCTTTCGAAAACTATTTGAGGATTCTGCCGATCCCATCTTACTGATTGATGAAAATGGCCGCTTTGCAGAGTGTAACCAAGCGACTTTGGATCTACTGAAGATGAGTAAGAAACAGTTTATCTCTCAGAGACCAATAGATATCTCTCCCCAATTCCAACCCGATGGAAGCTTATCCAAAACAGCAGCCCCCAAGATGATGAAGCTTGCTTATGCCAAGGGATTGCATCGCTTTGACTGGACACATCTGAAGGCAGATGGAACAGAATTTATCGCTGGAATCTCACTGATGCCGATTGTGGTAAAAGGCAAAACCATGTTGCATACTACTTGGCGCGTTATCACCGAGCGCAAAAGAATAGAACATGAATTGGCAGAGAAAACTTCCTTTCTATCAACCATTATGGAAACTAGTCCGGTAGGAATCGTGACAGTGGATAAAACAGGAGTTATCACCTATGCCAACCAGCGAGCTACAGAAATCTTGGGTCTGGTCAAAGAAGAGATAACCTCCATAACCTACGATGCCCCCTTATGGCAGCACACTGATCTGGATGGTTCAGCTTTGCCGGATGAGAAACAACCTTTCAATATTGTAAAGAAAACTCTCAAAACTGCTATGGATATCCAGCACGGCATCACCTGGCCCGATGGTACTGTCGTCATTTTATCGATAAACGCTACCCCGATCTTTGACGATAATCACAAATTTAACGGCATGCTTGCTTCTATCGAAGATATTACTCAACGCAAACAGAGTGAAGCAGATATCAAACAGCTGCTGCAAGAAAAAGAGATACTGCTGAAAGAAGTGCATCACCGGGTTAAAAATAATATCAGCGTGGTACAAAGCATGCTCTCTCTGCAAGCTCTCAGCATAGAAAATGATAAATGCAAAACTGCTCTGCGCGAAGCTGCTGCCAGATTGCAAAGCATGTTGGCTCTCTACAATAAATTGTATCGCTCGGAAATAAAGCGAAACCAGAGCTTGCAAATTTTCTTACCTCCTTTGATCAAAGAGATCATTGATAATTTTGAGGAAATCACGACGATTCAGCCAGAACTGCAACTTGCTGATATTATCTTAGATCCCAAGATTCTAGTACCTTTGGGTATAATCCTGAATGAATGTATCACCAATTCCGTCAAATACGCTTTCACCCAAAGCGAAACCGGAAAGATTAGCATCAAAGCTAGCCAAAATAATGATAGGGTAAAAATTACTTATGCCGATGGCAGCGCCATGGTCGATCCGGAACAATTTGCCCGCAGCGAAACTTTTGGTCTAAAATTGATTCAACTCATGATCAAACAAATTGCTGGTACGATTCGCATAGAACAGAACGATAAGACTGAATATGTGATTGAGTTTAGGATCTGAAGAACGGAAGACGGTAAACGCTAGTCGAAAATAGTCTGAAGCTGGGGAGGGAGGTTTTGAGCTGTAGCTGATTTGTGGAAAAGAGAAAGAATTTATCAACGAACCCCGGAAGAAAAAGTAAAAAGTAAAAAGAGATCCACCTACGCCAAGGCTACGGCGGACACGAAAGAAATCCACCTACGCAAAGAGTAGCAAGGAGATTCTTGCTACGGTGGACAAGAAAGAACGAACCCCAGTGGAATAGTCTCGTACCTCGAATTCCACGGGGCAGGCAAACACCAACGAACCGAACAAAAGAGTTGTTTAAATGGCAGTGATCTTGAGCTGGGGAGTGAGGTTTTAAGTTATTGCTGAATAAAGCGGTGTTTTTTTTCAACGAACTAGAACGAACTAAACTAACACCTAATCTGAGCGATTGTAAAATCAGTCAGCATAAATTTTTAAAAAATTGTGAATTTCTTCAATTTTTGAA
>JAWOEN010000176.1:0-5947 GCA_046482725.1 Cloacimonadales bacterium (SeqCode)
GGTGGCAAAACCGGCCGCTTCGATCTCATTCTTTAGTTTCAGCATCGATAATTTCACATCGCCCAAGCCATGAATTAAAACCACGCACTCAGTTTGAAGTTTCTCTTCAACATTTTCTGCATAAAGGCTTGATAAGAAAAGAAATATAATTGCCAAATATAATATTTTACGCATCAATCTTTTACCGAGTAACGGCGCTTTAGAGCGTTACCCAAAGTAAGCTTATTGGTATATTCGATATCTCCACCGAAGGGCAAACCAGTCGACAAGCGCGTGATCTTTTGCACAAAATCACTCAGTTCATCTGCCAAAAAACTGATAGTACTCTCCCCTTCAGCCGAAGGACTGAGTGCTAAAACGATCTCTTCGATTTGGCGCTCTTTTATCAAGTGCAGTAGTTGGGGGAAAAATATCTCTTCCGGTCCAATCCCATCCATCGGCGACAGTAGTGAATTTAGCACAAAATATTTGCCGCGAAACTCTTGTGTATTTTCTACCAGAAAGACATCCTGCGTATTTTCCACAATGCAGAGCAATTTATCATCACGATGCCGAGAAGCACAATACTCACAGATTTCATGTTCTGTCAGCAGATTGCAGATTTTGCAATTTTGATAATTATCGACAGCTTCCTGAATAGAATCTGCCAGATCAGTTGCTACATCGCGATGATTGCTGATCAAAAACATTGCCAGGCGTTGGGCGGATTTGGAGCCAATACCCGGCAAGCGTTTTAGATTTTTTTCCAGTTCGGCCAAGCGACCTGTAAACATAATTTTCCTATTTTCCCAAAGTAGGGATTTACATCAAACCGGGAATATTCATACCACCGGTAAGCTTGCCCATTTCGCTTTCGCTGTTGGCAGATATTTTCTTGATCACATCATTGAAAGCAGAAATAACCAAATCCTCCAACATTTCCACATCATCAGGATCTACAGCATCCGGCTCGATTTTTAGCGAGATGATCTCGTGCTTACCATTCATCTCTATTTTCACCATGCCACCACCGGCTGTGCCTTCTTCCACTTTGTTGGCCAATTCTTCTTGTGCTTTTGCCATGTCGCGTTGCATCTTTTGCGCCTGTTTCATCAGGTCTTTCATTCCTTTTTTTCCACCTGGGAACATCTTTGCCTCCATCTTATTTTGTGATTAAAATCAGATTTTTTTTTTGAAATTCAACTAATTAATCCCAGCCCTAAAAGTCAATTTTTTTCAGCTTCGAAAGCTAGGCAGTAGCTGGGTCGCCTCAACAGTTTTGCTCTGACTTCAGCTGCAAAGCCAATTGATAGACATGATTTTTATTGGTCTGAGTACTCTGTGATACTTGTTTGATCGCTAATTTTGGTGAGTAACCGTCATTTATTAATTGCCGCAATTGTTCCAATAATTCATCGTCTTGCCAGCTCTTGGCTTTGGCGCCATCGACGATTATCACAAATTCGCCCTTGTTTTTTATCTCGCTGGGATTTTGCAAAAAATAGCTCAATTTACCACGATAATAAGTTTCGTAGAGTTTGGATATTTCGCGCGCCAACACCACTTGTCGCTCTCCCCAATGCTCATAAAATAATTTTAGAAATTTTTCGATGCGGTGTGGAGATTCGTAGAATATAGTGGGAAATTTCTGCAGTTTCAATTCCTGTAATAATTGCATTCTATCGGATAATTTTTCCGGGAGGAAACCGATGAAGGTAAAACTTTCGCTATCCAGTCCGGAAGCGACCAGCGCCGGCACAAAAGCTGTAGCACCCGGTAATGCTTCTACCCGAAAATTTGCCTTAATCGCTGCTTGCACGATAATCTTGGAGGGATCAGAGATGCCGGGAGTGCCTGCATCAGAGATGATAGCGACATCATCATTGGCAGCTAAGCGACTGAGAATTTTTTCTACGCGGGCGCGTTCATTAAATTTGTGGTAACTGATCAGCTCGCAGTCGATCTGATACTCCTGCAACAATCTACGACTGGTTCTGGTATCTTCAGCTGCGATCAATTGGCAGCTTTGCAAAATCTCTACTGCCCGATAAGTAATATCTTTCAGATTGCCAATCGGCGTGGGTACCAAATACAAAATTCCCATATTTTTTCTCATTAATTACTTCCTAAAAAAACAAACCCGCCCGAAGGCGGGTTTTAGTTACTCACAAAAATACTATTTCTGATAGGCTCGCAATATTTCCAAAACCGTATCAATATCGGCTTCAGTATGATCTGCGTTGACCTGGAAGCGAATCTCTTCATCGCCTTTTGGCACAACCGGGAAATTTAGTCCGGTCGCCAAGATTCCCTTCTCTGTCAGGTATTTCACCAATTTGGTAGTTCCGGCTGTATCACGCACCATCAGTGGAACCACAGGATGCGGTCCCGGTATGGTTTCATAGCCCAGATCTTGCAAACCACTTTCGAATTTGCCAGTCATCGCCGCCAGATGAGTCAATCTCTTGGCACCGGCCGGACTGTCTAAAATCTCCAAAACTTTGAGGGTAGCTGCTGCTTCCGAGCAGGTGATGGGATTGGAGTAGATATACATGGGAGCTGTCTCGCGTAGATATGTAATAACCTCTTGTGAAGCAACTACATAGCCGCCATTTACTCCGTATGCTTTACCCAGAGTTCCCACCAAAATATCTACTTGGCCCCCGGTTTGCTCTTCTGTGCCACGCCCGGTATTCCCGAAAGCGCCTACTCCGTGCGAATCATCAGCAATAGTGATCACGCCTTCGTCAAATTTATCATCATATTTAGCGCAAATTTCTGCCAATTGATCCAAAGGTGCAAAATCTCCGCGCATGCTAAATACACCGTCAGTGATAACCAGGCAGCGCTTACCCTGACCTACAGCTGCTGCCAATTTTGCCTCCAGATCTGCCATATCATTGTGCTTGTAGATCAGCTTGGCAGCTGGGCGCGATAGACGCATCGCCTGAATAATGCAATTATGATTGAGCTCATCTGAGATGATCACTGTTTCTTTGGTGGTCAGCGGATAAATTACGCCCATGCTGGTAACATAAGCCGAGGAGAAAATCATCGCTGCCGGCCGACCGTGAAATGAGGCCAATTTCTTTTCCAAATCTATATGCGGAGTGTGAGTACCACTGATAAAGCGGACAGCGCCCGGACCTACTCCAAATTCCTCTGCGGCTTTCTCTTCAGCAGCTATCACTTCCGGATTCATGCTCATACCCAGATAAGAGTTTGCATTCATCTTGATAAATTCTTTATCGCCATGACCTTCTACCAAATAGCGGGGGCCTTTCTCGCCACAAGCATTTATCACTTTGGTGATTACCAATTCGGCGCCTTTATCGCGACCGCTTGCTTGCAGATCTGCTACATCTTTTCCTAGTCGATTATTTAATTTTTGCAATGCCATAATTTTACCTCTTAATTATTTGTCTCCAAAATTACGATTGCTGTCGCCAAATCTTTGGAATGACTCAGCGACAGATTGATTCTTACGATTTGCTTATTTTCACAAAATTCTCGGGCTAAATCATGTAGCACAATCTCCGGTTTTCCCAGCTCATCATTGCTTACCTCGATATCGGCAAAACCTATGCCATCGCGGCAACCAGTGCCCAGCGCTTTCATAAATGCTTCTTTGGCAGCAAATCTGGCAGCAAAAGATTCAGCATAATTCTTTTTTTTGTAGCAATATTTTTGCTCGTGCTGCGTGAAAACTCTTTTCACAAAAGCTTCTGAATTATCGATCAAGCGCTGCACCCGGCTAATATCTACCAGGTCGATTCCGGTTCCGAAGATCAACTTTGCCTCACTTCTTCAGCTTTTTGCCCAAAACTTCCAACATATCTTTGGTCATGCTGGCCAGATCATATTCCGGTTGCCAGCCCCATTCTTCGCGAGCAGCTGTATCGTCCATCTTATTGGGCCAACTGGCAGCAATCTTGGCGCGGTTTTCATCGATCTCATAAGCCAATTCAAAATCCGGTAGATGTTGCTTGATCTCAGCTGCAATCAGCTCAGGATCAAAGCTCATAGCTGCTACATTAAAGCAGTTGCGATGCAGCAATTTGGCAGGATCTGCTTCCATGATATCAATCGCTGCTTTCACCGCGTCCGGCATATACATCATATCCAGAAAAGTTCCGGCCGGCAAATTGCAGGTAAATTTTCCTGTTTCAATCGCCTTATAATAGATATCTACTGCATAATCTGTGGTTCCGCCACCGGGCAAGGTTACGTTGGAAATAATACCGGGATAGCGTACGCCACGGGTATCCACGCCATAACGCTGGTGATAATAATCTGCTAACAACTCGCCAGCAACTTTGGTCACACCATAAATGGTGGTAGGTCGCTGAATAGTATCTTGAGGAGTATTATCGGCCGGGGTTTCCGGCCCGAATGCGCCGATCGAACTTGGTGTAAACAGGGCAAAATCCAGCTCACGCGCCAGCTCCAATAAATTCACCAAGCCGCCAATATTGATATCCCAAGATAGTTTGGGCTTGGCTTCGCCCACTGCACTGAGCAGGGCGACCAAATTGTATACTGTATCGATCTGATTTTTCTTGATCACCACAGCTATTTTATTGGAATCTAAAATATCCAAAACTTCATAAGGACCAGCTTTGATCTCTTCCGGGATCTCCGTGCGGATATCCGAAGCGATGACATTATCTCTGCCATAACGCTTACGCAACTCTACAACTAATTCCGAACCGATCTGTCCACATGCACCCATTACTAAAATTCGTTTCAATTCCGTCTCCTTGGTATCTGCCTTCTGTAGTTAGTCAGACAAATACTCTTTGCTATATTTTTTTTTAAAGAAAAGAATTTTCGGGTTCTATTTTGTCAACCAAAACTAGCAAAATCGTCTACTGTGCGGGATACGATGGGAAATACAATTGTAAATACGATGGGCACACGGTTGGAATACAGTGGGGATACAATTGGAAATTCGATAGGTTCAAGAAAGTGAACTTGTATAATTAGAGTTTTGATCTAAGCTGAAAAGCCCCACTCCACAGCGAAGCCTTTCAGAATAATATTCTACCAGCAATTAGTATAAAATTTCCTATAAAGGAAGTACATTTCTCTCATAAACTTCGTTTACAACCTGTCCGATAGCATCATACATTGCAAAAGCACCACATAGAATTCCTACAAAACCGGCAATAATTTTGATTGTGTGGTTTCCGGTGAAATCACTGAGCGCTAAGAGAGCAAACAGTAACATAAGTGAACCGAAAACCAAGCGAGATATTCTGCTAAGCTTGAAAGTACAGGCAAACATCCCGGCTGTAAATATACCCCAAAGAGTAAGGTAAAATCCCATTGAGAGTGGATTGGGAGCTGTACCCAAACCCAGCTTTGGCATGGTAAGCAACATTACCAGCGATATCCAGAAAAAACCGTAAGCCGTGAAAGCAACAGTGCCAAAAGTATTATTCTTTTTCCATTCCATGGCACCGGCTAAAATCTGGGCAATACCACCAATAGTCATCCCCATCGCCATAATAGCCGTATCTAATTCAAAATATCCAGCATTATGGATGTTCAAGAGGATAGTTGTCATCCCAAATCCGATCAGGCCAATTGGTGCTGGATTAGCTGTCTTCACTGCATCAACAGTGATCGTTCGTGAAATAGTCTCGTTCATTTTTTCTCCAATATTTAATTATCTATAATATTACACACAGGTTAATTTACCCTCTGTGAAGTTGTCTTTTTTCTGCTTGAGGTTTTGGTGTCAAATAGATTTGAATTAATTGTTATGCCCAGAAATTGACTATCATTGTTAGTTTGTTCCTCGCTGATGAAATCTATTTTATTTAACCGGGTGAAAGTCAAGGTGGTTTCGAGAGCCTCGACCACCGAATCATGTTGTTGAGCCTAGCTTCTAATATTCTTTCTCTTTCCACCTACGCCAAGGCTCCTGCAGACAAAACATAAAATGAACTTTAACTGAAATTCC
>JAWOEN010000201.1:0-7105 GCA_046482725.1 Cloacimonadales bacterium (SeqCode)
ATCAAACAATAATAGATGGAAACCAAGAAGAAACAGTTATTGAGATAAGATCTGGAGAAAGTGCAAAAATCACAGGTTTTACTATTAGAAATGGAAAAGATGATGATGGGGAAGTTTATGAAGATTATGGTGGTGGTATTTTCATTTTAGATTCAAGCCTTATCTTAAAAAGTTGTGTGATTAAAAATAATATGGCTAAAGTTGGAGGTGGCATCTATCTTAAAAATTCCAATATCGATATTTATGATTGTACAATTAAAGAGAATATTGCTAGAAACTACGGTGGAGGTATTCTAGCGATGTCATCTTCTGTTGAATTCTATGAGAATTATAGATCAAATATATTCTTAAATTACAGTAATTCTGGAGCAGATTTTCTTCTAATTGATAGTCCGAATGATTTGATTATATATGCTGATACCTTAACTGTAAACAATCCTGACATTTTTTTTATGGGTTCTTTTGATGCGCTTAGCTTTCCTACTGACCAAATCTCTATTGATCACTTACATTCAAAGATTACTCCAATTGATGAAGATATTTACGTATCCCCACAAGGTGATGATAACAATGATGGCTTAACTGTTGAAACACCTTTTAAAACAATTAGACAGGCTCTCATACATACCAACCCAAACTCTGATAATCCACATAAAATTAATCTACTCCCTGGTACATATTCTGAAAGTATAAATGGTGAAATACTACCTTTACCTCTTCGAGATTATACAACAATCAAAGGTAGTTCAGAATCTGAAGTTTTCTTAGATGCTGATTATTTTACAGAACATTTTTTTGATAGTTATTCCGTTAATTCCGGTATTAAAAAAATAACATTAAAAAATGGATTCCAAAACTCCCTCCAAGCATCAATATATAAGTGGAATAGTCTTCAACAGCAAAATAACAAATTCAAATTAAAAAATGTGACAATAAAAAATTCAGATGGTTTGGATGATACTAATAAAGCAATCTATATTGGAGATTTAGATTTTGTTATGAATGGTGTAAATTTTGAAAATAATAATACAAGATCTGGTTCTATTACAAATTTCTCTAATAATCACCTTTCTCATAAATTGTTAAATTGCATTTTCACTAATAATCTAGGTACTTTAGGTATTGGTAATAACGATAATGCAACTTTGAGAGATTCAATTCAAATTATTAACTCATTATTTTTTAATAATTATAATGATAATATTGAATGGGGTTCTGGCGGTTCTGCTTTAAAGCTAAACAGTAAATCAATTGTTGACATCGTCAATTGTACTTTTGCTAATAATACTTATGATCAAATTGATAATGGTGGTTGCTTATTAATCAGAGGTAGCATTATTGATGTTAATATTTATAACTCAATTTTTTATAATAATTCACCATATAATATCTATGTGGTAAATCAAAACAGTTGGCCAATTGGTATAAATATAGATAACTCATTGGTTGATAATGGTGAAGAAAGTATTTCTGTTCAAAACTCCAATTTTAATTATGGATTAAATAATATAGATGATGATCCTCTATTTATGGGGACAAATGCTTTGTATCCCTTTGCCCTATCAACAGATTCACCTTGTATAGATGCAGGCACTTTATATTTACCGGTATGGATAGAGATGCCCGAATATGATTTGGCTGGTAATCCACGTGTTTCAGGTGAGTCAATTGATATGGGGTGTTACGAATATACACCTTTTGCATCTCCAAGCAATCTAGTAATTGATGCTGAAACAGGAGTTCTTTTCTGGTCACCACCAAATTATGAATATCCACAAAGTTACAATCTATATTTAAATGGTGAATTAATTGAAAACATTAATCAAGAAATATACTTGTATGATTTTTCAAGTTATCTGGATTCTAATCAAGAATATATTGTTGGTGTTTCAGCAGTTTATCAAAATGGTGAATCTATAATCACTGAAATAGAATTTGTTTATAATCCTGTCTTTGGTAGTAGTAATGAAGTTCCAATTGTTGAAAATAAAATCATCAATTATCCAAATCCATTTGGTTCTAGTTCTTCAGGTAGAAGTGTAGGAACAACTATAAAATTCACTTTAGCAGATGAAGGTAACGTAGAATTGGCAATTTACAATATTAAGGGTCGGAAAGTGAAAAACCTGATGAAAGCTTATTCTGGTCGTGGAATTTTTGAAATGCAATGGAACGGCAAAGATAACAACAATGATAGCGTCTCCAGTGGTACTTATCTGATAAAAGCTGAGCTGGCGGGCGAGATAATAGCAACTAGTAAGATTATGATGGTTAAATAGCTAAGCTTCTTCAGGCTAATTCTACTTTTACTGCCGAACCGCAGTGAACCAATGAAAAATGAAAATGTAAAATGTAAAATGTAAAATGAAAAAGAGAGTGCCTCTTCCTGGAAAAGTAGAGTTAACTCCCAATCGCATTCCTATCGTATTCCCATTGTATATACAACCGTATGCCAATTGTTCCTAGAATTCTCCTACGTCGAATTAACTAGTTCGGTCTAATTTCCTGTTTTTTGCCGAACCGTAAATTCTCCTACGTCGAATTAACTAGTTCGGTCTAATTTCCTGTTTTGTTGCCGAACCGTAAATTCTCCTACGTCGAATTAACTAGTTCGGTCTAATTTCCTGTCGGAAATTAGTAATTGACAGCCAGAGCGAACTGACAATCTTGGCAGCAGTCGGGATGTAGCGCAGCTCGGTAGCGCGTTCGGTTCGGGATCGAAAGGTCGCAGGTTCAAATCCTGTCATCCCGACCAATTTATTATCCAAATAAATTTTTTTATAAAAAATTATCTTTTCCCCAACAACTTGACAAGCTAACTGAATATCGCAAAAAATCTTTCATTCCAGAAATCATTTTAAAAGGATAAATAATGAAAAAGAATTTACTCATAGTGATATTACTCGCCTTCTGCAGTTTATCGGCATTTGTCGAGATTTATGATATTCAATACACCGAGAATCCGGGTGAAAATGGAGATTATCCCTCAGCTTATGCGGGACAAATAGTAGAGACAGGCGGGATCGTCACCGGCGTGGATTTTTCTGGCGGCCGCTACTTTATCTCATCGCCCAGCGGAGGCGCTTGGAATGGATTGTATATTTATGATAACGAGAACTCGCCGCAAGTTGGTGATGAATTGCTGTTAATCGGCGAAGTTTATGAATATTATGGCTTCACCGAATTGACTTCGCTTTCCTCATATCAGGTGCTTTCCAGCGGCAATGCTCTGCCGCCGGCGACCACAGTGCAATGCCACGATGCCGGATCAGAAGCTTTCGAAAGCGTCTTGGTTAGGCTGGAAAATCTGCAAGTAACCGCCGGATTTGATCAATATTCACAGTGGCAGATCAGTGATAACAGCGGAAGCTTGCTGGTGGGAAGTGGATTTTTTGATCTGCAGGCAGCTGGTTGGTTAGCAGTTCCCGGTTTCGATCCCGGCTCGCTCAGTGGTATTATCAGCTATAGTTGGGGCGAATTTTATTTGCAACCGCGCACTGCTGCAGATTTTGATGCAGAGTCCGAAAACACACTGCTTCACTTTGAATCAGAGACAATTTACGGGCAAAATGATTTTCAATTGCCTCTCTTGATCTCAAATCTCAGTGCGCAAAGTGCGCAAGAGCTTTCGCTACAATTGAGCTATGATGAGACTAAGATCTCATTTTTGGATTGGCAGGCGGGTGAAGTTTTGCAGCAAGCGGAAAATCTGCAAATCCAGCAAAATCCCGGTCTGCTGGAGATAGTTTACCAAGGCGATTTTTCCTACCAATTTACCCAGACATTATTGCAGCTGCAATTTTCTATTATTGCAAGTGGTGCTAGCGGTCTGCAGATAGATTTTGCCAGTTTGGACGGATCTGAAGCGGGCAATATTTTTTCCGGTGAGATATTCTTGGATAATCAGGCTCTGGCAATTGGCGATACTTTGACGACGATTCAGAGGCCGATTTTGAATGTGCCGGAGATTATCACTCCTTATGAGGAATTTGAGATTTGGTGTGTAGCGGCTGAAGCAACTGAAAATTGGCAAGCCAGCCTGCATTATGGAGATTATCAATTGGATTTGCAGCTGAATGACAGTAGTTACGATGCGGATTTTCAGCGCTGGGTTTTGCAGGCTGCAGCGCCTATCCCAGAGTTTTATGAGCTTTTTGATCTGCAGGTAGAGGCAAGTGGTGGGATAGATGATATTACGCGCAACGCTGTAGAGCTGATCCCCCAAGAGCGAGCAGATTTTAGTTTTGTCCATATCTCCGATGCTCATCTTCCCACGCATACTTATTGGTCAGATAATCCTGAAATAGCTTTGACCGACACGACCGAGATCGAAAATCTACGGCAAGTGATCAATGACATAAATTTGATCAATCCTGAGTTTGTGCTCTTTACGGGCGATATTGTCAACGAGGGAGAGCTGGAAGACTTTGGAAATGGCAGAGTTTATACCAAAGCACAGAAGATTTTGCAAGAGTTTGAAGTCCCGGTATTTTTGGTAGGTGGCAATCATGATCTGGGAGGTTGGAATGCTACTCCGCCTCCACAAGGTACAGCACGCCGCGATTGGTGGAGATTTTTTGGTTGGGAATGGTTGGCAGATGCTGATGCGTCTCAGCTGCCGCGTACTCAGGATTATAGTTTTAGTTATGGCAATAATATTTTCATCGGTTTGGAAGCGTATCTAAATTATGATAGCTACATGTATGAGGTTTTTGGCAGTGAGAGCTTTATTCCATCGCAAATGAATTGGCTGAATCTGGAGCTGGCTAATAGCCAAGATTATGCCAATCGTATTTTGTTTTATCACTACGATTTTTCAGAGCAGATAAATCTGCAGCAGTTGGGAGCCCAGATGGCGCTCTACGGGCATATCCACAGTAGTGAGGGCTCGATTAATCAACCACCTTACAATTTAGCAGTCGATAATGTCTGTGATGAAGAGCAGGCTTATCGCGTCATCAAAGTGGAGGATGATCTTCTGCAGCCGCAAACCACGCTTTATGCGAATTGGGGCAATAGTTTGCAAGTAGATTATTATCCGCATAATCAAGGAACAGCTCAACAGGTTACTGTCACTGTGAACAATCAGCATAGTGTGGGTTTTACTAAGGCCAGATTAAAGCTAAAAATGCCGCTGGAGTCTGTTAGCTTCAGTTTGGAAAATGCCACGATTGAACAGATCGTGCAGCAAGCAGAATATCAGGTGGTTTATGCGCTATTTGATATTTCCGCTTACAGTGAGAAAGAGATAATGATATCTGGCAGCACTGCGATCGAAGCTAATGAAGTGGAGAATTATCAGCTCAGAGCTTTTCCCAATCCGGTGAATATTTCTCAAAATGAGTTGCAGATTTCTTTTTCTCTTCCCTTGCAAAGCAGTGCGAATAAGTTACAAATTTATAATGCCAAAGGCCAATTGGTGCGCAGTTTCGATAGTTTGCCTTTGGCTAATTCCCGCAAGACGTTGAGCTGGGATGGCCGAGACGCAGCCGGGCGCCAAGTAGGAAGCGGTGTTTATATCTATCAGTTATTAAGTGGGCAGAAAGCTGTAGCCCAAAACAAGTTTTTGCTCTATAAATAAGCTGGGAGCGAATGGGAAATAGCAAGAGCATATTATGGGAATTTTCACTGTAAACAAAATTACTGAATCCCCTGAAATGTTAACAGTGCAAATGTTGATAATAATTTGTTGACACATCAGCAATTAGCAGGGCTTTTGCCTAGAATTATTTTATTATTATAATGATCTAACTCTTAGCTGGAAAATGTTTCTGGCTTAGAGTGAAGATATAATTTTTTTTTAAGGAGTATTTTTTTTGAAGAATCAGGAATTAATTAGAAACTTTTGCATCATAGCCCATATAGATCATGGAAAGTCGACATTGGCTGATCGTTTATTGGAAGTTACCAACGTCTTGGAAGTAAGTGCCCGCGCAGAACAAATATTGGATGATATGGATCTGGAGAGAGAGCGAGGCATTACCATCAAATCTCACGCAATCCGCATGGAGTACAAATTTGAAGGGAAAAACTACGTACTAAACTTGATCGACACGCCGGGTCATGTAGATTTTTCCTATGAAGTTTCGCGCAGTCTGGCCTCTTGTGATGGCGCGCTATTATTGGTAGATGCAGCGCAAGGAATCGAGGCACAAACCATGAGCAATCTCTATTTGGCCATGGAAAACGAACTGGAAGTAATTCCGGTAATCAATAAAATAGATCTGCCCAAAGCCGATATTGAAGGTACAGTACACGATATCGAGGAAAACATCGGAGTTATGGACGAGCAGATTTTTCGCATCAGCGCCAAAATGGGAACCGGGGTAGAAGAGCTACTGCAGGGAATCATCAAGCATGTGCCAGCACCCAAGGGTGATCTGCAGGCAGCTACGCAAGCTTTGATTTTCGATTCCTATTATGATAAATATCGGGGTGTGATAATCTTGGTGCGGGTGGTGCAAGGCTCTCTGCGCAAGGGTCAGGAGATCCGCCTGATGTCTAATGATAAGAAATTTAATATCGAAGAGATTGGCTATCTGGGCATCAAGCATATTCCGCAGAAAAAACTCGATACAGGCGAAGTGGGTTATATCATTGCCAATATCAAGGATGTAGCAGATGCGCGTGTGGGTGATACTGTCACTACCTCAGAAAATAGTTGCGAGAAAGCCTTACCCGGTTTTCAAAAAGTAAAGCCGATGGTTTATAGCGGTATCTTCCCGCTGAATGGCGATGAGTATGAAAATTTGCGCGATGCGATGGAAAAATTGCGTTTGAACGATGCAGCTTTGGTTTTCGAGCCGGAAGGCTCTTTGGCTTTGGGTTTTGGTTTTCGTTGCGGATTTTTGGGAATGCTGCATCTGGAGATCGTCAAAGAACGCCTGATGCGCGAGTTCAACGTCCCCATCATCACCACCACTCCCAGTGTGACTTTCAAGATCTTCCGCAATGATGGCGAGCAAAAGGTGATCTACAATCCGGTAGATTTTCCCGATCCGGTGCATATAGACTATATCGAAGAGCCTTTTATGGATGTGGAGATCATTGTGCCGGCCGAGTTTATTGGTAATGTGATGAAGATCGTTCAGGAGCGACGCGGCAT
>JAWOEN010000208.1:0-26935 GCA_046482725.1 Cloacimonadales bacterium (SeqCode)
AAAATCAAGCTGATCGAAGCCTACTTCTGCTGAGGCAGAGAGATAGGGAATCTGCTGCTGATAGGCCGTGATCTCAGTTGCTGTAGCTTCTACTAAAATCTGCGGACGCAGTAGAGCACCACTGATAGCAGCGGTGGCCGAAACTTGGCCTTCGAGAGCAGACCAATAGCGCTCTGCCTCGATCTTGGGTAGAGCAATATCTGCCCTAATCGAGCGCTTGCTTTGGTCTAAATCTTTCAAGCTGGCTTGTAGCTGCAATTCATTGCCATCTGCTATCAGGCTAGAGTTTAGCTTTGTCTCTGCCAGATCTCCGGCAAAATTTATCTGGTTGCTACTAACTGCGCGTTGATAGCTGCTAGCATAAAAATCGTTGATATTCCCTGAATAGCTCAAGCCCTCAGCTGCTGAATAAGCAGCTGTTAGATCAATTTTAGCGCGAACACTATCGATGGCTGTGATTGCGAGCTGCTCGGGAAAAAAATCTTTTAGCTGCAGATCGGCAGAAACTATTTTGCCCGCTTGCAGCAGCGAACTGAGCTCTAGGCTTGAACTATCAGAGCTGGCTGTTAATCTGATCTGAGAACTGTTGTCATTCTCTATCTGCAGCTCTACATCTTGCCAGCTTTCCTGCAGAGTAAAATGGTTAGAATCTATTTGCAAAGATATCTGGCCTTGCTGCAAACTGAGTTTGCGAAAGAAATTTTCTAGCTGCGGCCAGACAAACTCGCTGCTAGCTGTTTCAGATTCTGAGTCATTGCCAGTTTCGTCGCTATTGGCAGACAGATTAATATTTAGTTTGGGAGCTAAAACAGTGATATTACCGATAGCATTGAAATTGCTAAATCTGGAAAAGAGTAATTTGGGTAAATCATATTCCACGTAGATTTGTTCGATATTCAGCTCGTACAGAGAATTATTTTCAGAGATGCTGAGCTTGGAGATATTGGCTTGTTTATCATTGAAAGTAAAATAGCCGATCTCCACTTCCGCATCCAAAAGCTCTGCAAGATAATTACTGGCTTTGGCTTGCACCAATTGATCCATTTTAGCCAGGCGCGTCAAAGCCCAAAAGCCTATGTTTATCACAAAGACTGCAATTACTATCACTAACAGCCACTTTTTATTTTTCATCGTAAGTGATATCCTAACCTTGGTTTAAACTAAGAACTCCATTCTTCAGATAATAATTTTTCTGCATCCGAGCAGCTATCTGTTGATTATGAGTTACGATCACGAAGGTTTGCTGAAATTCCCGGTTGAGCTGCAACAGCAATTGGATCAATTCCTCGCTGTGGGTTGCATCCAGATTGCCGGTGGGCTCATCAGCCAGAATGATTTTGGGATTATTGACCAGAGCGCGGGCAAAAGCGACTCGTTGCTGCTCGCCGCCACTTAGCTGGTTGGGATAATGATCTTTGCGTGGTAAGATATCCAATTTATCTAATAATTTACGAGCAGCTTGCAAGCTTTGTTGATGATTTCCGCTGCGAATAAAGGCCGGCATTGCCACATTTTCTTCAGCTGTAAAATCTTCCAAAAGGTAGTGAAACTGAAAGACAAAGCCAATTTGCTGATTGCGAAATTGATTGATCTTGCGATCGTTGGCACTAATCTTTTTTCCCATAAATTCTATGCTGCCGCTATCGTAATTATCCAACATTCCCAAAATGTGTAGTAAAGTGCTTTTACCAGATCCGGATTGCCCGGTGATAGCAACAGTTTCGCCGGCATTGATCTGCAAATCCACACCTTTGAGGATTTCCAATTTGCCGCTGGCTTCTTTGTAAGATTTTTTTAGATCTTTGACATTCAGAATATTCACATTTGCTCCGTTTATTTTCCTGAACCGCGCAGTATATCGGTAACAGGTAGTTTTTCTATTCTCCGCAAGGGCACCAAACTGGCAAAAAACACTATCAGAAGTGAAATTGTCAATATTAAGAGCCAACTGAGGGGATTGAAGGCGACATTGATTTGATCGATAAAATAGATTTCACCTTTCATCTGCAGCAGATTTTGGTGGGAAATGAATAGAGCTAGTAGATATCCCAGAAGCTGGCCCAGACAAATTGCCAGAAAGGATATGATTAGGGTGCGACCCAATAGGATTTGCCGCAGGATATGATTGGAAGTACCAAAGGCTTTCATAATTCCGAGTTCACGTTTTTTTTCCAAAATAGTAGAGGAAACTGAGCTGATCACATTGAAGGAAGCGATCAAAACTAAAAAGCTGAGGATAATAAAAATTACCCATTTTTCCAAAGCCAAAAGGGCAAAAAGGTTGCCGCTAAAATCTATCCAAGAAGAAGTTTGAAATTCCAAATCTGTTTCATAGCGCCATTTGTAAGCGTAGTAATCGGCTTGTTCGATAAAAGCCGGCAACAATTTCACCTCATACATGGTTACCTTTTGCTGCAAACCAAAAAAATCTGCAGCGCGCTCCAGATCACAAAATGCGTATTTAGCATCATAATCGTGCATGCCACTGCGGTACAAACCGCTGAGCACAAATTCTTTTTCTCGCGGCATCAAACCAAAAGCTGTGACGCTGGAATTGAGCGGACTGATTACTTTGATCGTGTCGCCGATTGCCACATTCAATTGGCGAGCCAATTTGTAACCCAAAACTATTTTATCGCTGGCAGCAATTTCAGCATCGCCCTGCACCACATATTTGCGGAAAGAAGTAGGTTGAGGTGAAACTTCGCTATCGATGCCACGCAGCATGCTACCTTTGATTCTATCCTGTGCTGAGAGCATAACCTGATTGGTGATCACAGGCGCAAAAGTATCTACCTCAGATTGATTTTTTAGAAATTCATTTAGTTTAGTTTGCAGCTCTCTTGTAAGATTATCATCTTCACGATTGAAGAAGTAGAGATGAGAATTTACGCCAAAATAGGCCTGCTTCATCGCCTTGATATAGCCGTCAAAGATAGCGAGTGAAACTGTGAGCACAGCAACAGAGATGATGATCCCGGCCACCATAAAAACAGATTCTACCCGAAGCCACTCTTTGCGTGGTGAGCTAAGAAATTTGCGCAGAAAATGAGATACGAATTTATTCATGCAAATCTATTTGGTGTAGATATAGCGTTTTATTTTTTTGGTGGGAGTCTTTTCAAAAGGCTCTGTCTGTTCGATCACGTGCATTATCTTGGCATTGGCTGAGATCTGGGAATTTACCTCTTTTCTGATCTCGACCAACAATTTTTCGATAACTTTGCGCAATCTCTCATCAGAGTGCTTTTTCCCGCCATAACGCTGATCTATCAGATCATAATTCAGATTGATCCGAGCTGTGATTTTGCCATTTGCTTCATAAACTATCGATTCTTCTACCAAACTGTTTTTATTGATTTTATCCTCGATCTCTTCCGGGTAGACATTTTCTCCCGAAGCTCCAATGATTACGTTTTTACTGCGACCCTTGATATAGAGATAATTTTGGCGATCAAAAATTCCCAGATCTCCGGTGCGGAACCAGCCGTCGTCCGTAAAGACAGCTCTGGTTTTTTCATTATCCTTGAAATATCCCACCATCACATTGGGGCCTTGCACCTCGATCTGACCTTCACCAGTGGTGGGATCAGCATCAGCTATGCGGATTTTCACTCCGGGGCTTGCCCAGCCGGTAGAACGCAATTTGGTTCTAAAAGCTCCACAACCAGCAATCAGAGGAGAGGTTTCGGTCAGACCATAACCGATAGCGTAGGGAAATTTGGCATCGAGTAAAAATTGTTCGACTTCATCTGAAAGCAGAGCGCCGCCAATACCAAAGAAATTGAGCTTTCCGCCAAAAGATTTGTACAATTTTTTACCGGCAATGCGGTGCAAAATTTTGCGGATCGGTGGAATTTTGAAGAGAGTGCGGTTGAAAGCATTGGAAGTAAGAGCTGGCTTGATTTTGGATTTATAGATTTTTTCCATGATCAGAGGTACCGATACCATGATCGTAGGTTTTACTTTCTGCATAGCTGGCAAGAGTACGCGAGCTGTAGGTGGTTTTCTTAGATAATAGACAGTGGCACCATGCATGATAGCCAAGACCAGACCGGTGGTACATTCGTAAGTATGAGATAGCGGTAAGATCGAGACATAGATATCATCAGAATCTACCTGATAAAAATCAGCCATACCGACCGCATTGGAAACAATGTTTTTATGCGTCAGGACCACTCCCTTGGAATGCCCGGTTGTCCCGCTAGTATAGATGATGCAAGCTATATCATCTTCCTGAACTTCCGAAGCTCGGAAACCTGTCATCTCCAAGGCTTTTCCTTTCAATTCCATAAAAGGTTGGGCTTTGCGATTTATTACCTGTTTCAATTTTCCGATAGTTGTTTCGGGAGGAATGATACTGAAATCATCCAGCAAAATTCGTAGATTGAGCAGATCAATATCAAACTCCTCGATTTTGGGAAACTGTTTTTGAGAGACGAAAATTGCCTTACTTTCCGAATGGCGTAAAATATGATGAACTTCATGATCTTTGAAGTCGGGTAGAATAGGCACAATGACAGCACCCATAGCGGTTACGGCAAAATAGACGATGCCCCAATTGGGCTGATTCTCACTGAGCAGGGCAACTTTGTCGCCATAGCCAACACCTTGCTCCGAAAGCGCTTTCTGAATCTCACAAACTTGCTGATAAAATTGGTTGAAGCGCATCGGCTGCTCATCGATCCAGCTCAGAGATTTTTGGGCAGCATATAATTTGTTCGAGCGAATTAAGACCTCTTTTAAAGTAAGTTTTTTTAGTTCCATACTACAGCTCCTATTTTTGGATTATACACTTTTTAGTTGTAGCTATCTGACCATCTACTTTCAACTGCAGCAGATAAAGTCCAGCCGGGACAGCTTGCTTATTTTGATCATCTCCTGACCAGTAAAATTTATTTTGCTCTGTTGGCAAACGGAAATTATTGATTTTCTGACCTCTGATATTATAGATCTCCAGATTGGCTTGCTGCGCAGATTTGGGTAGGTCGTAGCTGATAGTGAGAGCATTGCGCTGGGTAGAATTGAGGGCAAATGGGTTAGGATAAACCTGAAGCGTAGTTGTCGGCAATAGATTATCTTCTGCCAAATTGTTGAGGGGATAACCCAAAATTTGTACTGCATCAACTGCCCAAGCAGTACACTCTCCCGCTTCTGTTCCGCTGGATTCATATTGGAAGGCCAGTTGCAGATTTTCCACATTTTCTGTCAGCTCTAGCTCGTTGCTAAAAGTCCAAACATTGGCTTCACTATTATCCAGAGCTGCCGGCAGCTCTTGCCAGTTTGCTCCATCTTCCTTTACCAAGACTTTTAGTCCGGTGATAGAATCCGAGTAGTTGCGCCAAGAGTAGAAAGAGAGAGTGCAATTTTGATAATCACTCAAGGAAATTTGGGGAGAGATCAACCAATCATCAGCGCCGGAATCGCTGCCGTAATTATTGATATAAGCGTAGAAGCTACCATCTACCACCGATCCTGGAAGCGTATAGCCATTGGTTTCAGAAGAAATCTCCCAATCAGCATCACTGGAGTATGAGACAATTTCCCACGTGCTAGCGCCGCTTTCAAAGCTTTCATTCAGCAGTACAATCGGGTCAGTTCCTGGCTCATTTACTGTGATATAGCCACTGCGAGTCATCTCATCTGCATCATCTGCGGATTGTACAAAAAGTGTGACAGAATAAATCCCCGGCTCTTGATAGAGATAGCTGGGATTTTGCTGAGTAGAATCTATCTCGCCATCGCTATCGAAATCCCACTCGTAAGAGCTGATATCTCCCGAGCTGAGATCGGTGAAATTTACCAGAAGTGGAGCTGCTCCAGAGAGAGGCTCAGCAGTAAAGTGTGCATTTAATTCCGGATTTCCACCACCCCAAATATAGCTGGCAAATTCGGGATGATCGACAAAAGGATTGCGGTTGCCTTGCCAATTTTCGAAAATGCGATCATTGCGTGTCATTTCAAATTCATCAGGAGGATCTTGCAGGTTCCATTCCAAAAGAGTGGAGAGTTTGCCATGTTCTGCAGCAGGATAAGTATCTACTTCATCGACTACTGTCAGATTTGGTTCACCATTTTCGCCTGCATAGCGAGTAGCCATATAAAATATCATGCGGGCGACATCGCCTTTCACTTCGTCGCGCGGTTCCCAGCTATCATCATCATAATAGCAGCCGGTAGCAATGGGATGTTGAGTACCACCGTTATCAAAATCCAGATTACCACGCGCACTATTTACATCTGGGTCGGTAGGACGAATATGATGTAAATCGGTGCCGCAAGGAGCTGTATTGCCAAAGTCACCATGAGATTTGGCCCAAGTATGCTCACGATTCCAAGTGGGATATCCGGCATTGGTGACAGACCACCCAGTGTAGAGCAAGATCACATTGCTGCTATTATCAGGATCCTGATCAGTATCGCAGATTGCATTCCAAAGATCGGAATAGGAAAGTTCATTATGGTTATCGATAATATTATTTAAAGCAGATTGCAAGGCATCACCGGAAAGTCCGGCAGCAGTGTCATAATAACCTTCGGGGATATCTGCCAATAGTAAATTGCCTAGCAGTAATATTATCAAAATGATCTGAAATTTTAATGTGTTTTTCATGAATAAATCCTTATGTTTTTTCTTTTGAGAAAAAAAAGTGTGGAATATGTGTCAAATGAAAGTTGAAATCAGCTGATTGCGATTTGCTGGCAAGTGTGAAAAATCTATCCAACATCTCAGCCCAAAAGGAAGTTTAAGCTCTGATGCAGAGTGAGGAAATTTTTACTCGCTGCTAAAATCGTTTTCTGGCGGATAAGAGAAGAAGAGATTATCCAGCTCGGAGGTCAGAGCCGGATCCAGCCGTTTGCCTCGATAACTGATGCCCCAATGCAGATGCGGTCCGGTAGAGCGGCCTGTATTGCCGATGGTTCCGATAATCGCACCGGATTCTACTTGTTCTCCCATTTCTACCGATATTTCCGAAAGATGAATGTAGATAGAGCTTAGCCCCAGGCCATGATCCAAAAGAACAAATTTGCCATTATAAAAATAATCTCCGGTCAGAGCTACAGTTGCCCGATTCATAGCCAAGACGGGTGTCCCGATCGGGGCAGCGATATCCAATCCGTTATGCGGTCTTTGCGGCTTGCCATTGATAAAGCGCTGGCTGCCAAAGACTCCGCTGATCCTTCCACCTGCTACCGCTCGGGTGAAATTATGAGCAAGCAATAAGCTGCTATTGTCAGCAATTTCTGCTCTGGCTTGTTTTAGGCTTTGCGCTTCAGAATCTATGCGCTGTAGCAGCTCTGCTGAGAGTGGAGCAGTATACTTTTTTTTGCTTGCAGGCAGGGTAATTTCCTCGATTTGATAATTTGGTTCTTGCAGAGAAAAGCGTTTTGAGAACATGGTGCCATCTCGCAGCACAAAAGTGAGGATATGGTTCACTTTCTCATCACGATCAAAGCCGATAATAAATTGCTGCTTGGAGATGGGCAAGGGTTGATAATTGTAGAAGACATCGATTACCTTTGTGCTGATTTTGCCTCGTAGCATTCCACCCTGCACAGCTGAACCGAAAATTTCCACGTCGGGCTGGGCAACTAAACTCAGCGGCAGAAGTAGCAAAACAACCCAGAAATATCTCTTCATGAAATAGCTCATTTGATAGTTGTTTTGGCCAAACTCTCGGAAGTGATCCAACCGCCAATGCCATTGGGCAATTTCACCAAAGTCCAATTATCCTGCTGGCGCTCTACTTCCAGAATAATGCCTTCATGAATAGTAAATACTCGGGTAAAATCGGGACTGGGTCCACTGTAGCCGATAGCAGTATCTGCCAACAAAACAGCTTCATCAGCTGCATTTCTTCTGGCCAATTTTAGTTGGGAAAGTAGTAGCACCGGAATTAGTAAGGCGATGAGGATAGTGATGAAAAAATAGGGGACAGCTCGCTCGCGCCGGGCATAACGATGAATGATGATGTGAATGGTAAAGATTATCAAACTGCTGAGGAGCAGAGCCAGAATAGCCAGAAGATTGACGGAGATGGAATTGATAAAATCAGAAGTAAACTTAACCAGCAGATTATCAGCTTCAGCGCTCTGTTTATTGCGAGTTTGAGTCAGCAGAAATTCCAGGCTGCGCTGAGCTTTGGCATGAGCTGAATCTATTTTGAGCGCTTTTTTCATATATAAGATTGCTTTGCCCAAATCATTATTACGATAGTAAGAATTTCCAATATTGTAGTAAAGATCTGCGTTGATAAAGCCTTCGTTTTCCACTTGCAAAAATAGCTCTAGGGCTTCGGAGTAATCTTGGTTTTGATATGCTGAAAAAGCATTTTGCAGAGTAATCTCCGGGCTGGCCCAGCTCACAGCTGATATGATAATTAGCAGTAATATGATAGATATTTTTTTCATACTGAACCTCGTTATTTAAACTTAATTTTGGAAAGTTCGTTGACCACATGTTTTAGGCTAGCCAGATCTTGCGATATTTGCTGATCGGAAAACCCGCCCGGCATAAATCTCGCCTGATTGCAGCTGGAATTCAAATTTTTGATTTGCTCGAAGAGCTGCTGCGGAACAGCTTGCTTCTGCAGCTCTTCTAGCAGAGTAGCGGTAGTGGAACCGCGAGCTACATGCAATTTATCAGCCAGGTAATTTGAAAGTCCGGCTTGAGCTGAAGCATAAAAATCTATTTTGTTTTGGCTGGCATAAGTTGTAGCTTCTTTGAGATATTTTTTCAAAATTTTCTTTGCCTGTTTGGTGCGTTGATAATCTTGATTGGACGAGAGCTTATCTTGCTCTTTACGATAGACAAAAGAGAGCGGAATCGTTAGCAGCAAGAAGATAAAAATCAGCCAATAAAGCCAAGATTTGTAGAGGATTTTTGGTTGCTTCAGGTTTTCGATATCGACCAAAAAGCCGATATCAGAGCCTTCCATCTGCACAGCCATCTGTGCTCGGGAACTGGGAATATAAGCCATGTCCCCAGCTGTTACCTGCAAAGTGTAGCTAGCTGTTTTCCGGGTGAGATATTTTTTTTGCTCTACATCAAAATAGGTGAAGGCTAAGGGCGGAATCTCGATTTTGCCTTGTTCGCGAGCGATAACCAAATATTTGATAACACGCTTGCCGCTGATGCCATCTGAATTCATCTCGGTGGAAGTCTCGGGATCCAGAAAACGCAGGTGTTTGGTTTCAGGCAGTTGGGGCAGAGAGAAGTTTTTTACATTTCCACTACCCGATATTTCTAAGCTGTAGGTAAAAGAATCTCCCACTTCCAATTGGTTGGAACTAATGCGAGACTCTATCTGAAATTTTCCTACTGCGCCGGAAAATTTTTCAGGGGCAGGCGGGAGAGGATCGACTTCGATCTTTTGCGGCTTGCTTTTTAGAGTGTAGCTTTTGCTAGAACCAAAATCAAAAAAACTGCGAGATTGGGTGCGAATATCGGCTTCTATCTGCAAAGCCGGAATTTCCAAACTACCGCTTTCACGTGGGAAAAGCAGTACTTTTTTCATCAACATCGTGTTATAGCGTTTTCCGTTTTCTGTTTTGGTACGGAAATTTATCTGATCGGGGAGGTAGAGATCTTCCTTCCAAAAACCTTGATAACCACTATCTTCTCCGAAAGCCAGATTGCTGATTTCATAACGACTGTACAAAACATATTCGACTGTGAGCGGCTGATCTTGATAAACTTTTGTTTGTGAGACATTTGCCTTTAGAAAGAGATTTTCGGAAAGTGAACCTGAATCGTTGCGTTCTGAAGTAGACAAGTTTCTGGAAGTAGGAGGGGCGGGTGTAGTGGAGCCGCTGGCAACTTCGATGCTGATCGGTTTGGTAGTATATGTTTGACCGGAATACTTGATTTGCAGAGGTGGGATGATATATTTCCCTGTGCTTTGGGGTTGCAGGGTATAAGTATATTTTTTGGTGACGGTAGATTCTGCTCTGCCATTGCTAAAAGAGTAGGAAGAAGAGCTGCTACTAGAGTAGCCCAGATTGGCAAAATTTGGCAGATCCGGCAGATCGGGAACGGGAACTTTGCCAGCTTCAGAACCGGAAATTTCCAAGGTCAGTTGCAATCTGTCTTGCACCCCGATAGAGGTTTTATCGACATAGCTCTCGAAGCTGATGTCTGCTGCCAATAGCGAGGCGAAGCAGAAAATCAATGTGAAATATAATAGCTTTTTGATCATAATTGTCTCCTGAAGAAAAGAAAAATTTTATCCATCATCTTACCAATATCGTCCCGTGCGAGGATTAGCGGTTTTGGCTTTTTCTTTCTGTTTTTCCATCTCTTCTTTTTCCTTTTGCAAAAGCGCTTTTAGTGTTTTCTCAGCGTCTTCTTTCTCTTGCTGCTCTCGCTGGCTGAGCTCTTGCTCTTGCTCATCTGCTGCTTGCTCATCTTGCTGCTCTTGCTGCTGCTGTTGCTGCTGCTCTTCGCTGTCATCCGACTGCTGATCTTCCGATTGCTCAGATTGCTGATTATTTTCATCATTTTCTTCATCTTTATCACTGTCGTCTTGATTCTGCTGTTGCTCTTGCTCTTGGTTTTGTTGCTTTTCCAGCAGGCGTGAGGTAACTTCATAATTATGTCGAGCTTCTGCATTTTGCGAATCTTCAATCAGAGCATCCCGAAAGTATTTGATCGCTTCCGGGTAGTTTTTTTCAGCAAATTTGATACTGCCCAAATTTTGCAATGCTTCTGAGCGCTGAGCAAAATCAGGATCGCGCAAACTAAGCTGGAAGGCGTTTTCTGCCTCTTCCAAATTGCCCTGTTTAAATTTAGCATTGCCCAAATTGTAATGCAATCTGGCATCATCAGGATAGCGCAAAGCATTGTTTTCAAAATTTTCCTGAGCAGCTTCATACTCTTCCTGCTCATAACTTCGCCGGCCACGATAATTTTCGATTACTTTATCGAAACTAAAAATATCTGCCTGCAGAGCCAGAAAAGTTAGCCAACCACATAAGATCAAACAAATTTTTCTATTCATGAATTATCCTCTCAAAAGGTCTTTTACTTTTAGCGATAATCAGAGCTTCCAAAAAAATTAGGATCAGAGCGATCATCAAAAAAATGTGATATTGCTCTTTGTAGCGCGCATATTCTTTGGAATCAAATTTATTCTTTTCTATCATACTAATATTTCGCATAATCTCAAAAATTTCCGATTGCTGGGGCGTGATGGGGTAGAAGCGTCCGTTGGCATTTTGGGCAATTTTGGTAAGATTATTGATATCCAATTTTGTGAAAATAATATCACCTTTATCATCTTTGGCATATTCGCTGCTACCATCGGCATTGACCAGGGGGATGGTGCTGCCTTCGGGCGAGCCAATACCCAAAGTATAGATAATGGCATTTTTTTGGGCAGCAGCTTGGGCCGCCTTGATAGCACCCTCTTCCAGATCTTCACCGTCAGAGACAATGATAATCACTTTGTGTTTATTCTCGGCTTCAAAGAGCTGCACAGATTTGTCGATTGCCCCGCCAATATCAGTGCCATAAGTAGAAACAACGTCTGTATCAAGTAAGTTCAGAAACAGATGCGCGGCGCCATAATCATCAGTCAGCGGAGCTTGCACAAAGCTGCGGCCGGCAAAAGCTACAATGGCGATCCGATCTCCTTTCAGTTGATCGATAAAAAGCGAGATCTGATCTTTGGCGCGATCAATGCGATTGGGCTTGATATCGGTAGCATCCATACTTTTGGAGACATCGATTGCCACCACAATATCGATGCCCTCTTTCTGCACGATCTGCATCTCTTTTCCCCACTGAGGGCGAGCCGCTGCAATGATGATGAAGAATAAAGCTGTTACCAACAAAAAATTTTTCAGGTTCAAATGAAAGGTAGAAAGTTCTTGCAGAAAAAAATCGTAAAACCTGATCTCGGCAAATTTACTGAAATTCTTTCTACGGCGCCTGTTGCTGAGGCCGATCATGATCCAAAAAAGTGGAATCAATAGCAGTAAAAATAGGATATAAGGATTGGCAAATCTCATAATTTCATCCTGTAATATTTGTTATCATTTTTCATTATGGTAGCTCCTTCAGGATAAAAAGTTTTAGCAATATTTCCAAAAAGAGCAGAATCAGAGCTAGGATCAGGAAATACCAAAAGAGTTCCTGATATTCGTAGTAATTATCGATTTCGATTTCAGTTTGTTCCAGTTTGTCGATCTCGGCAAAGATGGCTTTTAGCTCTTCAGTATTGGTAGCTCGGCGGGCGCGCTCTGTTCCGGTAATTTGGGCAATTTGCTGTAAAACTTCCATGTCGATATTGATCTCAACCTGACGATATCTTACCCCAAAAGCCGTCTCAATCGGGTAATCAACCAAGCCCTTTTTGCCTACGCCAATCGGGTATACTTTCACACCAAAGGTTTCGGCCAAATCAGCTGCACCCAAGGGATCGATCTCGCCGGCATTGTTGCGACCGTCAGTTAATAAGATTATCACTTTCGATTTTGCTTCGGAATCCTTCAACCTGGCTACAGCAGTAGCCAAGCCGGTACCAATAGCTGTTCCCTTGGCAGCTGTATCGATCTGAATATCTGCCAAAACCGAATGCAAAATATTATAATCCAGCGTCAGCGGACATTGCGTAAAAGCGTTATCGCCAAAAATAACAATGCCGATGCGATCATTTTTTCTTAGATCAACAAAATTTTTGGCAACTTCTTTGGCAGCTTCCAGACGATTGGTCGGCCGAAAGTCTACAGCTTTCATGCTGCCGGAAACATCCAGAGCCAGCATTATATCAATGCCTTGCCCGGTAATCTTTTGCTGCTGATGTGCCAAACGAGGTCGGGCCAAAGCAAAGATGATCAGTGTGATCAACAAAAGTCGAATAAAGAGCGGCAGCCATCTTAGCCAACTGCTGTGCCCAGCTGCTTGACGTAAACTAGCCAACCTGCTGTGGGGCATATGTACTTGCCGTTTCTTTTTGAAAAAGAGCTCCCAGGCCAGATAAGGAACTAAGATTAGCAAACTCCAAAACCATTCAGGACTTACAAACTCAAGCATGGTTCTCCTCCTGTGGTTGGAACGATTGCAAATAGTTTTCCAGCCAATCCAGAGCTTGCTCTGCTTGCTTCAGTTCCGGAGTGAATTTGGCAAATTTTATCATATCACATTTACGCATGAAATCGAGGATTTGCGATTTTTCTCGCGGATCGATCGCAGTGAGATTATCACGTACTTCGCTGGTAGTCATCTCCAAAGCGCGGATCTGATAATGCAATTCGATAAAGAGCCTGAGAATAAAAGAGAGCCGGAAATAGTAGCTGAGATAATCACCTCTTCGCAGAAAATCTTCTTTCTGCAAAGCGCGCAACGCTTCCAGCGCGATGATGTAGGCAGGTCTGGTATCTTTGATAATGGCTTCTGGTTCTGGAGCTGCAGGCTTTTTCAGATACTTCCTAAGATAATATATTATTAGAATGATAAGGGTTATCCCGGCCAAGATAATCAGATAATCCCAAAAGCCCAGATATATTTTGGCCGGTGCAGCAATATCGCTGATCGTGTTGACTGTATCAGCTACTGTGGAGTAGATCTGCAAATCGTAGGCTGGAGTTGTGTGAGTAATCATGGTGTCAGCCGAATTGACAAAAAAGTCTATTCCCGGCAGGGTAAATGTCCCCACATCAAAGGGTTGGAAAGTAAAACTGAAAGTAGTATGTAAACTATCTTTTTGTATTTTTTGTCGATGTTGCGGTTTGCCGGCCAAGACAAAAATATCCAAAGTATCGATCGGCTGCACATAGATGGAATCCTCAGCAGCTGAAAAAATATCTACTTGCAGCTGAAAGGGCGTTCCGATGAAAAGCGAATCGGCATTTTGCAGATTACTCTGAAGAGTGGAAGCCCAGCTCAGGCTGCTGAAAAGCAATATGATAAGAGCTAATTTTATTTTCATTATCTACCTTTTTTCTGTCTAATTCTCAATTTAAAAAACTTCATCAATTCCGGAGCATAAGGTTCATCAGTGTAAAGATTTACCAGATCGATCCGCGCTTTTTTGAAATTTTCCGCCAGTTGCTGATCTTGAGCTGCAATGAGCTCTTGGTAACGAGCTCGAACTTTTCGACTGTTAGAATTTACTGTGAATATTTCTCCGCTCTCCGGATCCCGCAAATTTAACAAGCCGGCTTTGGGCAAAGTTTGCTCGGCTTTATCGCGAATTTTCAGTGCGATCAAATCGTGTTTTTTGGCCAGCAAACGCAAACTTTGCAGATATCCCTCGTCCAAAAAGTCAGAAATCACAAAGATAATGCTACGCTTCTTGAGCAGACGGTAGATATACTCGACGGCCTGCTTGATATTGGTAGCATTACTTTGGGGCTGGCAATAGAGGATATCGCGCAAAATTCTCAGCGCAGATTTTTTGCCTTTGCGAGGTGGAACATATTTTTCGATCTGATCGGAAAAGAGGCAAAGCCCCACTTTGTCGTTATTGGAAAGAGCCGAGAAACTTAGTACTGCGGCGATCTCGGTGATATATTCACTCTTCAGATTACTTTTAGTACCAAAGAGAGTGGAAGCGCTGGTATCGACCAAGAGCATCACATTCAGCTCGCGCGTTTCTTCAAACTTTTTGATGTAAGGATGTCCCATGCGAGCTGAGACATTCCAATCTATCTGCCGAAAACTATCACCATCCTGATAAGATCTCACTTCCGAAAATTCCAAACCCTGCCCTTTGAAGAGAGAGTGATATTCTCCGGAAAAGAGCTCGGAAACCAGATTGCGGGTGGTAATCTCGATTTTCCTAATGCGTTTGATTATTTCGCTGGTATTCATGATATTTAGGGAACTTCTATTTCATCAAATAGGCGGTTTACAATATCTTCCTGATTAATCTGCTCGGCTTCTGCTTCGTAAGTGAGAATAATGCGATGCCGCAAAATATCTTTGCCGATCGCTTTGATATCATCGGGAGTAACGTAGCCGCGATGATCCAAGAAAGCGTGCGCTTTGGCAGCCCGCGCCAAATAGATGGTGGCACGAGGCGAGGCTCCACATTCGATCAAACTTTTCAGGTCAGAGAGATTTTTATACTTTTCCGGGTTTCTGGTGGCAAAAACCAGATCCAAGATATACTCTTTGATCTTATCTTCCATGTAAATATCTTTTACCAATTCGCGCATTTCCAGAATTTCTTGCGGAGAGATAACTTTATCAACTCTGATCGGATCATCTCGCATCATGCGATCCAAGATCAATCTTTCTTCATCACGCGTAGGATAATTGATCAGCAATTTTAGCATAAATCTATCTACTTGCGCTTCGGGCAGAGGATAGGTTCCCTCTTGTTCCAAGGGGTTTTGGGTAGCCATCACCAAAAAAGGTCGCGGCAACATATAGGTGGTGTCGCTGATGGTTACTTGCCGCTCTTGCATCGCCTCCAAAAGCGCAGATTGCACTTTGGCCGGAGCACGGTTGATCTCATCAGCCAAAATAAAATTGGCAAAGATCGGGCCCTTTTTCGCATTGAATTCCGCAGTTTTCTGATTGTAAATCATGGTTCCGATAATATCTGCCGGTAGCAGATCGGGAGTAAATTGGATGCGTTTGAAAGTGGAATCGATAGTTTGCGAGACAGTGCTGATCGCCAAGGTTTTGGCCAAGCCGGGTACACCTTCCAATAAAATGTGTCCGTTGGCTAACAAGCCGATCAAGACACGTTTTAGCATATATTGTTGGCCCACCACCACTTTGCCAACTTCAGCATTGAGCTGATCGATGATTTCACTTTTTTCCATCACTCTTTGATTAATTTCTTCGATTTTCATTTATCCTCCAATTTTTTCCGAATAATATTGTACTGTTGAATAATCTGATTTTGTAAATTTTTGAAAACGATCTCAAGAGCGTCAGCTGAAGCTGTTATCAGGCAGTAGGAAGCTTCAGCTCCGCGATCAGAAAGGTTTTTTAGATGCCCGGGATTGAGATAGTATTTACTATTTTTTTGATAAAAGGCAGCATGATGAGTGTGCCCGTAAAGAATCAGATCATGATCAGCGCGCTCTGCAATGGAATCATTGATGTCGTGCACTAGAAGAAATTTCCAGCCTTCAAGCTCGATCGATTTTGTACGCTGCAAAGATTGGTCTTGATAGCCGGGATGAAAAATGCCCGGCACCTTTACCAATCGGCGGTTGTGCAGCAGATCAATGTTTTCATCCAGATCACTGTAATAATCGCCCAGATGAAAGATATAATCCAGCTTAGCCTCCTGCTGCAGGCCGCTGCGGAAGAGCTTTTGATTATTATGAGTATCAGATATTACGGCTATCTTTTGGGTCATGATCTTTTTATCCTCGAATTCTTATATTTATTTTTTCAGTTAGAATAACGCTAGCAAAGAGTTTGGTTACAGTTAACTCTCTTTTTTTTACTAAAAAAAATTGCTTTTCGATTCTGCGCTAAAAGGTCTGAAAAGAAAAGCAATGATCAAGTAAGAACTTAAATACAATTAATCTGGATTACATTTTTTCCGGAGCACTAATTCCCATCAGATCGAGGCAATTTGCGATCACGCATTTCACCGCCCAGAGTAGGTACAGTCTGCACTGAGTAAGTTCAGGCTGCTTTTTATCGATGATTTTGTTATTGGAATAATATTTGTGAAAAAGCCCTGCCAGCTCATAAGTGTAGTTTGCTAGGCGATGCGGTTCGCGAGTTTCGGCAATATTTTCCAAAGTGTCTTGCAAGCTCATCATCTTTTTTATCATAGAAATTTCTTCTTCTGTTTGCAATAGATGCAGCTTGGTTTTATCAAATTTTTTCACGGAAAATTTATCTTTGCGCGCTTTTTTCAGGATGCTATTGATCCTTACATGGGCGTATTGAATATAATAGACCGGATTTTCCTGAGATTTGGATTTGGCCAGATCGAGATCAAAATTGAGGTGAGAGCTGGGCTTTCGCTCGATAAAGAAATAGCGAGCAGCATCTCGGCCCACTTCATCTAGCAAGTCATCGAGTGTGACGATTTTGCCGGCACGTTTCGACATTTTTACCACTTCACCATTTTCCAGCAGATTGATATGTTGAAGATAGATGATTTCCAGTCTATCTTGGGGTAGTTCCAAAGCTTGCAAAGCTGCTATCAATCTGGGAACATAACCGTGATGATCAGGTCCCAAAACATCGATGATATGCGCGAAACCGCGATGAAATTTGGTGATGTGGTAGGCAATATCAGGTACCAAATAGGTAGGATTTCCATCTGATTTGATCAGAACGCGATCTTTTTCATCGCCAAATTTGGTAGAGGCAAACCAGACAGCATCATCTTGTTCGTAGGTGACATGCGCTTCAGCCAGATAGCTGAGAGCCTCTTCCAGCACACCTTCATCGCGCAATCTGCGCTCACTCATCCAGTTATCAAAATCTACTCCGTATCTTTCCAAACTGCGCAGATGCTCTTTGTGCATCGCAGCCAAGGCAAAGTTTTTCATGCGTTCCAGACGATCTTTTTCACCCAAATGAAATAGCTTTCTACCTTCGGCCAGAGCCAATTGCGCTGCCAATTCTTTCAAATATTCTCCATGATAGGCTTCGTGAGGAAATTCACCGATATCTTCACCGTGATGTTCACGATAACGTAGTTCCAAACTTTCAGCCAAAATATCTACTTGATTTCCCGCATCGTTGATATAAAACTCACTAAAAGGCTTGTAGCCCACAAACTGCATGATGCGGTGTAGAGTGTTGCCATAGGCGGCAGAACGCGCACTGACAATATTGAGCGGTCCGGTAGGATTGGCCGACACATACTCCAAGATCACCAACTCTTTTTTGCCGAATTCGGAAGAGCCGTAATCAGCTTTTTCTTTGTGAATATTCTGCAGCTCTTCATAATATACACTATTATCCAGATGAAAATTTATAAAGCCGGGTCCGGCTTTGCTAATCGAACGATAATACTCTTTGGAAGATAGCTGCTTGATCAAACGATTGGCAATGGTGACAGGCTTTAGCTTGTTCAATCCGGCACTGATCAGGGCTACATTTGTAGAGAAATCACCATGCGATTCATTTTTGGGAATCTCCACGGTGAAATCTTTGTTGCATTTCAGTTTCAGTCTGCGCATTCCGCGCTCAATATCTTTTCGTATCTTCTTTTTCATAATCTACCTAATTGCGGGCAGGAACGGTTTCCAATAAATCTTCCAATTTGTAATAAGAGCGGGTTTCTTCATCAAAAATATGCACGATGATATCTACCAGATCCAAAAGTACCCACTTGCCATTATCGATTCCTTCTGAAGAGTAGATCTGCATTTTATGCTCGCGGCAATTGTCCAAGATATTATGCGCAATAGCTTGCACGTGCAATCTACCGCTACCTTGGCAGACGATCACAAAGTCGGTATAGTCGGATGTTTCATGGATATCATAATATTTCAGGTTTTCAGCTTTTTTCTCCAAAGCCCATTCAATTATTTTTTCCACTTCAATTTTTTGCTTATTCATTTCTCTCCCTTGTTTATCTATTTGGAAAATATTCCAAATAATCTTTCCCCAGAACAATCTGAATCTCTTCGATAGCACTATCGTCGAGTGCGATTATTCTGAAAGGAATATTGGTTAACTTCATTATATATTCCAGTTTTTCCGGTACATCATGTTTCATTATCACAAGTGTCTGTTTGTAGATAAATTTGCGGCTCTCCACATTTCTACAACCCACCACATCGATATTATCTCCGTGTCGATCCAAAAAATATTCTTTCACTTCTGTAGCTACATTGGGGTAGCCGTTACCATTCAAAATAGCTATTTTCACAGATAGATCAAAAAGATGCTCACTGGGAACTTCCTCGATTTCTGCTCTAAAAGCTTTCTGAATATAAATTATCAAAGCCAAAATCAGTATCGCTAAGATCAATATTAAGATGATCTTACGAAGGATTAGCAAATTATTTTTTCTGGGACGCATTGTCAAATTGTTCTTTTAGATTGCTATAAGCGCGCTGAAAACTTTCCGGCACCACGCGGGTGTTGCCGGTAACGCTCATGAAATTCGAGTCGCCATTCCAGCGAGGAACAATATGCAGATGCAGATGAGATTCTATTCCGGCGCCTCCGGCTTTGCCCAGATTCATGCCCAGATTGAAGCCATTGGGTTGATATACTTTCTGCAGTACAGTTTCGCACAATTTTGCCAAATTCATCAGATCAGAAAGTTCTTCCGAATCCAGCTCCTGCAGCGTAGAAACATGACGATAAGGTACCACCATCAGATGTCCGTTATTATACGGATAGAGATTCATAATGATAAAACAGTGCTGGCCACGGTGCAAAATTAGGTGTGCTCTATCATCTTCTGCTTGCGGTTTCAAGCAGAAAATGCAGTCTTCAGGCTTCTTGTCCATGATATATTTGATGCGCCATGGGGAATACAAAATTTCGCTCATAATACCTCTCTACAGATCATAATGATCTTTATTTTCTAGATATTGTTTTTCCAAAGCAGTCAATTGCTCTTGCGAATTTACGCCCGAAGCTTCTACCATATCTGCCAACAAAACCGAGGTCACAAGTTTCTGCTGCTGATTGAGGATTTCCAGAGTATCGGTGAGATAATATTCATTTTGGTTATTGTTATTACTGACCGATTGCAGAGCGTCAAACAGGGCTTTGCTATCGAAGCAATAGATGCCGGTATTAATCTCTTTGATCCCTTTTTCTGCTGGCGAAGCATCCTTGAATTCTACGATTCTTTCGACATTGCCTGCTGAGTTGCGCACGATGCGGCCGTAGCGCAAAGCATCATCCATCATTGCTGTCAGTACGGTGCAGCTGGCTTGGCTAGCGCGATGTTTGGTTAGCATCTCTTGCAAGGTATGATGACGGAGCAGAGGAACATCTCCACAGAGCACAAAGATATCTCCGCTAAATTGGCTTAGAGTCTCGGCGGTTACCATCACGGCGTGGCCGGTGCCATTTTGCTCTTTTTGCTCTACAAATTTCACCCGTTCATTGGCTGGGATGGTGGCGATAACTTCATCTTTTTTGTAGCCCACTACCACCACAATCGGGTCGCTGTCGATTCTTTCGGCTGTGGAAATTACTCGATTGATCATCGGTTGTGCAGCCAAATCAAAAATTACTTTGGGTTTCTCAGATTTCATGCGCGTGCCTTTGCCGGCCGCTAAAATTATTGATGCTATTTTTTTCATATTTTCACCTCTTTTCAAAATTATTATAATTTTTCATATATTTCTCGCATGCTTTGCTTGAGGATAGGATGCTGAAAATCGGGAGCCAATTCTAGCATCGACTTCAAAACAAAAGCTCTTTTATGCAGCTCGGGATGCGGTATTATCAGGTTAGCACTTGTTACGATCTCTTCACTCAAAAGCAGATCAATATCGATGGTACGCGGACCCCATTTTTCTATTCGCACTCGCTGCAATTTGCTTTCGGTTTGCAGGCAGAATTTCAGTAAATCCTCAGCCGAGAGCGAGGTCGAGATTTTGATGATGCAATTGAGGAAATCGGGTTGATCCAATTTGCCATAAGGTTTTGTTTCTAGCAGCGAGCTGGTTTGCAGCAGCTCGATCTGGGGATGATTTTGCAAAGCATTAATAGCAGCTTTGATAAATTTTTCCCGCTCGCCCAGATTGGAACCCAAGCCCAGAAAGTAGATCATGCGTTATCGCGCTCCATCTCCAGTTCCACAGCTTCCAAGATGCCTTGGATGGGAACCGATGGTTTCTTTATCTTCACCACAGAATGCACAATCTCCGGAAAAGTTTGCAACACGGTGTCTAAAATCAAATTGGCACAATCTTCCAAAAGTTGGAAGGTGTGCTCTTCGATCACATGCTTGATGATGTCATAGACTTTGGTATAATCTACGGTATCTTCCAGTTTGGAAATCTCCCGATCATGCTCGGCAGCTGTTTCGAAAGAAAAATTTACAGTGAAACGCTGGCCTAAACTGCGCTCTTCCGGGGCAACTCCATGGAATCCGTAAAAAATCATTTCTTTTAGATGAACTCTCATAATTCTCCTTTTTCCAAAATTTCAATTACTTCAAAATGAACTTTGCGGGAATATATTTTATCGACCAAATAGATAAAGACACCACTACAGAGTAAGCCGAAGACCGAGAAAAGTATCGAGAAATCTTCGCTCCAGGTAAAGAGCATTTTTGCCAATAGATAAAAGGCGATCATCGAGAAGATGGGGATCATAAAGAGGACAAAAGCAGAAAGAATTTTTACTCCGGCCGAAAGATGTACTTTGATCAGATCACCTTTTTGGCAATCCAGCTTGGTGCTGGTTTCATGGATTATCGGCTTGTTATTGCTGCCGCAAATTCCGTGTAAGCCACAGCTTTGGCAGCTGCCGCTTTGAATAATTTCAAATTTTATTTTACCGTCTGCAGCTTCTATGACTCGGGCCGAATCTTCGATATAATCTTGCTGATTTTCCATTATTTCTCCTGATCTAAAATTTTTTCTATGATCGAACTGGATGATTTGCCGGGTACAAAAAGTAACGACTTCACTTCGCCGCCCCGAGCCAAAACCAGATCCGAGCCTACAATCTCAGAGATTTGCCAATCTCCACCTTTTACCAAAATATCCGGCTTGATTTTTTGGATGAGCTTGTAGGGTGTATCTTCTTCAAAGATAAAGACATAATCCACCGAACTCAACGCTGCCAGAACTAGGGCTCGATCTTCTTGCGAATTGATGGGGCGGCTGCTGCCTTTGAGGCGGCGCACTGAAGCATCACTATTGAGGCCCACAACCAAAAGATCGCCCAAAGCGCGCGCTGCCTGCAGATATTGCACATGTCCGGCATGCAAAATATCAAAGCAGCCATTGGTAAAAACTACTCGTTGGTTTTCTCGTTTTTGGCAAAATTTCTGATATTGCTCAGACATGAGTTTACTTCTTTTCGATTGGGTAAATTCCATCAAAGCAAGCGTAGCAAAATTTTTGCGGCTCTTTGACGCTTGCTCTCAGTTCAGGAATATCCATAAATTTGATACTATCGGCGCCAGTATAATCTCTGATTTCATCCAGATTAAGATTATTGGCGATTAGCTCTTCGCGGGTCGGTGTATCCAATCCGTAGAAACAGGGATATTTGACCAAAGGTGAGCCGATGCGCAGATGCACTTTAGCAGCGCCAGCGTTTTTGATCAATTTCACCAGCTTTTTCAAAGTGGTGCCGCGTACGATCGAATCATCGACCAGAATGATCTCTTTGTCGGTGAAGAAATTGGGTAAGACGTTAAATTTTTGGTTCACCGATTCGTCGCGAATAGTTTGTTCTGGTTTGATAAAGGTACGTCCGACATAATGATTTCTGATCAGTCCCATCTCGTAGGGGATATTTTTGGCTTTGGCATAACCCAAGGCAATGAAATTGGCCGAGTCGGGCACAGGCACCACAGCATCCGGTTGCAGATCAGCATCAGAGTCAGCTAGGATAGCACCGATTTTTTCTCTAACCTCATAAACATTTTCGCCGTAATTGAAGCTATCGGGTCGGGAAAAATAGATTTGCTCGAAAATGCAATGTTTGTTTTCCTCGCTGCGGCGAAATTCGTTGGGATCGTTTTGAAAAAATTCCAATACACTCTTTTTGTCAGCTTTGCTGATTTTGATGATTTGAGCCGGCTGTACTTCTTTTTGCCATTGGGGGCGCAAGATATCCAAGGAGATAGTTTCCGAGCCTACGACGATCGTTTCGTCAGCTAGTTTACCGTAGGTCATAGGGCGAAAGCCATGCGGATCGCGGAATAGATACATGCTGTCTTTGGTTGCCAAGACTGTGGAAAAAGCACCTTTCACCTCATGCATCAGAGAACGGATAGCACCAATGATGCTGTTGTTTTCGCGCTCGACAGAGTAAACGATATACTTCAAGATCAGCTCACCGTCGTTGTAGCTGGCAAACCAAACTCCTTTTTTTTCCAGATCTTGGCGAATCTCTTCATAATTGATAATATCGCCGTTGCTGGCCAAAGTGTAGGATGGTCCGGCCAAGGTTTCTACTACGTGAGGTTGAGAGTTGTAAGTATCTGACGTGCCACAAGTAGGATAACGTACATGTCCCACAGCAATATCACCTGGCAGATGTTGCAATTTTTCGGGTGTAAAAACATCTTTTACCAAACCCATTTTTTTTCGTAATCTAAATATTGTTCCATCGGTAACAGCCATGCCACAGCTTTCCTGTCCACGGTGTTGTTCTGCAAAAAGGCCTAATGTAGCTAAATTAGCTGCATTTTTATTATTAAATATTCCTATAATACCACACATTATTTCTAATAGATCTCCTCATAATATTTTTTATAGCTCAATCAATAGTTTTCTTGAAACTGAGTTTATTTTCGTTTCCGGCCAACAAACGTTTTATATTTGCCTTATGCTTGATAATAATAAAGAGCGCAATCACAAAGATAAGAACCAGAATCTCTTTCTGTTCAAAGCCATTGCGCAGGTTGAAGATCAGCTCGCTGATAAAAAGGGTGAGCGCTGCCAAGATCGAGCCCAGCGAGACATAACGACTGAGCCAAACCGTAATAATAAATACAAGCAGAGCAAAGCCCACAGAGGCAGGAGCAAGCGCGATAAAAACACCGGCAGAAGTCGCGACTCCTTTGCCGCCTTTGAATTTGAGAAAAATCGTGAAGATATGGCCGATGATAGCGGTGAGGGCGATAGCGATCAGCCAGAGATCGGAAAAGCCCAAACTCTGGGCGATAAAGACCGGGATGGCGCCTTTGGCCATATCTAGTAGCAGAGCCAATACTCCAAATTTGGTTCCCAAGACACGCAGCGCATTGGTCGCTCCCACATTGCCGCTGCCAAAATCACGAATATCCACACCTTTGATTTTTCGCGTGAGTATGTAGCTGGTGGGAATGCTGCCCAAAAGATACGCGATGATGATGAAACTAATCTTCAATAACATATTCGGCAAATTCTCCTCTTCCTCGATAAAAGGCTTTGATAGTAGCACCTTCGAACTTGAAAGCTGCACGTAATTGATTTTTCAGGTAACGGCGATAGTGAACTGTGATCAATTTGGGATTATTGCAGAAAAAGATGAAAGTGGGGGGATGAGTTCTGATCTGACTGCAATAATAGATTTTGGTATGTTTTCCACTAGAATGAGTGGGAGGAAATTTGGCGATGGTCTTTTGCAGAAATTTATTGAGCTGTCCGGTGGGAATGCGTTTCTTGCTTTCTGCTTCCACCTGCAAGATCTTGTCATAGATCTTTTCCACCCGCTGACCGGTGAGAGCCGAGATAAACATTTTGGGCGCGTACTGCACAAAAGGCAATTCCACTTCTAGAGTTTTGATATAATCACCGATCGTATAATTATCTTTCTCGATCAGGTCCCATTTATTGAAGATGATGATAATATCTTTGTGATTACGAGCCGCATAGGAGGCGATCTTTTGATCCTGAGCCGAGATATCGTCGTTGGCATCGAGCATTAGTAGAACAATATCGGCGCGGTTGATGCTGTCGATGGTGCGCATTGTGCTGAAATATTCCACACCATATTTGATGCGCTTTTTGCGGCGCAGACCGGCTGTGTCGATAAAGGTGAATTTTTGCTCTTGATAGAGCACGCTCATATCGATGGAATCGCGCGTGGTGCCGGGAATGTCGGTGACTATATTTGCTTCCTTGCCGACCAATTGGTTGACCAAAGAAGATTTTCCCACGTTGGGTTTGCCGACGATCGCCACTTTGATGCTATCATCTTCTTCCGCTTGCAGGGGAACTTTTTCGATATATTTGGTGATGAGATCCAGAAAGTTACCCATATTGCGGCCGTGAATAGCTGCGATGGGGAAGGGGTCACCAAATCCCAAGCTCATAAATTCATAAACTTCCAATTCATCTTTTTCATTATCTACTTTGTTGGCTACCAAGATCACTTTAGAGCGCTCTTTGGATAGTATTTTGCCGATCTCCATATCAATATCGGTGGGGCCGGTTTTGGTGTCTACCACAAAGAGTATCACATCAGCTTCTTCGATAGCTGTTTCGGCCTGAAATTTGATGGCGCGATCTATCGTGTCGGAAGATTTGGGGATAATACCGCCAGTATCTACCATGATAAAACTGTGTCCCGCCCAATCTGCTTCCTGATATTTGCGGTCACGGGTAACACCCTCTTCGAAATCTACAATGGCACTGCGCGTGTGGCAGATACGATTGAATAAGGTAGACTTTCCAACATTTGGTCTGCCTACGATGGCAACTATACTTTTTCTCATAATTTGTTCCTAATTTATATTATTCATTACTTATGCCAATTTTGGCGATTTACTCTATCTGTCAAATTTATTAGCGAGAAAGATTTGGGGCTCTTTTTTTTGGGATTATATCCGCCCAACTGAGTTTGATTTCGGGTTGATTGAGCAGAAAGATTTTGGGATAAAAATGAAAAAAAGCAGATACCTGAAATTTCAAATATCTGCTTTAATCTAATGGTGGCAGGACCCAGACTTGAACTGGGGACACAAGGCTTTTCAGGCCTCTGCTCTACCAACTGAGCTATCCCGCCATCGACATGAAGGACATAACCAAATCGCCGGTTTTGATGTCAAACTAAAATTTTTACCAAGCTCGAAATATTTGCCAGCAATACTATCTAAGTTTACAAATTACTGGAATTTGGCCAATAATTGTTTTTTTTCCTCTGTACTCAACATTGACGCCTCGATCGAGTTCTTGGCTAATTTCTCTAGAATGGATCGGTTTAAATCGAGACTTTTTTGGATCTGAATAAAATTTTCATTCAGGTAGCCACCAAAATAAGCCGGATCATCAGAATTGATATTCACAAACAAACCTTTTTCCAGCATCTGCTTCAAAGGATGTTGGCGCAGATCTTTTACCACTTTCAATTTTAGATTGGATAGCGGACAAACTGTCAGAGCAATCTGCTCTTCGCTTAGTTTTTGTACCAATTTCTCATCATCCAAACTACGATTTCCATGATCTATTCTATCCACTTGCAAAAGGTTTAAGGCTTCCCAAATATAATCACTGGGACCTTCCTCGCCAGCGTGAACTGTCACAAAAAAACCTGCAGCTTTGGCTTGGCGGAAAAAGTTCTGGAATTTGGAGGGCGGGTTTCCCAGCTCGGATGAATCCAAACCTATAGCATCGATCCAATCATGATAAGGTCGGGCAATTTCCAAAATTTCCAGAGCAGCCTTCTCATCCAGATGACGCAAGATCGATAGTATCAGCTTGCTGGAGATGCCAAAATCTTGCAGGCCGGCTTCGAGGGCTTTGTGAATGCCGGTAATCACAGTGGCAAAATCTACGCCGCGTTCAGTATGAGTTTGGGGATCGAACATGATCTCGGCGTGTACTATATTATTCTGATGCGCTTTTTGCAGATAAGCATAGGTGAGGTCATAAAAATCTTGTTCATGCAGTAAAACATTGCAAGCTTCATAATAGAGATCCAGAAATTCTTGCAGATTGTTGAAATCGTAAGCTTGCTTCAGCTCTTCTATACTTTTATAAGGAAGCTTGATATTATTACGGGCTGCTATCTCAAACATCAATTCGGGCTCGAAGGTTCCTTCTATATGCAGATGTAATTCTGCTTTGGGTAATTTTTCAATAAAATCTTTCATATCTGTTCCTTTTCCTTTTTTTACAAAAGCTAGAAAAATAGTGGTTTGTGTCAAATCAAAATAATTAGTACCACTTCTGCAGGATTTGCTAAAATAGCAGAGATCACCATTTAAATAGGCGGCTGAAACCAATATATCCCAATCAACTAATAAAAAATACTGTAAACAAAGATAAAATTACGACTATAAGATACAACCGCATGCTCCAGACAAATATCCTTTTCCCTCCAAAGCTGGCAAGCGGGTAGAATGGTACGATGCTGATCAAC
>JAWOEN010000010.1:0-8829 GCA_046482725.1 Cloacimonadales bacterium (SeqCode)
AAAAAAAATCACAACTCACCAAAAGCGGCAGTTAAGCTTGTTGGCAAATTATGAATTGAGCTCATTTTCAAGCAATGGGTAGTTCCTCATTCTTTCTGATTGACAGGCTTGGGGCGCGGGGAAAATAGGCGTCTAAGCATTACAGAATCAAGGAGGATTTTTTATGGCTTATAATAAAAATAGTGCCAAGGTATTGGCCAAAAAAGAGAGTAAACGTCAGGCTATCATGGAAGCAGTGATCAAGACTGTGGCCGAGAAAGGTTTTCATAAGACCAATATTTCTGAGATAGCTGAAATGGCCGGAGTAGCAGACGGCACAGTTTATCTCTATTTCAAAAACAAAGATGAGATGTTTATGCAAGCGTTTGAAGCTTTGGTAAAGCGCAAGCTTGCCAAGATCAAACTTTTGTTAGAAGCAGAAGCCACAGCTTTAGATCGGCTCAATGCCTTTTTTGATCATCATATAGCCCTTATCACTCGGCATCCTTACATTGCCCGCTTTATTGGGATCGAGATTCGCCAGAGTCCACAATTTTATCAGAAGTTTCCCGGCTATTTGCCTTTTCGCGACTATCTGAGATATCTGCAAGAATTGATCGAAGCTGCCAAAGCGGAAGGTTCGATAGCCGATGTGGATAGCGAGGCAACCTCGTATATCATTTTTGGAACCATGGATTATATTTTGGCAGAATGGGCTACCCACGATCAAAACTTTCCTTTGGCTGAGATGAAAGATCGCATCCGCCATATTCTACGTTATGGCTTATTGAAAAGAGGTGAATAATGCGAAAACTCAGTATTACAATCATACTCTTTCTGACCTTGAGCCCTTTATTGGGTTTGAGTTTGTCAGAGTGCAAGCAATTGGCCTTGCAGCATAATCAAGCCTACAAAAGCCAACAAGAGCTTTCGCAAGCTGCTGCCGCTCAGCAAAAATCTGCTTTTACCGATTTTTTACCTCAGCTCAGCGCTAGTGGCGGCTATCTGCATTCCAACGAAAAATATTCTTATACCACACCCGATCTGACCTTGCCTGTTGCCGATGCCGAAGGTAATATCATCATCGTTACCGATGCCGCGGGTAACCCGGTTTTGGATGCCAATGGCGAGGTGATCGTAGAAAATTGGGCAATCTTACCCAGTCAGGATTTGGAATTGGGAAAGGAAGATATTTATCTGGCTAGTCTCAATCTAACCCAACCAATCTTCACCGGCGGCAAGCTGCGCGAGAAGTATAAGATCAGTAAATATAGTCGAGAGATCTCAGCAGCTGAAAGCGAACTTTCGCGGCAAGCCTTGCTGGTAAAGACGGAAAAATATTTTTGGCGGGTGATCTCATTACAAGCCCAAGTAAAATTGGCCGATGAGTATAGAGCTGCAGTAGATAAGCATCTAGCTGATTTGCAGCACTATCTAGACGAAGGCGTGATCACACCCAATACAGTTTTGCAAGCGCAAGTAAAGCAAAATGAAGCAGAATTGCTGCAGGTCAAGGCGCAAAATGGATTGCAACTAGCCACATTTGCATTGAACCAAGTGCTGGGACGTCCACTAGCCAGTGAGCTGGAGCTGAGCGGCAACTTGTCTGCAATAGCAGCTAGCGAATCCCCGGCGGCTGTTCGTCCTGAACTGGAGATAATGCAAAATATGGTAAATGTCTCCTCTTCAATCAAACGGGTAGCCTGGAGTAATTATCTGCCCAATATCGTATTAAACGCTTCCTACAGCTGGCTCAATCCCAATCCTTATAATAGTCTGCAAGAAGAATTTGGCAGTGATTGGCAAGTGGGAATAATGGCAGAGCTAAAACTTTTTGGTTGGAACAAGCGTGGTTTTCAGCTGGCTGCAGCCGAGCATCAACGCCGAGCAGCTCAGCATAAATTGCAAGAGACCGCAGAGCTAATCGCTTTGGAACAAAGCCAAGCGCAATATAGTCTGCAAGAAGCGAGCAAGAAGCTAGAGATTACCGCCAGATCAGTGCAGCAAGCAGCAGAAAATCTGCTGGCAGTCGAGGATAAATTTCAAGAAGGTTTGGCCAAATCTTCGGAAGTTTTGGATGCTCAGGTCTTGTGGCAAAAAGCCAAGGCAGATGATATAACAGCCAAAACAGAGTATCAGATAGCAAATATCAAATCGCAAAAAGCAACAGGAAATTTATAGGAGTGAAGATGAAAAAGAACATATTGGGTCTGATCATAATCAGCATGATATTTTGGGGCTGTGCCAGCGAACAAGCTGCGCCTCAGGAACAGAAAATAGAGACAGTATCAACTTTGCGCGTGCAGCAGCAGGAAGTAGTGCGTCACAAAAATTTCAGTGGTACGATGCAAGCAGCTCAGGAGGCAAATTTGGGTGCACTTTTGCCGGGGCGAGTCGAGAAAATCTATGTAGAAGTAGGTCAGCATTTGGAGGCGGGCGATCTGATCGCCGAGTTGGGTGGTGAGCTCTTGACCCAAGCCGAGATAGAGTATCAGACCTATCAGAAAGATTATCAACGTCTGCAGCGCTTGTATGCCAAAGCGGCAGTTGCGGAGATGGATCTTGATCATATCAAAGCCAAATATGAAGCAGCTGAGGCCAAGTATCAGATGGTGAAAAAGAGTACAGAGATCAGAGCGCTTTTTGCCGGCACTGTGGCCGATATCATGGTGCAGGAAGGAGAAAATTATCTTTTTGCTCCCGCTATGGATTTGGGCTATTCTCATGCTCCCGGCATCGTGAAGCTGGTGAATATGGATGAGCTGAAGCTGGAGATTGAGGTGAATGAAAAAGATTTGAGTGAGATCTATCTGGGACAGCCGGCTCAGGTAGCTTTTGTCAGTTATCCTGAAACTACTTTTTCCGCTGAGATAAAAGAGATTTCACCACTTGTTTCGCATACCAGCCGCACCTGTAAAGTAGTCTTGAGCTTACCCAATCCTCAGCATCAAATCAAGCCGGGAATGTTTGCCCGGGTCGATCTGGAATTGCCGACCAGCCGCGAAGTAATAATTCCGCGTCAGGCCTTATTGCAATTGCGCGGCACAGGCCAAAATTATCTGTTTATGGTCGAAGATCAGCACGTGCAAAAGCGCACAGTAGAGATTTTGTATGATCTTTCCGAGCAGCTGGCAGTGAGTAATTTGCAGCCGGGCGAAGAGATTGTAATTGAGGGCAAAAGCAAAATATTTGATGGCGATCAGATCAAACGGAAATAGGGGGAGATTATGAAATTACCAGAAATAGCGGTAAAAAATCCCATCTTCATTTTGATGGTGTTTCTAGCCATCCTCATCTTCGGATTGGTTTCTCGAACAATGATTCCGGTAGATGTCTTGCCCGATATCGAGATGCCGATGATGACAGTGGTGACTGTCTATCCCGGAGCTAGTGCGGAAGAAGTGGAGCAAGAGGTGACCAAGCAATTGGAAAAAACTTTGGCCGGTGTAAACGATTTGGAAAGTATCAAATCTACTTCCAAAGAAAATGTTTCCCTGATCTCATTGGAATTTAACCAAAATTCTGACCTGAACGAATGCGCCAACAGTGCGCGTGATGCTTTGGAATTGATCAAACAAAAATTACCTTCAGGCGTGGAAAATCCCTTTATCTATCGTGTCAACAGCAGCATGATGCCGGTGCTGATCTATGCGGTGGAAGCGGAAGCCAGCTATCTGGGCATCGATAATATTATCGAAAATAATATCAGTAATAGATTGAAAAATCTACCCGGAGTCGCTTCCATTTTGGTGATTGCCGCTCCCGAGCGCGAGATCAAGATAGAGGTAGATCCATATCAGTTGCAGGCTTATCAGCTCAGTGTAGCTCAGATCGCCCAAGTTTTGGAGCTAGAGAGCGTCTCTATTCCTGGCGGAAATGTCAAGCTGGGCGGCTATGACCTTTCGGTGCAGGTGCCGGCAGATTTTGCTACTGTGGCGGAGATCGAGCAAGTGGTCTTGACTTCTTTTAACGGTAAAATCGTGCGTGTGGGTGATGTGGCAACTGTGGTAGATGGTTTCCGGGAAAAAGATATCCAATGTCGTTCTATGCAGCGCGAAGCTGTGGTGATGATGGTGCAGAAACAATCCGGCTCCAATACCTTGGAAGTTGCCTCGGCGGTGAAAGCCGAGATCGCTGAGATCAATCAGGTGCTGCCCTCCGATGTGCAGGTGAATCAGGTTCTGGATTCTTCCGAGCTGGTTTCGCACTCGATCGATAATCTCAGTAAGACCATTTTCTGGGCTTCACTTTTTGTGATCTTAGTCGTCTTCTTTTTTATGCGAGAATTCAAAAGTAGCTTGATCGTGATTCTGACAATTCCCTTCTCGCTGATTACTGCCTTCATCTTTATGTTTATCGCAGATTACAGCGTCAATATTTTCTCGCTGATGTCTTTGGCTATCGCCATTGGTATGGTGGTGGATAATACTATCGTGGTTTTCGAAAATATCAAAAGTCATATCGAAAATGGGGAAAGACCGGCTCAGGCTGCCATCTTTGGAACCAGTGAAATGGGTATGGCAATCACAGCTTCTTCGCTTACCACCATCGCTGTATTTATTCCCATGATCTTTTTAGAAGGCATTGTGGGTGTGCTCTTCAAACAGCTGGCGATTCTTACCAGTGTAACAATCCTAGCGTCGCTCTTCACTGCTCTGACGCTGACGCCCATGCTGGCTTCACTTTTTTTGAAAAATAAACGGCAACAGAAATCTAAGAACAGTTTCTTCAAATTTAGTGAAAATATCTTCGCCCGAACAGAACAAGCTTACTCCCGCTTTTTAGCAACTGCGCTCAGCTATCGCAAAAGCATTATTGGTGGCATCGGTTTGCTCTTTCTGCTGGCGCTTTATTTGGGACTGCAAAGCGGTAGTAACTATATCCCGGAATTTGATGCCGGAGATCTCAACGCTCTGATCAAACTAGAAGTGGGAACCAGTGTGGAGAAAACTCAAGAGATCTCACGCCAGGTCGAGCAGATCTTTTTTGACGAAGTTCCCGAGCTGCGGGCGCTCTATTCCATCAATGGACAAACCGAAGAGAGTTTGCTGGCCACCATGGGTTTTGAGGAAGGTACCAACTGCGCCACAATTGGTGGTAAACTGATTTTACCGGATGATCGTGATTATACAGCGCAAGAGATCGCCGCCAAAATTCGGCCCCAGATCGAACAGATTCCCGAGATCGTGGAATTCCGCGTAGCAGGCGGTTCACTTTTGGGAATGGCACTTCTGGGCAACAAACGCGATATCGAGATCAATATCATGGGTAATAATTACGATTCGATCAATGGCTTGGCGCGGCAGATCGAGGAGCTCTTTGCGCAACAAACCTATCTGCACGAAGTCGGCACCACGATCGATAATGGGAAATTGGAATTAAAGATAAATGTGGATAAAGAGCGAGCTTCGACTTTGGGGCTGAATAGCGGCATGATAGCCTTGGCAGTGCGCCAGAGTATTTATGGTGCTGAAGCAGGAGAGCTGGTGGATGCGGGAGAAAATTATCAGATCTCTGTGCGCTATGCCGCAGAGTATCGCAACGAGATCGGTCAATTGGAAAACTTGATGCTGAGCAGTGTAACCGGGCAAATGGTACCACTTTCGGCGGTAGCAACTTTGTCACAAGGTTATGGTCCGCTCGAGATTCAGCACGAAAGTCAGCAGCGCCTGGTGAAAGTGTATGCTGATGCTTATGAGACCTCTTTGGGTGAAGCTGTAGCGCAGGTCGAGCAGCAGCTGGCTCAGCTGGAGATTCCGGAAGATCTGGTAATCGAGATGGGTGGTAAAGTTGCTGATAAAGATGAATCTTTCAATAGCCTCTATCTGCTCTTTTTCCTGGGTTTGGCCATGGTCTATATGGTGATGGCAAGTCAGTTCGGCTCGTTTATGGATCCGCTGATTATCATGTTTGCCGTACCGCTTTCCATCATCGGAGTAGTGATAGCCTTTCTGTTGACAGGCGAATCTCTCTCGGTGGTTACCTTTATCGGCTTGATTATGCTGATCGGAATCGTGGTGAATAACGGGATCGTTTTGGTGGATTATATCAACCTGCTGCGCGCTCGCGGCAACAAGCTGGTAACAGCTATCACCGAAGCCGGAAAATCGCGCTTACGCCCCGTGATGATGACAGCCTTAACTACAATTTTGGGAATGGTACCTTTGGCCTTCTCCAGCGGAATGGGCTCGGAAATGTGGAAACCTCTCGGTATCACAGTGATCGGTGGCCTGCTGGTTGCCACTCTGATTACCTTGATTTTTATTCCGGTACTTTACCTCAGTTTTCATCGTCGAGATTTGCTAAAGGAAGGAGAAGAATAGTATGAAAATGATTTACTGCACATGCAATATCAGCGTCTTGGATGAGCTGATAGAATTGATAAAAGCCCAAGATATCAGCAATTATCAGGTGGTGGAAAAGATCACCGGTCAGGATTTTGTGGGTGACCCCAGATTGAATACCTCGGTTTGGCCCGGCTTCAATAGTCAATTGGTCTCGATCGTGGAAGCGGAGAAAATTCCGCAGCTCAGCACAGCGATCCAAGCTTATAACCAGCGAGCGATCAACCGCAACGAGATCATTACCTTCTGTAGCTGGTCACTTGAGAATTGTATCGGTCAGTAGTGAAAGAAAAATCTCTCAGGCTGCTGCAACTGGCAGCCTGAGGTGATGGGCGAGAGAGAGGAACTCTTTTTGCTTTTCTATAGATCCATTTTCGCGTTCATAACTTGATTGGTCAGATTTGTTAGCTTTTGCTGATCGATAAAGGCCTCTTCCTGACCGAAAATCTTTTGCTCAGTTTCAGGCTGAATCTTGATATATTTTGCCTTGGTTGTTGCAACTATCTGTTTGATCAATTTTATATTCCAATCCTCTTTTTCCTTTTCACGCGCTGCCGGGTTGATAATGACTAAACCAAATTTTTCGCGGGCGATTTTTTCCGAAACCTGCAGCACCAATTTATAAGAAGGTTCAGCCAAAAGATCTTTATGCCCACCTTCTAAAGGCTCAGGATAACAATCGGAGATCAGGATAATCATATTTTTCATACCTGGTAAACGATACTGTTCTTTGCACAAAACTTGCCAAGCCAAGTTTAAGCCATCGCCCAAAGGAGTTTGGCCTTCAGCTTCCATTTTGTTGATCGTGCCGATGACCTGTTTTACGTTCAACGTAGGATAATGATAAACTTGGGCCAGATCATGATTGAAGGTAACGAGTCCAACTTTATCTCGGGCTTGGGAAATATTGGAAGAGAGCGCTGAGATGATTTTTTCAATATGAGGAATAACCCAAGCGATAGACTTACTAGTATCGAGAACCAACAAAATATTATAAATCATGTTTTGAGCAAAGATCGGGTAAAGAAAATCCTCTTTTTTGATGGTAAACTTATTGGTATCAAGTAGATAATGCCCTTGGCGGATGGCATTGATAAGAGTAGGAGTTAGGGCAATTTTACCTCTCTTTTGATTAGAGTATCTAATGATTCTGCCCTTTTCAGATAAGAGATTATTAGCTTGGGTCGCAGTGATCTTACTTTTCTGGCGGCGGGAGAATTTTATTCTGAGCGGATCCAAATCTTTCTCATCGATAGAAAATTTATTTTTATCCTGAGGGGAAGAGCTCATTTGTTGCTTCAAAAAAGTTTTATATCGAGGTAGATTCTGAGGTTTTGTCTTACTTTTCACGCGATTTCGAGTCATCTCCAAAACCAATTTCACCAGACTTTTGATCGACATTTTCTGATCAAACATAAAGAGAGATTTTTCCATTCCTCTCTTGGTCATTGGCACTATGATATCTGTTTCAGGATTTTTTAGCAGATGCAGCATAGACTTGAGATATTGCATATTCTCCTGAGGATCATGATATCGTTTGAACATTAGCATCATTTTTTGTAGAAGCTGTGTTTGTTCTGCTGATAAAGCTTTATCTTCAGCAAATCTGCTGGGAAGCTGCGGGATCTCTGACTCTAAATTTTCAGGACTTTGGGATTCGAGCCAATTTATTACATCACTCAAAGCCCTGATCATTTTTTTTCTGGCTGAATCAAAACTCCTGCTTGGAACAAACCTATCGTTTTATCAATTTCGCCCTTTTTCGTATCTGAGAGCGCGGGGGTGGCTTCGGTTGATTGGGCTTGAAAAAAATCTTCTATTTCAGTCTTGGTTAAAGCTTTGGAAAATCCACCGTCTCGGGTACGATGCTGTAGTACAAATTTGGCTGCTTGTTGGAGATGGCGCAATTCCACCAGTTTTTTCAGCTCGAAAGCTGCATGAGTTTGCGCAGTTTTTATGATAGCGATATCGGCTCGATGCCCATCAATTTTATACTCGCTACATAATTTTACGATTAGGTCATAGAAATGATCTTCTATCTCTACTTGGGGCAAGAGATCTCGGCTCAGTTCAATTAACTTTTTCAGATTTTCAGTTTCTGGTTTGAACTGTGCGATAAAATCATCTGCATCCTTTTCATAAGCTAGATTACGATTAATGATCTCTTTACGATAAGTTGCATTAGTCACAGATGAGATTTCAACAGAGAGGGGAAACCTGTCCAAGATTTGGGGGCGTAATTCTCCCTCTTCCGGATTCATAGTGCCGATCAAAAGAAAGTCAGCCGGATGAGAAACTGAAAAGCCTTCGCGTTCAATCTGATTCCAACCCATGGCTGAAACATCCAAGATATCATCAATAATATGATCGGGCAGGAGATTGACTTCATCGATATAGAGTATTTGCCGATGAGCTTTGGCTACCAGACCGGGGATAAAATGTTGTTTTCCCTCTTTCAGAAGCTGTTCCACATCCAAGTTTCCCAGCAGTCTATCTTCAGTGATAC
>JAWOEN010000087.1:0-27169 GCA_046482725.1 Cloacimonadales bacterium (SeqCode)
CTACTAAATAGATGGACGAGAGAGAGTGTCCCAAATTTTGTCTTATTTGAGATATCTTACTTATTAACTTTTCTAAGCTGTGCAATACTTTTGGGTAAAATGGGCTTATTAGCCTTAATTCCTGAAGTAATAATAATTCCAGCTATGTTCCTCTTATTTCATAAATTTTGTTATAAATTAGGAGTAATATCAACAATAATATTTCACGTGCCTGCATCATTATTCTTAAGGTTTCTATTATCTCACTGAGAAATTGTTTTATTAATGATGAACCTACCCAGGCGTTGCCATGCTGTTAACTAATCCCGCTGTTGATATCTGGGTTTTTACTTTGGGTCTAGTTGTTTTTAGATGTTGCTAACTCCTAAATTTTAGTTCAGAAGAAAAAATCTCTGATTTTTTTTGAATATATGACAAAAAAAATGCTTGCCATAACAATTGCATAAATCGATCTTTGCACTGTGAATTAGTTTTGTACAAATTTATTTTTAATGTTGCGAGATTCTATCTTTAGGAGAGAAAAATGAGGCGATTAATATTAGTTCTGTTATTACTTACGATTACTATCTCTACTTGGGCCATTATCGAGTGGGATATCAATGGTGCAGCAGTTCATCAAAGCAGCAATGCTATTTTAGAGCCAGCTTCGCTCATTACTGCCGATGGCAATCTGGTAACTTTTTGGAGCGATACCCGCAACGGTTATCGGGAACTATATGCCCAGAAGCTTGACGCGGCCGGCAATAAATTTTGGGCTGAAGAGGGAGTGCTGATCGGCTCTCATCCCGGCTATGTGTATAACCTGGTAGCAGTAGCCAATCCTGAGAATGAAATAGTTTTAGCTTATCTAAGTTCCTCTCCGGATCAGAGTAGCAATCAGCTCTATTTGCAAAAGCTCTCTGCTGCCGGTGAGAAATATTGGGGCGAGAGTGGCCGTCTGATTGATGGTGATTATTTTATATCTCAACCCCAGCTTCTGCTGCAGGCTGATGGCAGCACTACAGTAGCTTGGAAAGATAACTCGCAAAACCAGGTAAAAGCAGCTCGCTTGAATTTTAATGGTACTGTAGCAAATGGTTGGGGAGCAGATTTTCAGCAAACTACTCAGATCGGAATAGATATAATCGACGTAACTAGAGATTATGCACTTACCGGCACTAGCGCAGATGGCATCATGCTGGCTTCAAATTTGGGATCCGATATCTACTTCCAAAAAATGAACCTGGCCGGAGAGAAGCTCTTTGGCAGTTTGGGCAGCTTGGCTTTGACTGAAACTGCAGAGATCCAAGCAATAGATTTGCAAGAAGCGGCAGATAATTACTATCTGGCTTGGCGGCTAAATTCTGCTTCAGAGCAAGAGCTGCATTTACTAAAATTTGATGCTGAAGCAAATTGGCTCTGGGCTGATAGTGAGATAATTTCTGAGCAAGTCAAAGATTTTCATTTGGTGATCGATTCGGCTGCTCTACCCGTAATTGCTTGGAGAAATTACGTAACTGACCTCTTAGCTCAAAAATTTTCGGCTGAGGGTGAAAAGATTTGGGATGAAAATGGTATTCTGCTAGATACGGATTTAGCTACTAATGAAAGATTTGAAATGAAAGCGAAAAATGAGGTTTCTTATCTGACCTATATTACAGCTGATGCAGAAAACAGTGCGCAAAATAAATTACAAAAAATCTCAGCTCAGGGTGAATTGCTCTATGGTGAGCAAGCAATAACGCTCAGAACTTTTCAAAACAATCAGTTTCCCGAAAATTCTAGTTTAGCCGTGGCCGAAGAAGATATTTTTTTCAGTTGGAACGAGCTGGAGGCCGGCGCTAGTAAGATCAAATTGCAAAGCAGCGATCTGGCTGGAAATCTGCAAATTGCGGAAGAAGATCAAACTGTTTTTGGTGCACTTTACGGTTCAGTAGAAGATTATCAACTGCAGGCTGCAGCAGGTCTACCGCTGTTCAGCTGGTTGGATAACCGCAATGGTGAATCGCAGATTTTTGTGCAGAGACTAACTGATTCCGGTTTACCGATTTTTACAGAAAATGGCTTAGCGCTGAGCGCTGACGATGTAGAGGATTATGATATAGCTTTCAATCCTGAAAATAATTTCACGGCAGCGGTATGGAATGCACGTGAGGCACTATATACTATCAAAAGCAGCGGGCTGGACCTCAACGGCAATCTGCTCTGGGAGGATTTGCAGCTCTTCAGCGATGATAATGATTATGCTGCTACTGAGCCTGTCATCAATGCCTGGGGCGATGATTTCTTGGTTGCTTATTCTCAGGCAGTTGATTTCTCTTTTAGCCAAGTAGTTGCTCACAAGATTTCTGCTGGTGAACTTGTCTGGGGCGAAGCTGGTGTAATCATAGCAGATATTGAAGTTAGCAATCTGCATATAGTAGATATCTATGAAGATTATATTTTCTACGAATCCGATTATTGGAATGACAACCAGATTTTTGCTCAGCGCCTCACAGCTACAGGTGAGATCTATCCTGGTTGGCCGGAAAATGGGATCAACCTCAATTCTGAAACAAATAATTCCCACCTGACAAATTATCAGATCTCGCCCACTCCCCTGGGCTTGCTGGTTAGTTGGTACAATTATCAAACTTCAGCGCTTGAGATTCAGCTGGTGCAACCCAATAGTGATTTGTATTGGCCAGAGCCACTCTCATTTCCAGTTGATCCCATTTTTGAGGATTATCAGATATCTTATAATCAAGGGATTTATCTATCCCAATTTATCTCTGAAACCAATGATGGCAGCAGCTTAACTATCCAAAAAATCTCCTTGGAGGGAGAAGAGCTTTGGCCAGAACCAGCTGAGATCTTCACCACCAATAATCTCCGAAATTTCCAACAAATCAATTTGGCTGATAACCTAGTTTTGATTTGGGAAGAGCAAGATACTGAAAACTTAAATTATGTAAAATTTCAAGAGATAAGACCAAACGGTGATTTGGTCTATGCTACCAACGGCGTAAATCTGTTTGGAAATACAGGGTTTTCCTCCCGACCTCAAATAGTATTTGGCGGCGAATATGCTTATGCTGCCTGCATCGATAGCAAATCTATAAAGTATCTTCCTGAATATGGCTTGGATGTTGCCCAAAATCTATACGCCCAGAAATTGTCTCTGGAAACTCTTTCAGCCGAAAGCGAGCTCAATACTCTATCCAATAATTTGCACAATTACCCCAATCCTTTCAGCCCCTCTTCCAACGGACGAGCCACTGCTACCACGCTCAGCTACAATTTGCCTCAGGATGTGACCAAAGCTGCTATCACCATCTATAATCTGAAAGGACAAAAAATAACCCAACTAAAAGCCTCTCACCGGGCAGGTGAGAATGAAATAATCTGGGATGGCAGAGATGCCAATCTACAGCCTGTTGCCAGTGGAGTCTATTTTTATCAGCTCAAGGCCGATGACAAAACATTGGCCACTGAGAGAATGGTAATTATCAAATAGTATCATATGACCATAGGAACACTTATGGTCATTTGAACTAAACATTAATAAAAACCCTAATCAGGGAAAAAAGGAGTGGGAAAATGAAAAAAGTATTGTTATTGAGTTTGGCATTAACCATGGTATTTGCACTATTTGCGCTTGATCTAAAACCCAAAGGTAGCGAGCAACGCGAAGCTCTGCCGGGAGGAATCAGTAAATTTTCCACCCCCCAACGCCTCAGCCGTGAACTCGATTTTGATATTTCGCCCCAGCTACTGCTGACAACTTACTACGACTATATGCCGGGTAGCTACAACGGCTATCCACTGCGCATCTTGGCAGATGGCAGCGCTTATGCAGTCTTTCACGCTCAGGAGACTTCTGCCTCCAATCGCCGCATCTACTACTCTTTTATCGAATCTGATGGCACCAATTTCACCTTCCCCGTCGGCACTGATAACCTCTGGGAAGGCTATCCCGGCATTGATATCGACCCGGTTACCAATAATCCTTTTGCGGTCTGGCATGCCGACATCTCTCCGGAAATCCCGGGTTTAGAAATCGCCATGACTTATGATCTTTATAGCGCTATCGGACCCGGCAACTGGATCTCTCCTTTTGCCGTAATCGATTCGGAGATTCCTACTCCCTATGAAGACGATGAATTTATCTGGCCTTATACCTATATTGGACCTTCTCCTGTAGATGGGAAAAGACGAGTTTATGTGATAGCTAAAAACGCTACTGCTCATAATCCTGAGGGAACCCCCAGCGAAAATGTGTTGCTGGCTTATGCTGATTTTGATGAAAATGATATGTTAGCGCAATCTCAGCTGGATTGGGAATACACCACTATCCCCCAATTTGATGCTTGGAATGCCGGAGAAGAAGATTTCAGACCCTTCGTTACCACAGCTGTCAGCGAAGTTGATGGAAAAATTGCTTTTGTGGGTTATCATACCGGTGATGAAAATTTCATCCTTTATAATGAAACTTACGGCGAAGGCGAATGGATAATGCAAGCTATCCCCAACAATATTGCGGTAGACAATCCACAAAATCTGGATGGCACTTATCCCTTTACTGATGATAATGGTGATCCGGAAGAAATATTTTTTGCTCATATCAATGATGGAAATTTCAACGCAGTTTTCAGTGATGACGGTACAAAATTGTTCCACACAGGTACCATGGGTTTGCAAAATCCGGACGATGGCTATTATCCTTTGGAAACCTTTGTCTATAGTTACTATTATGATTTTGAAAGCCAAGAATTTCATTTCCAAGTGCTGAATCCTGAGATCAACGAAAATGCTGCCAATCCCAATTATGTCTGGCAACAAGACCAAGTCTATCTACCTTGGGATACCGACAATGATGGTGAGATAGACGAATATGATGAAGATGGCAATGTGGTTATGTTCAACGGTTGGCCTACATTTCATCATGATCCGGGCAATGCTTTTCACGATAATCAGTTTCATGTGATCAAAGGCGAAAATGGTATGTTAGCTGCGCTCTGGATGGATGGTCTCAACAATTATTATGCCCAAGAAGGCATCGAAGGTTATGAAGAGTGGATCGAGGTAGCTGAGATAAAGCTCTCATTTGCCACAGTAGAAGAATATATCTGGAGCGAACCTGTTAGCCTCAATAGCTTGGATACTCCCGAATTAGCCGGCATGAAACCTGCTTATGTCTATCCGGGAGATTTGATCGAAAATATTGCTGACAACAGCAGCAAAATTCATCTTTTCTTTTTGGATGATGATACATTTGGCGGACAAAGCACTGACGGCGGCAACCTGATGTATGCTGCTATTACCACTCCCACTCTCAGCAGTGAGCCTGCCGATATTACTCCGGCTCTGGATATTAAAGCCAGCAATTACCCCAATCCTTTCTATCTGAACGACAGCAAGCGTGGTGCGATCACCATCAAATACAATCTGCCGCAAGCTGCCAATCTTTCCGTAGAGATCTACAATCTGAAAGGGCAGAAAGTAGATACTTTGCTGAAAGAATATCAAACTGCCGGCAGCCATGAGCTGCGTTGGCAAGCAACAGATCACCTGGGTAAGCCTCTGGCCAGTGGGGTCTATTTCTACAAAATCAGTGGTGAAGATTTTTCTACCAGCCGTAAAATGCTGATTATCAAATAAACCCAAAAAATCCCCCCGGCTGTTCAAGGCAACGGGGGGATTTTTTTTATATAAAGCAGTTTATACTTTTTTCAATAACTCTTTTAGCAATTGCACAAATTTTTCCACATCCTCTTCTGTAGTATCAAAAGAGCACATCCAACGTGCTTCACAGCGCTCTTCATCCCACATATAAAAGAAATATTCGTCTTGCAATGGAGCAATAATTGCCCGGGGTAATTTCACGAAAACTCCGTTGGCTTGCACCGGATAAATTAGCTCAATCTGCGGGATCTGCTTTATCTTATCTGCCAATAATTTTGCCATCTGGTTGGCATGCAGCGCATTTTCTCGCCAAAGATCATTGCTCAGCAGCGCGATAAACTGAGCCGACATATAACGCATTTTGGAGCCCAATTGCATCGCTTGCTTGCGGTGGTATTTCATGTTTTCAGATAATTTCTGATCAAAAAATATTACAGCTTCGGCATTCATCGCCCCGTTTTTGGTTAAACCAAAAGAGAGAATATCGATACCAGCTTCAGTTGTGATATTCTTCAGATCTAGCTGCAAAGCTGCAGCAGCATTGGAAAGCCGAGCACCATCCATATGCACCAACATATCCCGCTCATGGGCAAAATCCGTAATCAGCCTTATCTCGGCCGGAGTATAAATCGTGCCCAATTCGCTCACCTCAGTCAGCGAAATCATTTTGGGCTGCACATGATGCTCGTCGCCTCTGCCATGTAAAAAAGTTTCGATCTTTTCGACTGTTAATTTTCCATCTGAGGTGGGAACAGAAAGCAATTTGCAGCCGCTATAATTATCGGGCGCGCCACATTCATCTACATTGATGTGAGCAGTTGCGGCACAAATAACTGCCTGAAAAGAAAAAAGCGAATTGGCAATCGCCAAAGTATTGGCGCCGGTTCCATTGAAAACCAGGTAACTATCGATCTGCTCGCCAAAATGCTCTTTGAGTTTGGCTTTGGCTTCTGTTGTATATTTATCATCGCCATAGCCGATCTCATGACCCTGATTGATCTCAACCATCTTCTGCATTACTTGATCGTGAACACCGGAATTATTGTCACTGGCAAAGCCGCGTATATTTTTCATCTATTCTTACCTCACAATTTTTTTTTGAAGCCAATTTAGAGCTCTCTGCAGTGTCAAGATTTTTCCCCAAAAGCATTTTTCAGATAAAAAAAATGCACCGCTAAACCAGCAGTGCAAGATAAAAAGGCTAAACTATAAATTAATCTTCTAAGTTTTCCATACTCTCAATAGTTTCAAATTGGGTTTCGTCCATATACTGAGCATCGCCAAAGGCCAAGATCGGAATAAAAACGATCGGCAATAAAACCAAGCCCACAGTAAAGCCGCTATCTTTGCCAAAATTTACCGAGATCCCATGCATCACAAATATACTGATCACCAAAGCAGCAATCCAACCAACTAGCGGGATAATAGAAAGCAGTGGGAAAAAGATCCACCACCAGGGTTTTCCGGCAATCTTCAACATAATCAGGACATTGTAGATGGGGATCAAAATAGCCCAACCCGGCTCACCGGCTTTGTTGAATAATCTCCAGTGAGCTATTATCATAAATAGCAATGTGGCAAGGGAGACAAGCAAAATACATCCCATCATAGTTTCCATAATAGAACTGGTTCCATAATCATACATGGCGTATCTCCTTTTTTTCTGAAATTATGCCTAATAAATTCCCGAATTGACTTCTGCTTGTCAAGATTAATCATTCCAAGCAATTTCAGCCTGAAAATGTCAGAGAATTCAGTTCAGCTTTTTTAGAGATTTTTCACTGCCATCACAGCCACCCCGATCAAAAGTGCATCTTCACTGTTGTCAGGATTGATAATCAAAGGTGGAAAATCTTTATTCAGCGGCTGCAGCAAAATCTCGTGCCGCTCTTCATAGGTAATAATTTTTTTCAGGGTAACTTCGCCATTAATTCTGACCACGCAAATACGATCATCAGCTTTGGACCAATCATTGTTCTGCTTCACGATCACCACATCTCCATCGGCTATCTGCGGATACATACTATCACCATGCGCATAAAAGGCAAAATAGTCGTTGAAATTGCCCGAAAGCGAAAGTGTGTCGATCATGATATGATCTTCCGGATCAGCTGTCTCGATAGATTCAGGGCTGCCACAGCTTACCTGCGCCAAAATCGGCATCTCACAATATTGCCGATCGTTGATCTCGCGCAGACGATCTGACATAAAAGCCGAACCCTCACCGGTAATCAGCCAATTGATATTGATATTGTAGCTGGAAGCGAGTTTGTTCAAAAAATTGTAATCAGGTGTTGTCTTATCCTTCACATAACGGTTTATCACCACATTGGAAATATTCAGCGCTTTGGATAAAGCGGTCTGAGTCATCTCCAGCTCTTGCAAAATCTGATTTAACCTTTTTCCCAATGACATAATTACTCCTTTTTTCTGGGTTATTGTTTAAAGTTTAAAGTTTAAGGTTTAAGGTTTAGGGTTTAGGGCTTAAAATATCCTTTACCTTACCACCTAAAATAATTAAATCTTAATTCTTAATTCTTAATTTTACATTTTACATTTCACATTTCACATTTTACATTTTACATTTTACATTTTACATTTCACATTTTACATTTCACATTTTACATTTTACATTTTACATTTTACATTTTACATTTCACATTTCACATTTTACATTTCACATTTCACATTTCACATTCTTCATTCTTCATTCTTCATTCTTCTTTCTTCATTAACTCTGCAGTTAATTTATTTATTGACCGATTAACTGTCCAGTTAAAAAATAGATTTGTTAGATTTTTTTTAGTAAATAGATATTTATAGACCAAATGGAGGTAAGCAGATGCAGTATAGCAGCTTAAATCTCAGTGCCGAGATCAAGCAAATTTTCAGCTTCGATCCTCACAGCAAGCTGGTTCGTCCCTTGCTGGGTAGTTCTGTATCAGCTGGCTTTCCCTCGCCAGCCCAAGATTATATCGAAGCAGAGCTAGATCTAAACGAGCACTTGGTAGCTCATCCGGCGGCGACCTATTTTGTGCGAGTTGCGGGGAATTCGATGACCGAAGCAGGGATTTTTGATAATGATATTTTGATTGTAGATCGTTCATTAGAGCCGGCTCACCGAAAGATTGTCATCGCTATTTTGGATGGTGAGCTCACGGTAAAGCGGCTTTTGATCAAGGCTGGCAAATGGTTTTTGCAACCTGAGAATAGTGAATTTTCAGCTTTGGAAATTACAGCTGAGAGCGATCTGATTATTTGGGGTGTGGTAGTATTTTCTATCCACCGCACCAATTAGGAAATCTTATGAGTAGCCGGGAAATTTTTGCTTTGGTAGATTGCAACAGTTTTTATGTTTCTTGCGAGCGCATCTTTCAGCCTTCTTTGCGCCAGCGGCCGGTGGGAGTGCTTTCCAATAATGATGGCATGGTAGTAGCGCTTTCCGATGAGATGAAAAAGCTTGGGATCAAGCGCGGTGATGCAGCTTTTAAGATAGAACATTATCTAGCGCGACATCGAGGTATTTTGCTCTCTTCCAATTACACTTTGTATGCCGATATCTCAGCGCGGATAATGCAAGTTTTGGAGCAATTTTCGCCTGATCTGGAAGTCTATTCGATTGATGAAGCTTTTTTGCGGCTCACTGACCTACCTCAGCAGGATCTGCTGCTCTTGGGCAGCAAGATCAAGAAAACTGTGGCTGATTGGATTGGCATACCGGTTTCTGTGGGCTTTGGTTCTACCAAGACTTTGGCAAAAATCGCCAATCGGGTTGCCAAAAAATTTCGTAAAACTGAAGGCGTCTACAATCTCTGTCAGCATCCCAAACTGCCTCAAGTCTTGCAATGGGTGCAAGTGGAAGATATTTGGGGAGTGGGACGCCAATACGCCAAGATGTTGCACAGCAATTCCATCCACAACGCTTGGCAGCTGGCCAATACAGATTATCATTGGATCAAAAAGCAGATGACAGTGGTGGGCTTGCGAACAGCCATGGAGCTGAATGGCGTCTCTTGTCTAGAGATAGATACCGATATTGCGCCCCGCCAGGAGATTGTCTCGTCCAAATCTTTTGGCAAACCGGTAGAAAGCTATCAAGAGATCTCGGAAGCTCTCTCTTCCTACTGCGTGCGGGCGGTAGAAAAACTGCGCAGCCAAAACTTAGTCGCTTCGCAGATCATGGTTTTTCTCTCTACCAACCGCTTCAAAACTCAGCTGCCCCAATATGCCAACTACGCTCAGACTCGCTTGCCAGTACCTTCCGCCTACACTCCCGATTTTCTGAGAGCAGCCCGTACCATCTTGGAACAACTTTACCGCGAGGGCTATCAATACAAGAAAGTGGGCGTGCTGCTAGCTGACCTGATGCATGAAACTCAAGCCCCGCTAGATTTTTTTGCCCCAACCTATCTGGATGATAAACGCAAAGATATTATGCAATGTATGGATAAGGTTAATCAAAAAATGGGAAACAATTTGCTAACTTATGCCGGAGTGGGCAGCGAGCAAGCTTGGCAAATGCGCCGCGATAAACTCTCGCCCCGCTTTACCACCTGTTGGCAAGAGATCCCGGTGGTAAAGGCAAAATAAGATGAATTGCAAAAAAATTATTCATGTCGATATGGACGCCTTTTTTGCAGCGGTGGAAGAGCGCGATCATCCGGAATATCGTGGCAAACCTGTTATCGTGGGCGGTCGCCCCGATAGCCGCGGAGTAGTATCCACCTGCAATTATCTGGCCCGCAAATATGGTGTGCACTCGGCTATGCCCAGCGCTATGGCGGTGAAATTGTGCCCGCATGCTATCTTTGTCAGCTCCAATTTTGCCGCCTACAACCAGGTAGCGGAAATTGTGCGAGATATATTTTATGAATATACCGACCTAGTACAGCCGGTCTCGATCGACGAAGCCTATCTGGATGTGACAGTAAATAAACAAGATATAGCCTCGGCTACACAGATAGCAGCTGAGATCCGCCAAAAAATTTATCAGCGTACGCAATTGACAGCCTCGGCCGGAGTTTCCTACAATAAATTTCTGGCTAAAACTGCTTCCGATCTGGATAAACCGGATGGACTGGTCGTGATAAGACCCGGGCAAGCTGCCAAGATATTGGATAAATTACCGATCGGCAAATTTCACGGCGTGGGCAAAGTAACCGAAAAGAAGATGAAACGCCTCGGCATAAATTGTGGAGCTGATCTAAAACAGTATAGTTTGGCCGAATTGCTCAAACATTTTGGCAAAGTGGGTAGCTACTATTTCAATATTGTGCGCGGCATCGATGATCGAGAAGTTACCACCTCTTCCACGCGCAAATCATTGGGCAAAGAAACTACTTTTGCCCAAGATATATCTGAGATCGAGGAGATGTGTGATGTCTTGGATAAAATAGCAGCCCGGCTTCACCCCAAATTGATTCAAAAAAAGATCAAGGCCAAAACTATCACAGTCAAAATAAAATTTGCCAATTTTGAGATCGCCAGCCGCAGCAAAACATACACAGAAGAATTTGATGAGGCTGAGCAAATGGCAAAGTATGCCAAAGAGCTTTTGCAAAACACAATCATCAATAATTGCGCTGTCAGACTCTTGGGAATAAGCCTTAGCAATCTAATAAGCACGGAAGATACCAAAGACAAACAACTCTTTTTTGAATTCTACAATAGCTAAAAAAACCATCTTCCCAAAAATCTACCAGACAAAAAAAGTTGTCCCAACAGGCAAGCTGTCGGGGCGAAATCCAAATCTATTTTTTTAGCAGATTATTTCAGAAAAAGCTGCTGCAGTAAATCTACCGGAACAAAAAAAGTTGCCCCAACAGGCAAGCTGTCGGGGCGAAATCCAAATCTATCTTTAGCAGATTATTTCAGAAGAATCATCTTCTTGGTTGAAGTAAACCTACCCGATTTGATTTTGTAGAAAAATACACCTGTGCTCAGTTCGCCACCACGATCATCTGTTCCATTCCAAACGATACTATGTTCACCAGCTGCTTTAGCTTCGTTGATCAAAGTATTTACTTTTTGTCCTTTCGCATTGAAAATTTCTAAGCTAACATCGCCTGCAGTTGGCAGGTTGAAGCTGATAGTAGTAGTAGGATTGAAAGGGTTGGGATAGTTACCGAGTTTCAGTTCCATTTCAGGAGCATTGTTCTCAGCACTTACCGGGTTCAGATCAGTCATCGGGAATTTAGTAGCTTGCCAGATCTCTTTTGTGTTGTAGTCTTGGACAAAAACTACAACTTCACAATTATCTAGATTCCAGGCTAATTCGTTGAAGAATTCTACTTCAGCTACTGCTACGCCATCTACAAAATCTAGGTTTGTACCAAAATGAGTAGGAGCCATTGTACGATTGACATAGTTCAATTCAGTTTGATTTTGCCAAGCTTGTTGGATGCCAAATTCGTTTACTGCAACATGCAATTTAAAATCACCTTCGGGAATCTGACCGTCTTGCATCACAGTAACATTCAGGGCATAATCATCTCTATTAGCATCTTCTACATTCAAGCTCATAGCTGTTTTAGTTGCAGCTCTATCTTCAAAAAGAGGCAAGAGTGTGGAATAGATACTGCTATTTTCGTTACCACCACCGTGGATATTCACGCCATCAAAAATGCTGGTTGGGAAAGATTCCACACCATAATAATTGATTCTTCCACCACTAAAAATTGTTTCATAATCATCGTCACCATGATATTTGATCACAGCTACATTTTGCTCATTTTCGATAAACTCTTCCATTGCCAAAGAAGCTCCGGGGCAATATTGGCACCAAGTACCTGTCACCACTTCAGCTACAACAAAATCACGCTCAGTGATATATGAAGTAAAATCGCCAGTAACAACATTATTATCTGTATTATCATCATTATCCATCATCACAGAAAGAGCATAAGTATAATACTTACCAGCTTCCGGTGTGAAATCAGCCATCTCTACTGTAGTCAAGTCTCCAACTGCCAATGTAATCTCGTCTGAAATCACATTATAAGCTTCATTTTCTTCCAGATCATGAATCATCAGATTTAGATTAAAAGTAGCTTCGTTCAGACCAATATTTCTTACTTTCGCACCAGGAATCATAGCTGTATCTGCTTCCAGATTTCCGCTTAAACCTTCTACTTCGATTGCTGCTACATCATTTTCTGCCGGTGCGCTTTGCACTACAGCAGCAATGTTCCAGTTATAATTTAGACCATAATCAGCTGCAGCTGCATCCCAACCAGCACCATCTAAAGAGATCAGGTCACCTTTACCGCCGGCAGCAGGACCATCATCACAGGCGATGGGAAATCCACCACTACAAGCAACTTCATAAGTTACCCAATACTCAGTACCAGCTTCAATATCAACTGTTTCTGTCATGATATGTGTATACCAATCTTCTGTGTAAAGATCTTCGATCTGGGCTTCATAAAGCAAAGCTCCGGTTGTAGTTTCAGTAGCACCTTCAAAAAGTCTTACTGTTACATCTGTAGCTGTTTCTCTTACGATAAACTTGATCTCTTGAAAATTGCCATCCACAAAATCGGCTAATTCTGTCTCGGTGAAACGAGCAGCAGCATAAAGTGTACCTGCTTCATCTGTACCGATACCATTACCGTTGTAAGCGCCACTATAACCAATTTCTACGATGTCTCTTTCTGTTTCTCTGGGAACAGAAATTCCTTCCGTTCTAACTACTTGCAGTTCTGCAGCGCTTAAGATTGAAAACGCAGCAAAAATCACAAATAATGAAATAAATAATTTTTTCATTTCATCTCTCCTTTCTAATTTTGAATTTAACCTTCTATAGTGCAAATATTGTGCCAACTACATAAAATATTTTCTTGCGAACGCTATCTCATTAGTTCTCGGCAGGTTAAAATAGTTTAATAATTCATAAGCACCAAACGCTTTCCTCTTATTAGCGCTGCCAACCCAAGCTTTTTGCTAACTTTATTAGGATTTCGTAAACCATCTTTACTTTCTTTTGTAAAGAGCATAAAAGAGAAGAATTATTGACAGGCAGAGTCATAATAGAGATTCTGCCAAAATTCAGGAGGAAATATGTGTGGTAGATTTGCAATATATAGCAGCGCGGAAGCTATTGCCCAATATGCTAAAGCTTTACAGAAAATATCAAAATGGGAGCCCAACTACAATGTGGCGCCCGGCTCAATGATTCCGGTAATCTGGCAGGCAGAGCAAAAAACTCTCTCAACCCGGCGTTGGGGACTAATTCCTTTTTGGGCCAAAGATGACAAATTTGCCAGCAAGCTGATCAATGCACGTTGCGAAAGCATTGCCGAAAAACCCAGTTTTCGGGCAGCTTTCGAAAAGAGACGCTGCCTAATCGTTGCCAATGGCTATTATGAATGGAGCAAAAAAGATAAGCAACCTTACTATTTTTTCCGCTCCGCTTCCGAGCTCATTTTTTTTGCCGGCATCTGGGAAAACTGGCAAGCACCCAGTGGCGACAGAGTGCAAACTTGCAGCATCATTACCCGAGCTGCCGCAGACAGCATAGCTCATCTGCATCACCGCATGCCAGTGATTCTGAATCCGGAAATATCCGAAAAATGGCTGCAGAGCAAGCGTCCGCAAGATCTGATCGGGCTCTTGTATAATGAAAGTGTGCAAAATGTAGATTACCATCCGGTCTCGATCGCGGTAAATTCCACTCGCAATAATTATCCCGATCTGATCGAAGCGATCGCTACCTAAAAAAAAAGAGGAAACATGAAATTTCAAGCAGTAAATTTTGATCAGGATATCACTCGCTTGGTTCTACAAAAACATCGACAAGATCATACACTTTTTCTCTTCCCCACAATCCAAGCGCGCAATCTTGCCCTGAAATACTTTCAAAAGGATTGGAATTTTTCCCAATCAGATTTTTTTACTTTGGAAGATTGGAAATATTCTCAGTTCCAAGCGCAGCGACCGCTACTGAAAGAGGAAAAGCGGAGCTTGGCTTGGTTCCTCAGTTTGGATGAAGCCAGCAAAGAATATTTTAATATCTCAGATTATTTTTCGGCGATTCAGCTGGCTCAAAAATTTTTCTCATTTTGGGAAGAGATCAATGAAGAGCTGGTGACAGAACAAGAGATAGAGCAAGTATTAGCAGAAAAAATCACTGCCGGAGAATGGCAGCAAAATACTTTTGAGCAGTTACAAAAGATCAAAAAAAACTATCGCAGATTTATTCAGCAACTAGATTTTACAGACAAAATTTTTGCCTATTGCCAATCAAATTTGCGCTTGAAAACAGATTACCGAGAAGTGGTGGTGGTAAACCAATTTTACCTGACCAATCTGGAGAAATACCTTCTGCAACAACCTGATAATGTAACGCTTTATCACCAATATCCGCAGCGGATTTTTGATCAGCAAAATCTGCAACAAAAAGCCGAGATTTCAGCTCAGGATCTAATAAATATCCGCACTCAGAAAATCACCGAGATCCGCTCCTCAGAAGATTTTTCTATGATTTGCGCTCTCTTTCGCCAGCTGCAAGAGCAGCAACCCAGCGCTCTGGTAGATTTTCGTTTTGCAGAGCAGGCATACAGCAATTTCTTCTCACAAAAATATTTTGCTGTCAATACGCGCAGCGCCTTCCCAGACAGCTCGATCTATCGTTGGTTTTTTCTGATGCATAAGGCAGTTTCCCAGCTCTTTTATCACGAAAAAATATTACTGCTGCCGCTGCAAACTGCTTTGGAACTCTTTAGCTGCAGCGAGCTTTTGCGCTATTATTCCCAAGATTGGCAAGCTGCTCAAAGTAAAATTTTGGATCTTATCTACAAATTGGTAGAGCAAGATTTTCAATATCTTGACCTAGAACTAAACTGTCTGCAAGAGCAAAAGCTTCCAGCGGAAAACAGTGTTCTGCTCAAAAAAATATTAAGCGAAATCAAGCAACTCTATCAGATCTCAAACATGCAGCAATTCAATCAATTTGTGGCAGATTTTTCCAGCCCCAGATTGCTGAGCGCAAGTGAAAAAAAACTTAGCAATATCTTGGAACAATTTGCTCAGATAAAAAGTGATTTTAAGATTTTGGATCAACTAGATTTGGTCAAAAATTGGCAGGATATTTTCAAACACAAAAATTTCGCAGCTGCCGCTTTGAAACTATTTTTGGATTATATGCAACCCAAACCATTACAGCACAAGCTCACAACTGGACAGCGCCAAAAAATCACTGCTCTGCAAGATACCAGAAACTTACTCTACGATCAGGTTTTTGTGCTCAACGTCAGCGAGGGTGTGCTGCCACCCAAACGCAAAACTCCTTTTCTGCTGAGTGAAAATCAGCGCCAAAGCTTGGGACTAAAAACTTATGAAGATATTCGCAGTCGGGAAAAATATTATTTCTATCGTTTATTGGCCCAAAGCCGCCAAGTCATACTTTTCTCGATCGAAAATCTGGAGGAAAACCGCGAAGTAAGTTCTTTCGCCGAAGAATTGCGCCTAAATCTGCCTCAGCTTTACCAGCTTTCGGCCAAAGCCAAATACTCCTATCAGCATTTTTATCAGAAATATCTGGGTAATCTTCCAGCTGATTTCTCTCCACCCAAAGTAGAAGCAGATTTTCATAGAATATCTTTCCGACCGGAAGACTTTCCCGCTCAGCAACTAAAGCTTTCTTACTATCGCTGGCAAAGTCTGCAAGAAAATCCCTACGAATATTTTATCAAATACCAAGCGCAGCTGAAAGAGCGAGAATATGACCTGGCTCCACAATATTCGGGCAAATTGATCGGAAACATGACGCATGAAGTCTTCAATTTAATCTGGCAACGCATTTTAGAACTTTATCAGGGCAACAAAATTCATCACAATTTTCATAACACCAACAAAAATTATGTCGATACTGCTTTTAGCAGCTTGTTGGCTAATGATCGGGAAATGATCTTCAAAAGACCACACAACTATTCCCAACGCTATTTTGAGCTGATCTTTCTGCCCATTCTCAAATTTGGCATTATCAATTTCTTTGCCTATCTGGATCAAAATTTCCAGCTTTCTGACCAGCAGATTACGGTCTTGCCCGAAAAGCAGCAAACCGACAGTCGCCTTTTTATGCAGGTGGAGGATTACCAGATCTTTTTGCGTGGCAAAGCTGATCTGCGCATCGAAGCTGCTTCGCAGAAATATATCTTTGATTATAAAACCGGCAGCGATAATCCTGCCAAAAAGAAAAAATTTGAAGATCAATTGATCATCTACGAAAATATCTACTACCTGCTAAAAAAACCTGAACTGTTGGATGCGACAAAATCTTATCTCTATTTTGTGGAAAAGGCTGCTCTACACACGATCAAGACCACCCAGAAAAAGGATAAAGCTATGGTGCTGGCAGATTTTAAGATGCGTCTGCAAGCAAGTGTGCAGCAGATTATCAGCCAAGGATATGTTTTATCAGAGAAGGCGGGAAAATATGAAAATATAGAAATCACCCGCCGTGATCTTTTCCAACCAAGGGAGAAATAAATTATGGCTTATCATGAGATCTTACCAGAAAAAAAAGTAATCCGAGCCAGTGCCGGAACCGGCAAAACCTATCGACTCTCTTTGGAATTTATCACGTTATTACTGAAATATCGCGGCACTACCAGTTTTGATGAAATTTTGGTACTGACCTTCACCAAAAAAGCTACTGCCGAAATTCGCCAACGCATATTTTATCAGATGCAACAGATCATCTCTGGCAGCTCCGAAGGTCAGCAGCTGCTGGCCAGCATCAAAAGTTTTGAACCGCATCTTACTATCAACGAAGCTGCTCTCAGCTATCTGCGCGAGATCTATCATGCCATGCTGGCCAATAAAGATAAATTGCGCGTTAGCACCATAGATTCTTTCACCAATACTATTTTCGCCGGGCTCATCGCTCCCTATTACAATATTTCTGATCCGCAGATTGATCCGAAAATAAATCAGGAATATCTGCCGGAACTATTTGATGAGATTCTAAAAGAGAAGCATCTGCAACTTTTCCGAAATATCTTTGACCTCAAAGCTTATCGCAATTTGGCAGATTATCAAAAATTTATAGAAAGCCTGATCGAGCAGCGCTGGATCTTCAATTTTATCCAAACTCCGATCACGCTTGCCAGTAAAGAAGAGATCGCACTAACTCGACAAGAGTATATTGAAGCTGTAGAATTATTTATCACTACTTTTTGCCAATATTTATCAGATTTTATCAGCTCTCAAAATAAAGATATTGATTGGGATAAATTTACCAAAAAAGATTTCAAACCCTTTATCAGTCAGCCAAATCCCCACGATTTGGATATTGGACAGATGCAAAAAAATCTAATTGAGCTTTTTTCCGACCTAGAATTGCTGCAAGATAATTATGCTATTTTCTTACAGCCAAATTTTTGGAACGGCAGTAAACTTTTCAGAGCCAAAGCTTTTTCAGAAGCAAAAGAGCAGCTAAATGAATTGTGCGAAATTGTCAGCAGCAAAATGGCAAGCTATCTTCACCAAGTTTTGATCAGACCCGAGCAAGTTCAGCTTTATCAGCTAGCCAACATCCTACTAACCAAGTATGACGAGCTCAAGTATCAGCGCGGCATCTTCACCTACTCCGATATCACCTATTTCACCTATCGCTATCTGCATGATCCCCAGCTTTCGATCTGTGATGGACAAAACCTGCTGAACCTTTTTTACGAGCAACTTTCCTACAAGACCCGCTATATTTTGATCGATGAATTTCAGGATACCAGCATTTTGCAATGGAATATTCTTTCTCCCATGATTCAGGAAGCTCTTAGTGGGATGGGACAGCGCGGCGTGGGAGGCGCTATCATCGTGGGCGATGAAAAACAATCTATCTACGGCTGGCGCGGCGGTGAACGCGAATTGCTTTTGCAAGCGCCTGATCTCTTGGAAATGGATAGCAAATCGGAAACTCTCAGCCGCTCTTATCGCAGTAAAAAAATCTTGATCGATAACCTGAACCAAGTTTTCTCCAGCTCCTTCTTGCATCAGCATCTGGCAGCGTATTCCACCAAGTGGCAATATGAAAAGATCGATACAGCCGACCCAGCAGAGCAGGGCTACTTTGAATTGAACCTGATCAATACAGCTGCCTGCCAGAGCCGGGAACAAGCCTTAAGCGAAACAGATTACTTCAAGCAGATCTTGCAACAAGAGATCGTCCCGCTACTAGATAAACACAGCATAAACCCAGCAGAAACAGCCATTCTCACCCGTAAAAATAGCGAACTGCAATTGATCGCCCGCATCTTGGATGAAGCCGGAGTGGATTATATTTTGGAATCTTCCGCTTCACTTTTGCAGCATCGGGCTATCAAGCCGCTGATCTATCTGATCAATTTTTTCGTTTATGAAAATAGTTATGAATTACTAAGATTTTTGCGCAGCGATCTGGTTTTGCTGGGCGGAGATGATTTTAGAAATTGTCTGCTAAAATTGCAAGCATCTGGCGGCGCAGAGATCGATTGGCAGAAGTTTTTTGCCGAAACTGCCGAGAATAGAAGCTTTGCCAAACTGAGGAACCTGAAATATGCAGATCTACCTTTGTTGGATTTTTTGACTGAAAGCATCCGCCAATTTCATTTGGTAGAGATTTTTTCCAGCGAATTGGATCTGAAAAATTTGCATAAGTTCATGGAATTGGCAGCAGAATTTAGCAAAAATAATCTTGATTATCCCACTGACTTGGGCGGATTTGCTGCTTATTGCCAAGCTTTAGAAAACAAAGAGGAATTCACGCAATTGGGTTTATCCGAAACAGAAGCGCTGAAGCTGATGACAATTCATAAATCCAAAGGTTTGGAATTCGAAACTGTTTTCGCATTTTTAGAGGGCGGATCCAAGCTAGGTAATAGCGGACAAGGCCTAAAAATCTTGGCTTCCTACAACGCAGCTTTTTCTGCTTTTGAGGATTGCGCTTTTAGCTACAATTATCATGCTATCATGCAAAAAGCCAAACCAGAGCTAACTGATTTAGCAAAGATAAAAGAGGCAACCGAAGAGCTGAACAATATCTACGTGCAATTGACCCGCGCCGGCAATAACCTGATAATCTACGATAAAGTCAGTCGCAAAAATAAAAGTGTGGAACAAATAGCAGCTGATAAACTGACTGATCTCTCTATTTCCAAACAGCTCTTTGCCACATTTTATCAGGAATTTTCCGCTGAGTTGCAGGAGATTCAGCCGCATCATTTGCGCTATCGAGCTGGACAATTGCTTTGCAAAAAACAAAGCGCGGCTCCTGCCTTTGCCTCTTCCCAAGGCCTGGAAGATTATTTTCAATTACCCAATCCAATTTTCTGGCAAGAGTTAGAGATCGGCAAATCTCTGCATCCCGAAGCTATCTTGCGTGGTAATATCGTGCACAATTATTTGGCTGAAATCGCTTTCGATAATCAGCTGGCTCGCCAAGAAGCAGAACAGAAAATTTTTGTGGAGATGGGAACATTGCTGCCGCGCGAGCAATTTGCTGCCATTATCCAAACTGCCAATAATTTTTTAGATCAACATCCTCAATATTTTTCAGATAAAAAATGGGATAAAGTATTTAACGAAAGAATATTTTTTGATCAGAAAGGCAATGAGAAACGCATTGATAGAATCATGATCGATCAGAGTAATAAAGAAATTTTGATAATTGATTATAAAACCGGAGAAATCTACGATCCGCAGCAATTAGAAGCTTACCGGCAGCTTATCGAAAACTTGGAATTTGTGAAGCTGCAAGACTATCACGTACAAACAATCTTTTTGGAAGTGAGGTAGATAACATGTTTACAGCAAGAGAAAAATGCACCGAGCAGCGCAGATATTTCTCATCAGAATAGAGTATAACTATTGAAAGGAGAAAAATGAAAATAATCACGCATGGAAAATTTGGCAAAGAATTGGCAGCTCATTATCAAAATAGCGAGCTGCAGATAGATTATCGGGAACATTTGGATCAAACGATTTTGGATCAATATCAAGCTTGGGCCGCCTTTTCTCCCCCACCCAATCTAGATATTTCCCATATCAAATGGATTCACTCCTTTGCAGCCGGGGTCGATCCTTATCTGCGGCGTAATGATTTAAATGCGGAATTAATTCTGACCAAATCGGTGGGCAAAATGGGAAGAAAGATGGCTGAGTATTGTCTCAATCAGATTTTGATGAGCGCGCAAAATTCTCTACCGCTGTTTCAGAAACAGTTGGCGCAAGAGTGGTTTCGCCTGCCGCCCCAAACGATCGAGGCAAAATCTGTAGCGATCTTGGGCACCGGATTTATGGGAAAGGCAATTTCCCAGCTTTTGGGCGCAGTTGGAATGAAAATCATTGGCGTCAATCGCTCGGGTCAAGCTGCGCAACAATTCCCAAAAACCTATTCTTTTGAAGATTTTCAGCAAGCTCCACCTGCAATAGCCTACCTCATCTGCACCCTACCGGCAACCAAAGATAATTATCATTTACTGGATAACGCTTTTTTCAGCAAATTCCAAGCTTTGCATTTTATCAATTGCGGACGTGGCAGGGTGGTAGATATTTCAGCGTTGCTAATAGCTTTGGAAAAAGGAAATCTGAGCTGGGCCAGCCTAGATGTTTTCCAGCAAGAACCTCTGTCTGCAGATTCGGTTTTATGGAAGCATCCGCAGATTACCATCACCCCACATCAAGCTTCGCTGACCAGCCTAGAAGATGTGCTCGAAAGCTTCCAGCTGGCTCGGCAAGCAATTATCACTGACCAAAAATCTTCTCTGCAAGTAGATCTGAAAAGAGGATATTAAATAAAGGAGTCAACTATTATGAAAAAACCAGCAGCAAAATATTATTCTCCATTGGAAGAGCAGATAAATATCATCTCGCACAAACTTGGCATCTTGCTGAGTGCAATAGCACTCTTGCTCTTAGTTTGGCGCGGGCTGGAGCACGGTAGCGCTTACCACATTATCAGCTTTTCTATTTTTGGGCTCACCTTGCTCTCGCTCTACATCGCCTCCACCATCTATCACAGCAGCCAAGAACCTGCGCGCCGAGCACATCTGCGCATTTTCGATCATGCCTCGATCTACGCTCTGATCGCCGGCACTTACACTCCTTACAGCTTGGTAACCTTGCAAGGTCGAGCCGGTTGGATGATCTTTGGACTGAGCTGGGGAATCGCCCTGCTAGGTATCACACTGAAGATCTTTTTCACTGGCCGTTTCAAGATAATCTCCACCCTGATCTATGTTTTCATGGGTTGGATCATCATCTTTGCCCTCAAACCTTTGCTGGCAAATTTGGCTCCGGCCGGAGTTTTCTGGCTCTTTGCCGGAGGCCTCTCCTACACTTTGGGCGCTATTCTTTACGGCATCCGTCCGCTACCGCTAAATCATGCTCTCTTTCATATCTTGGTCTTAGTTGGCAGTTTTTGCCATTTTATCTCGATCTATTTTTACGTCTAAGCAAGTGCAGACAGCCTGCCGAAAAATCTTACTAATCTCTGCATTCACTTGACGCTGCAAATGCTGCTCAAATCTTGGTGCATAAAAAAATCAGGATAAAATTTCATGAATCAAATAATCTTAGGTCAACTATTAGCTCTATCTACCGCTTTTTGTTGGGCTATTTCATCGCTCTCTTACGAGCAGGCCGGCAAAAAAATCGGCTCGCTGAACGTCAACCTTCTGCGCTTGCTGGCAGCCTACGCTTTCTACACAATCTTTGCTCTGATCTATCGTGGCACACCCTGGCCGGCAGGAGTAAATCTGCACGGCTGGATCTGGCTTTCGCTTTCGGGCATTGTCGGTTTTTTTCTGGGAGATCTCTTTCTGTTTGAAGCGTTTGTAAGAATTGGTGCGCGCATCTCGATGCTGATCTTTGCTTTGGTGCCGCCACTGACTGCCCTGCTGGGCTTTCTGTTTTTGGGTGAAATCCTCAGTCGAAGCGACTTAGCAGGAATGTTCATCACCATCATCGGTGTGGCAATGGTAATCTTGAAGCGAGGAAATGGCAAAAGCAAATTTGTCTTTAAGCATTCAGTTTCAGGCATATTATTTGGATTCGGAGGAGCTTTGGGTCAATCCGGAGGTTTGATTTTGGGCAAATACGGCATGCAAGATTACAATCCTTTTTTGGTCTCACAGATCAGAGCCATCGCAGCCTTAGTTTGTTTCACGCTGCTATTTTTTGTGATGCGCCGCTGGAGAAAAGTATTGGCGACGATCGGCAATGCTGCAGCTTGGCGGTGGATCTCGTTGGGCTCCTTTTTTGGTCCTTTCATCGGAGTGAGTGTTTCGCTCTTTGCCATCCGCTTTATCCCCACCGGTGTAGCATCCACCATCACCTCGATTGTCCCGGTTATATTGATTCCCCCAGCAATAATCTTCTTTAAAGAAAAGGTGAATTGGTTGGAAATTTTGGGCGCAATCATTGCAGTCCTGGGAGTGGCGCTTCTATTTTTGTTCTAAGATCTCTTTGCTCCAAACTAAAGAAGGTGGATAGCAAGCTATCCACCTTCTTTCTCTACACTATTTCTTTAGAAACCGACGCGAATCCCGGCTGAGAAATTTCTACCGGCTGCCGGCCAATAATAATTGGCGCCTGAATAATCTGCACCGCCCCAAGCATTGTAATAGCCTGCGGTTTCGTACTCTTCATCCAAAAGATTATTGATCTTGGCAGTAAAAGTCATGTCATTATCCAAACCCAAAATTTTGCCAAAATTCAGATTCATCCCCAGATTTACCACTTGGTAAGCTGCGATAGTGCGCTGATCATTTTCAGTATTATCCAAAAATTGCTCGCCCACATATTGAACATGTGTGTAAATGTTCAGCTTGGAATTAGTATAAGCCAATTTTCCACCCGCGATAATTTCCGGGAAGCCGGCGATTGTATTTCCTGAAAGATCCAAATCTACCGCTTCTGTATACCATTCTCCGTTTTCATCTTCCAACCACTGTTCTTCCTGCATCACAAATTCATCAAAATAATTTTGGGAATAACTGAAATTACCCGAAAGGATCAGATTTGCCGGCAGATATAATTTGCTGCCCAGCTCGACTCCACGGTGAATAGTCTTCTCAGCGTTACCACGAATCGGCTGCCCCTCTTCGTTCACTCCACCAAAGCTGATAATCTCATCACTAAAATTCATCCAATATCCATTCAGATCCAAATCCAAAATCCCAGCTGCATAGCCCAAACCAAGCTCATAATTTTGCAGCTTTTCTTCGGTAACGTAAGGATCGCTCCACTTCAAGCGCTGCACACTGCCATCACTATGATAAAGTGTATCGGCCTCGGCAAAAAGCGGTGCCACTCCCAGGTCATCCGGTCCGTACCAAGTATCATAAAGCTCGCTGTCAGTAGGTTCGCGATGAGATTGGGAGTAATTGGCATAAATATTCATACTCTCGCTCAGATTGAAATTGGCGCCCAAGCGCGGATTGAAAAAGTTGTAATCCACTTGATAAGAGTTGAGATAGCTGCCGTTAAAATTGCCGGCTGCTTGCTGATCAAAGCTATAGTTTATATGTTGGAAATAGAGATTGGCCATCAAAGAAAGTTTTTGAGACGGCTGATAGATCTCATTTAGAAAGAAAGTTGCATACTGCTTTTCACCCAGATATTGGTAATATTCCTGCCCGCTATAGTAGCTAAATTCATTGCCGGGCAGATCAACTATTTCTCCCCAATGATCGCTATTGAAGCCACTGAGATAGGTACCGGCTGTCAGCTCACCACGATTATGCGCCCAATTGAAATTGGAGATGAGACCATAATGATTTTTGGTCACCCATTTTTGACGAATCAGATCAATTTCTGTATCTACCGGAGCATCTACCAAACCGTGTTCCCAAGGATCTCGCTCCGATTTGTACTGCTCATAGAAACCTTTACCCCGAATGTAGAAAATGGAGTTTTTGATATCCATCTGCTCGTTGATCAAATAGCTATTGTGAATCTCAAAATGGGGCTGAGAAAAATTATCCACACTGCTCTGGTCAGAATAGGGATTGTGTTGATGGTTTTCGGCTAGCAACCAATCGCCGGAGGCATCCCAAGCCGCTTCTGTAACTTCCTGACCTGTGTAGAAATTTATCTCGGTCAACGATCTTTCTTCCTGATAAGAGATCGAGGAAAATATCGACCAGAGATCGCTGGCCGAATCATCGCGATAACCCTCGGAAGTGATGCGCGACAATCTAAACGAAGCGCTGTAATTGCCAAAATTCTGCTTGGTTTTGGCGCCATATTTATATGTATTGTAGCTGCCCAGTTCCAGATACGCTTCACTGCCGGCCGCTTCCGAAAATTGGGAAGTTTGCATATTGAGTGAACCGCCAAAAGTGGAAATGCCATAGATCGAGCTACCCACTCCTCTTTGGAATTGGATATTAGAAGTGCTTTCGGCAAAATCAGGCATATTGACCCAATAGACGCCATGGTCTTCCGGATCGTTCAAAGGAATGCCATTGATCATCACGCCGATGCGCTTCTGGTCGAAGCCACGCACTTTGAGTTGAGCATTGCCGATAGCACCGCCCGCTTCCGTATAAGCATAAACTCCGGGAATATCATTCAATAGCATTGGCACTTCTTGCCCGCTATTATTGGCCATCAGCTCTTGCTGCTGAATATTGCTGAAGGTAACTGGTGTCTCGCGCTTTTTAGCAAAGGTAGCATTAACCGAAAATCCACTTACCTCATAAGCTTGCGGACGCAATTCCACGATCAGTTTCTGCTCTTGGCTCAAATCGATAGTTGCCTTGCTAGTTTGATAACCGATGCGGCTAATCGTCAGTTGATAGGTTTGTGGTTTGAGCTGGGGAATGGCAAATTTGCCACTCTCATCACTGTTGGTTCCGTAGCGAGTGCCATCGATGGTGATAGCTGCATTGGGTACAGCTGCTTTGGTTTTCAGATCCCAGATCTGCCCCACCAAAGTATCGGCGCTGAGGCTTGCCAAGCTGCCGATTAGAATCAATAGAATAATTACTTTTTTCATCTTTTCTCCTTTTTATGAAAAATTTGGTAACTCTTCTATCATAAAAAAAAGCCATATCCCGAAACCGGAATATGACTTTTATCTAAAAAAATCTTATTCTAAAAATTCCGATTCCCTACGCCGGCATTATCCGTATCAGGTTCAGGGTGTTCTCTCAGCCGCTTTCAGCAGCACCCCTATCAGGTTTTTGCTAATTCTCATCATAGAATTGAAGTCAATTTCTCAGCTTTAAATTGCCTGTCAAATTTTTTGGAGAAATTTTTTGGATCTGAGCAAACTAGAGCAAGATATATTTGAAAGCCAAGATTAGCAGCTTAAAAAAAATTGACAGAGAAATTAGCTGCTGACAACTTCGCGATTGATAAAAATTTTGCGTGATTAAACAAAAGCGAATGAGGAGAAAAAGATGGCTTTGATTCCCCGAAGAAAGAAAAAAAAGAATGAAAAACAGCAGAATAGCAAATGGATGATTTATGATTCTGGCGAAAAATTTAAGCTAATCAGCAATGACCAGGACATTTCGGAAGAGGTAGAGATCGAGATTGTGGATGATAAAGATATGGTGCTTTTCCATGCGCCGACCTCGTGTTACTATCTCTTAGCAGATTTTGACAACGTTGAGCTGGAAGAGTGGCAAGATGTGGAGGGCATAAAATCTCAATCCAATGCCGTTTTCATCAGTCTCAAGCAATTGGAACAATTTTATTTTTTCTACCAGGGCAAAGATATTTCGGAAGAAGTAAAAACCTTCTGGTGCGATGATGACCTGGTGTTTTGGCTCGAGAGCTCTCAAGAATATTTTGCTGTCCGCCACAACCAAACTGTTGTAGATAATCAGCTGAATATTCCCCAGCTATTGGATATTCCCACAGCTATTTTATGCTATAAAAAAGATGGATATTATCTCTATGATGCAGGACAACTAATCAGTGGTAGCATCAATTCCTGCTATATTGGCGACGATCTTTTGGTTTGTGAATATGAGGCAAAGCGCTGGTATCTGTTGCCAGATTACGATAACAAAGCCGAAGATATCTATTTTACCGGCGAAACTCTTGACCTGCCCAGCCCGGTTTTGTGGGCAAAAACTGCCGATACTAAATATGATTTTATCGATTTGGGTGAATCGGTCGATGGTGATGAGATGACGGCAAATTTTTGTGATGATGATGTTGTTGTTTACATCAACAATCTGGCTCGCCACTATCTGATGCAAAATTTCAAGCCTTCCCCACTTTATCAATTGCAGATTCCCCTAGCGCTGCCCAACAACACAGAAGCAGTTTGGATGAAACCGGAAGCGAACAAATTCAAGCTTTATTACAAAGGTGAAGATATCAGCACAGATGTCAGCGCTCAGATAGTGGATGGCAACTTGGTGATGCAGCATGCCGACAGCAACCAGATCTTCGTAGCCTTAGATTATAGAAATCAACCTCTAAACCAATTTCAAGCTGCTGTTATTATGGGTCAGTAGCCATCAGGTCAGTAGCCATCTTGGCTACTGGTAAGTAAAACGGAAGCCTCGGGTAAGCTAGCCATCAGGTA